>JBBTRU010000044.1:0-3743 GCA_038065015.1 Patescibacteria group bacterium | reverse complement strand
TATGTTGCCGATGCAGCAAATCCGTTGGCGCCAACGCTCCTGGGTTCGCTGAACGTCGGTGGCACCGTAAACGACATTAGCCTCAGCCTGGGCAGCGGTAATACGCAGGTATTCCTGGCAACATCGCTAGCCACTGCAGAGCTGCAGGTGGTGAATGTTACCGTACCAGCCGCGCCTGCCTTGCTCGGCATATACAATGCCGCGGGTGTCCTCAATGGCATTGCCTACGATGCAACAACTGATCGTGCAATTGCCGTGGGTGCACCGAATGCACAGGAGCTCATCGTCGTCCAGCCATGAAACCGCGCACGCGTCACATTCGGGGTTTCACGCTCATTGAGCTGCTGCTCTACATTACGCTCACATCCGTGATGGTCGCGGCCGTTTCCGGTTTCCTCATCCTGACGCTGCAAGCGCGGGTGAAGCACCAGACCATTGCCGAGGTGGAGCAACAAGGCATTGCCGCCATGCAGCGCATCACGCAAGTTATTCGCAATGCTACGAGTATCACCGTGCCGGCCATCGGTACCAGCGGCAGTAGCGTCACCTTGGCCGTAACGCCTCCTGGGAACAGCCCCACAGTGTTTGATCTGTCGGCTGGCGCGCTCCGTATTACCGAAGGGGCAGGAAGTCCTGCCACGCTGACGAATACGCGCGTGACTGCATCGGCGCTCACGTTTACTAATATAAGTCGCAGCGCCGCGTCCGAAACGCTGCGCGTGCAGTTTACCCTCACCTACGCCAGCACCAGCACTCGCCAGGAGTACGACTACAGCAAGACTTTCACCACCACTGCCCATGTTCGCCCGTAAACCCAAAGCGTTCATAACGCTCATCAGCGTCCTCATCCTGGGGGCAGTTGGCGTCGCCATTGCCCTCTCACTCGTCTTGCTGGGGGTGGGGGCTTCTCGTTCGGCTTTTGCCAGCGGGCAATCGGTGCAGGCGAAGAACCTGGCAAACGCGTGCGCCGAAACCGCGCTCAATACCATCCGCTCCACCCCCGCTTTCACGGGGACAATCCCGCTTACCCTAGGCGCGGGGACGTGTTCGGCGACAATTACCAACACCGGCGGGACGACCCGGCTCGTGGTTGCCAGCGGGACCGTTGGCACGGTGGTCCGACGCGTCAGCATTACAGTTGCTACGGTGGCACCCGTGACGCTCACCAGCTGGCAGGAGGTTGCGAACTAGCCTAGCCAGCGTATACTGTAACTAGCTCAAATTAACTTCCGTGCGTATGCGAAATTCCCTTCGTGGATTTACCCTTATTGAAATTCTCTTAGTCGTCGCCGCCATCGGCATCCTGGCCGGCATTGTCATTTTGGCAATTAACCCCAACAAGCAGCTGGGCGATACGAAGAATGCGCAGCGGAGTGCTGACGTGACGACGATTTTGAATGCCGTGTACCAGTACGCCATTGATAACAACGGGGTTGCACCCGCAACCATTACCAACGGTGTTGCCTGTGGCGTGGCGACGCAAGAGGTTTGCAAGACTGGCGGTACGTGCACGGGCCTCACTGACCTCATCAACCTCACTAACAATGCCAAGTACCTGGTGGCAATTCCCACCGACCCAACCGGCGTTTCAACCAATGGCGCGGGTTACGAAGTGTACAAGAACGCCACCACCAGCCGCATAACCGTGTGCGCTCCAGATGCGGAGCAAGGGGCAACGATTAGCGTCACTCGGTAAATTTTCATCACCATACCCTATCCCGCTTTACGGCGGGATAGTTTTGTTTATCGGGTAAAATGTCGCAGTGCCTTTAGCGTTGCGGGTGGCCCGGCGTAGAGATCGCGGCTTTTCGGCGTCCAGGTTTTCCCGTGCTCATCTTGCAGTGCGGAACCAGCTTCTTCGGCAATGACCACACCGGCGGCAACGTCCCAGAGGTTTATGGGCCCGGCGATGATGACCGCATCGAGCCTGCCCGTTGCCAGGTAGGCGAGGTCCAGGGCGGTGGAGCCGGCGTGCCGCACCGAGCGCAAGTGATGGCTAAGTTTCTCGGCAATGACGAGCGAGGCGTGGAGTGACCGGCTGGAATGGCTGTAGCCGTAGCCAATGATTGCCTGGTTCAAGGGCCGGCTGGAATGGCGATGCATAGGTTTGCCGTTCTTCGTCGCCCCTTGGCCACGCGCGCCAATGAATGTTTCTTTCGTAGGCGGGCAGGTAATGACCCCGAAGAGCGGCGTGTCACCATCCATGAGCGCAATGGACACGCCAAAGAAGGGTACGTGCAGGACGAAGTTTGTCGTGCCATCCAGCGGGTCGATGACCCAGCGGAGTTTGCCCGGCCGGTTGTGCCCCTCTTCCGAGAGCACGCCAATGTTCGGAAAGGCTTTGCGCAGCGTTCGCTGGATGAGCAGATTGGCGGCTTTATCTGCGGACGTCACGAGCTCGTGCGCAGATTTTGCGTCAACGTCTCGGCGGTGCAGGTTCTGGAAGCGTTTGAGCAGGAGCTTCCCGGCTTGGTCGGCTGCACGTTTTGCAATGGTGATTGGTTGCATGGGTTACGAATTACGAATGAGTATTACGAACTACGAATCGCAACCTACGAAAGTACGAATTACGAATATTTTTCATTTTACTTCTGTATTCGTATTTCGTATATTCGTATCCATTTTCGTAATTCGTAATTATAGCTTCCCGGTAAGCCAATAGTAGCAGTTCGCGGCGTACTCGCGCAGTACAACTTTCGTGCTTTGCAAGCGCCGAACGAATGACGTTTGTTGCACGGTAGAGCGATCAGCCGCCCGGCAGGTAACCGGCGGGGCACCGGCATTGCGGAAGAACGTGCAGGCTCGGCTGGTGTGGAAGTCACTGGTGAGAACGATGATGTTCCGCCAGCCCAATTTTTTACCCAGAATCACGACATTAGCGGCATTTTCCAGGGTGTTCTGGGATTTGTCTTCCTGCAGGATGTTATTTTCCACCACTCCGAGGGTTTGCAGCAGCGTGGCCATGGCCGGCGCTTCGGCAAACGGGTTGTCCCCAACCTTTCCACCCGACACCACAATCACCGGTGCAATGTGGTCTTCCAGGTAGAGTTTGGCCCCGGTGCGCACGCGCTCTTCGGTTTTGAAAGAGAGTACCCCGGTTTCCTCGTTAATACCGCCGCCGAGAATGACGAGGGCATCAACGGGCTTCAGCGGTTGTTGCTCCAGCCACGTGCGACCCAGCACGACGTTGAAGTTGGTGAAGCCCGAGAGCAGGATGAAAAGCAGGAGCGTCCCAATGAGCAGCCAAACAGCGGGCGGGAGCTTGCGGTAGATTTTTTCGTATCGGGGTGAGAGCTTCATGCCCGGAGCTTCTTGAGCAAGGCAATATCCTTGATGTGCTTGCCGTCGTGGTGGGTTTCGAGAATCAAGTCAATATTTTTTAGTTTGGGGTGGCTGCAGAGTGCCTTGAAACCGGCCAAACCAATTTTGCCTTCCCCAATGTGTTCGTGCCTATCGCGGTGGTCACCCAAACCCATTTTACTATCGTTTACGTGGAAGAGCTTTAGGTATTGCAGGCCAATGAGCTTGTCAAATTTTTTCAAAAAGGCATCAACGGCAGCCTTTGTTCGCAGATCATACCCGCTAGCAAAGGCGTGGCAGGTATCCAGACAGATGCCGATTTTTTTCTTGCTCGCCGCAGGCACAGCCTTGATGAAAGATGCGAGTTCCTCGAGCGTATCTCCCACCACCGCGCCAGCCCCGGCAGCATTTTCGAGCAGGAAGAGCGCCGAACCGGTATACCC
>JBBTRU010000043.1:0-10802 GCA_038065015.1 Patescibacteria group bacterium | reverse complement strand
GCCTTCGCCGAAGCCACCATGGGATTGCACACGATGTGGCCGTCCAGTACAAGGGATTGACAAACCAGTCTGGCTATGCTATGCTCCGGTGTTCACCTTGTACTTTCATAACCTACAAATAGAGGAGGCGCACCATGCGTCGATATAGTTTTCTTTCAATATTTATACTTTTTATCGTTAGTACCTTCGGGTTCCTTACGATAACGAGTTGCGATCGGCTACCCGACATTTTAGCTTCGTACCCAGGACTCACACTTTACTTCGAGCGTGCAACTCATCCTGAACCGTTACCCGATGTGCACGCAACAGTTGTCGACTATGCGTCAGCAGCAACATCTGGGGCGGACGGAAAAGTCACCCTGCGGGTACCACAGCAGGCTGCATCCGTTCAAGTACATATTGAATGGACAACGTTGGTACCCTACGAAACCCGCACGAAGGATTATTCGTTCAGTCTTGGTAAAGGAGATAACTATTACAAAGTTATTCTTCAGGATGACCCGCGCCGTCCTTACTAACATAACTTCCCTGACATGAATGATGCACAAAGCATGTTCATGTCAGGGATTTTTTATTACCCCACGAACTTGCCAAAAGCTCCAAAACGTGCTAGAATATGTTTAGAAGTTAGAAAAAGCAGCGAAAACAAACCTCACTATGCCAATAGCCGAAGCATCGGCACCAAGCTTCCGGTGGATTAACCTCACCGGGGCGACGGCTGATGATACACCAGAAATCCAGTACCTGCGGGAGCACTTCCCGTACTTTAGCGCACTCGATATTAAAGATTGCGTGAGCACGGGCCAGCGACCGAAGCTGGAGGTGTATGATCGCTACGCCTTCCTGGTACTCATGTTCCCCATCTACAACCGCCAAACTCGGGAGATAGAATCTTCGGAAATTGATTTTTTTATTGGCAAGGACTTCCTCATTACCATTCACGACAATAAACGGCACGTATTAGAAGAGACCTTTAAAGAATTCCACGCCCAAGCCAAGTCTACGAATCCCTCCCCGGATGTGCTTCTCACAGTCATCGGCCTCATCAACCGCCTGCTGGGTGCCTGCTTCCCCATGCTGGACCACATCTCGCTGGATCTACACGCAATCGAGCGGCTGATTTTTCGCGATAAGCAGAAAGAAATGGTCGAAGAAATCCTCGTCACCCGCCGGAACATTGTAGATTTCCGCAAGATTATGCAGGCGCAAAAAAATACCATTAAAAAACTTACCCTAGCGCAACGCGTGCTCAACCTGCCCAATGCGGAACACGTAAACAATGTCTTGAGCAATACGGTTGAACGGTCCAAAGAAATCTGGGACAACCTCGAGGCGTTTAAAGAGGCGGTGGAGGCACTACAAGAAACCAACGAGTCGCTTATCTCGTACCGCTTGAACGACGTGATGAAAACCTATACCACCATTTCGGTAGTCATTTTCACACTCACGCTTATTACCACGATATTTGCCGCCCGACTGCCCCACACCCCGCTCGTGGGCACCGCCTATGGGTTCTACAGCTTGCTCGGCATTCTTGTTGGGGTTAGCGTCATGGCCGTAGGACTATTCAAATGGAAGCGCTGGCTCTAAACCTATGAATACTCCCCTGCTCATTGCCGTCGCCTTTGGAGTCATCATCATAGTTATTATGGCGCTGCGCAAGCAAACCGAGAGCGGCAGCCTGCACACCAGCGGGCACATGCTGAACTTGTATTCCAAAGATCTTACCGCCATGGCCAAATCGGGGAAGCTGGACCCGGTCATTGGCCGCAAGCACGAAATTTACCGGGTTATTGAAATCCTCTCTCGCCGCACCAAGAACAATCCGGTACTCATTGGCAAGTCGGGGGTGGGCAAAACCGCAATTGTCGAGGAGTTGGCAAACGAACTGGCAACCGGTAATGTTCCCGAAACTCTCAAGACCAAACGCGGGCTGGCCCTCGACCTCTCGGGGCTGGTGGCCGGCACCAAGTACCGCGGGGAATTTGAAAAACGTTTAAAATCTCTGGTTGACGAAATTATTGCTGCCGAGCGACACATTATTTTATTCATTGATGAAATCCACACCCTGGCCGAAGCCGGTGAAGCAACTGGGGCAATTGACGCTGCCGACATCCTGAAACCCGCCCTCGCGCGCGGAGAGCTGCAAGTAATTGGCGCCACCACGCTAGAGGAATACCAAAAGTATGTCGAAAAAGATCAAACCCTGGAACGCCGCTTCCAACCGGTCATTGTGGCCGAGCCCTCCGCAGAACAAACCGTTGAAATTCTCAAAGGGCTGCGAAAAAAGTACGAAAGTTACCACCACGTTACCTACTCGGATGCGATTTTAGAAGCCATTGTTGCGCTGGCGCAAGAGCACCTACAAGAGCGCGTTTTCCCCGATAAAGCTATCGACATCCTGGACGAGGCCGGATCGCGCGTGCACCTGGAGCAAATTGAAACGGGCAAATCCAGCCAAGGGAACAAAGAGGTACAGCTGGAAGATCTGCGGGTTATTGTGAGTAGCTTTGTAGAACTGCCCAAGCAGGAGGCAGCTATGCAGGCGACCCCTAAAGTGTAATAATTCTATCCGTCATAGTGAAAGGAGGTGAGAACTATGGAAAGCATGTTTGACCACAAAGTTAACTACGGTTCCCCGGTGGTTCTCGCCCTGAGCTTTGTTTTCGTTTTCTTCTTGGGCTTGTTCTTCATCTGGGCAATCGGCAATGCGACAGACAGCATTGGCCCAAACCTGGCCGCGTTCAAGGATAAAGATGCGCAGGCACAATCCGCCGTGTACACCAACGGCGCATGGGCAGCCAGCAAGGGTTGCTTGGTCGCGTTCGTGCAGGCAGACAACGCCAGCTCGTTTGCAAATACCAAGAACACCGCCGCACAGAAAGTGGCTGAAGTCGTAGCGAAGTACGACGCCACCAAGCTGCAAGCGCTTAACACCAAAGTGGTGAGCTGCGCCGCGCAGAGCATCCCCGCAAGCTGGGGTGGTGCAATTTACGTGAACGTCACCAAGACGGGCAGCGCAGATTTCAGCGTCGAGAGCATTGCCACGCTGCTCGCTTCGTAAGCAAAAACAAAAACCTCAAGGCATAGGAGAGGTTAACCCGAAAACCTGATCGTCAATAGCGATCGGGTTTTCGTTTGTAATACCTCCTCTCCCCCGCTTTGCGGACCCTCTCCTACCAGAGGAGAGGGATGTGTTCAAAATGTAAGCTCTTGCAGATGAACTTAAAGCAACGTACCTATTTTGAAAAACCGGGTCTGGGGAACTGCTCCGTGCCCTTGCATCCAGAGTGAAGATATCCTAGGACACGTGCACGTAGCAGGACCCCAGCGGTCTTTGGGTGCCACCTTTTCTGCCGCCAGAAAAGGTGGCAATCTCGTGAATGACCACAAAAGCAGCATGTACACCACTTCGTCGTCACGTTCAAACTTCAGCCCCAGTGATTACACCGAAACACTCAACGCCCCCACAACATCCTCATACGTTGTGGACCGCACCAACTTCCCACGCAAAGCCGCCGCGTTTGGCAAACCTTTCACGTACCACGCCAGGTGCTTGCGCAGCTCAATAAGTCCGCGCGGGCCATGCGCAGCAAAGGCAATCTGCGCATGTTGGAGTATGGCATGCTTGGTGGCTTCCCAATCCCGCGGGATGTACCGCCCAGTGGCGAGGTAAGCTTTAATCTCTTCAAACAGCCAGGGTCGGCCCCAGCTGCCGCGGGCCACGCCCACGCCATCGGCCCCAGTCTGATCTAGGAGCGCTTTGGCGTCTTCGGGTGTGTGTACGCCGCCATTAGCCAGCACAATGCCCGGGAAAGCTTTCTTCACCTGGGTAATAGCATCCACATCTGGCGCACCGTCAAAAGGCCGTTCAAAGCTACGGCCATGAATCATAACGGTAGCTACCGGTAAACCTTTGATGACCTCAATAAGGTCGAGTGCAGTGACTTGCCCTTCCGGATCATCCACGGCGCAACCTTCCTTGCAAATACTGGCGCGGATTTTAATAGACACGGGAATCGGCGAGCCTTCGCACGTGGCCTGCACAATTTCCCGCACTAGGTCTGGCCGGCGCATAAGCGTTACTCCCCCGCCGTGCTTAACCACCTTGTATGCGGGGCAGCCGAAATTAATGTCGATACCCGCAAAGCCTAAATCGGCCAGCACTTTAGCACTTTTAAAGTAGTGCTCGGGATTCTTGCCGAAGACCTGGCATACCACCGGTTGCTCGGCGGCCGAGAACTTGAGCATCTCGAAGGTCTTCTTGCTCTCATACACAATGGCATCCGTAGAAACGAATTCCGTGTACAGCACGTCGGCACCCCCGGCTTTGCACATTTGCCGAAAAGCCGTGTCCGTAACCCCGGCCATGGGGGCCAGCGCTAAAATGGGCTTCGGGAGGGTTTGCCAGAAGTTCGGCATAGTTACCTTTGTATAGCAAAACCCCTTCCTGGTGGGAAGGGGTTGGCGGTTTTCAACGTATCTATTCTACCGTAATTTCTTTAATAATTGGTTGGAGCTCGCACTTCTTCGCAAGACTTTGCAACAGTGCATCGTTATAGGTGCTGCCATCTTTGCCAGCGGAGAGGTAGCCACCATCACTTTCATTCGCGTAGGTAATGCTTGGCAAGCAAACATTAAGCGTACCTATATCTGTAGTAAGCGTTAACACGTCTTCTGCAGTTGTATACGGATAAGTTGGGTTGGAGTAATTGTACCCAACACGGTGCATCAACCGCAGCGGAGCCTTGGAGCCAGGGATCATGGTGCCGCTATCGTACCCCGTGCTAAAGCTATTGCCATAGAAGGAACCGTGGCTGCTGTAGTCGTACCCGCCCCGGCTAAGGGTAATATACCCAGTATCCAGGAGGCGCGACCCGGCAGTAACGGTCGTGGGCGTGGCAGCACGAGCCAATATGGTCGCGCACGCTTCGGTGGTGGACTTTTTCGTAAGAAGTGCATCTTCATAGAGCGTGCCGTCTTTGCCGGCGAACAGGTACCCACCGTCAAAAATGAAACTAAACGACCGACTGGGTAGACAAAGATTGAGTGTGCCGGTATCAGTAGTCAAGGTGAGTATGTCAGCGGGCGTTATGTAAGGATAGATTGGTGCGGGGTGGGGCAAACCAAGTGACTGGGTAAGACTAAGTGGAGCTTTAGAGCCAGGAATGATGTTGTTATAGGAATTTGTACTAAAACTGTAGTCCGAGAAAGTGCCAAGACCACCGTTGTAGTAGGAACTACGACCCAACGAAATATAATCACTATTCATGAGGCGTGACCCAGCCGTGATACTCGTGGGCGTCGCGGCGCGGGCGAGTGATACACCGCACATTTCCATAGTAGCTCGTTTTGTGAGTGCAGCATCGGTATATAAAGTTCCAGATTTTCCTACAAAGAATCGTCCTTCAATCTGACCAACCTTCGGGAAACAGATATTCAGTACACCAACATCTGTTTTAATAGTAAGCACATTTGCTAACGCTCCATTTTGACCATCTCGAGGCAATGATCGAATAACGAGTGCTTCACTTGTCTCAAAAGTCGAGCTGGCATAGAAATAACCATAATTTATTTCTCCAAAACTCTTGGTATCAGAAGAAGCTGCAACAAAATCAAAATATGGTGCAGCTGGCTCACCAATAAGACTCTGTCCATCGGTAATCGCTTGCAACATGTACGGTTTTTCGGTTGTTGGCAGTACTGTGGTGCAAGAACCTGTCGCAACCGTCGTCATGTTTGCATCCTGGTACAGGGTTGGGTAACCCGTCTGCTTGTAGCATGTGCCGCCTACAACTGATCCAGGCGCAAGGCCAGCCAACATCGCACCCCCAATGCTAAAAGTAACTGCGGTGGCAACGCCAATAAAGAGTGATGCCCCAAGGCTCACCTTTACTTTCGTTGCTACTGCATTCTGTACAGTAGGCATATGCGTATTGATTTTAGTGTGAATTTCCTAGGAATTCCTAGGTAACTAACACTATTGTAGCACAATTCGAGCCACTTGTAAAGCTTCGGCCCTCTTGTCATTCCGACCAGTAGGGAGGAATCTCGCAGATCACAACAACAAATGCGAGATCCCTCGGTGTACCTCGGGATGACAATGAAAAAAGTTACTACTTCTGCCCTACTATTTGTCCTTTGTCCGTATCGCGCACCGAAAAACCCGAAGCTTCAATTTCTTTCCTTAGCTCGTCCGACTGCTTCCAGTCCTTTGCCTTCCGCGCTGCCTCACGTGCATCAACCAAGGCTTGCACTTTTTTGGGTATAGTAATAACTTCTGCCTTCGCTTCGGCAAGCCCCAGGCCCAATACAGCATCCATTTTAAGCAACGAGGCTTTCTTCGCGTGGTCCGGGTAGTCACTTTTCAGCAAACCCCAGACCACAGCCAAAGCTTGCGGGGTATTCAAATCATTGTCTACAGCTTCAAAAAACTTCTGCTCAAATTCTGCGCAGCCAATCTTCGGGGTGTCGGCCATGGCAGCAACCCGTGCGAGGAGATCATCCAAAGCCGTCTGGCTAGCTTGCAAGCCTTCCCAGGTAAAATTGAGCTTGCTGCGGTAGTGCGCCCCTAGGCAGTAGTAGCGGAAGGCTAACGGTGAGAAACCTTTCTCTCGAAGCTCATCCAAGGTGTACGCATTCCCCAGCGACTTGGCCATTTTTCCGCCATCAACTAGCAAGAATTCATTATGCACCCAGTACTTTACGAAGGGTTTGCCTGTGGCGCCTTCGCTTTGGGCAATCTCATTGGTGTGGTGCACAGGGATGTGGTCGAAACCGCCAGTATGTAAATCGAAACTTTCCCCAAGGGCTTTCATACTCATGGCCGAGCACTCAATGTGCCAGCCCGGAAAACCTTTGCCCCACGGGCTCTCCCATTCCATTTGCCGCTGCTCCCCTTTCGGTGAGAACTTCCACAGCGCAAAGTCTGTGGGATTTCGCTTTTCTTTGTTTGCTTCTACCCGTGCGCCCTCTTTTTGGCCTTCCAAATTCAACCGGGCAAGCTTGCCGTAGTTTGGAAACTTGCTGGTGTCGTAGTAAACGCCATCCGACGTTGTGTACGTGAGTGCTTTGTCTTCAAGTTTTTTAATAAGCGCAATTTGCTCACCAATATTATCCGTGGCCTTCAACCATTGGTCTGGTTCGATGACGTTCAGTTCTTTAAGGTCGGCTTTGAAAAGCTTCGTGTACTTCTCGGCCACATCCCAAACGGATAGTTTTTCCCGCTTCGCACCTTTTTCCAACTTATCCTCGCCTTCATCAGCGTCAGAAACTAAGTGCCCGACATCGGTGATGTTCATGACAAGCTGCACGTCGAAAGCTTCGTGTTGCAAGGCGCGGTGCAAAATGTCGTCAAAAATGTATGCCCGATGGTTGCCAATGTGCGCCCGGTCATACACCGTCGGCCCGCAGGCGTAGAACCCCACCTTGGGCGGGTGGATGGGTTTGAATTCCTGAACCTTGCGGGAGAGGGTGTTGAAGAGCTTGAGCATGTGTATAGTGTAGCAAATCCGACCCCTCCTTAATCCTCCCCTCCGAGAGGGGAGGATAATTCTAAAATCCCCTCCTCTCGGAGGAGGGGTGGCCGAAGGCCGGGGTGGTCATACTTCGTACTTAAACTTCTTCTTTTCCTTGGCCGCGCCGCCGAAGAGAATCATGGCGACTATTGGTGCGATTATCCAGCCAAAACGCGCGTTGGGCGTGGCAAAAATCCACTTGGTAAGGGGCGCGAGCTTTTCCACGGCATCCTTGGGCAAGTAGTTGAGCGTCACGCTCACCAGCAGGCCCACATGCAGAATGGAATAGAGCAGCACCTGATACCACTTCCCCTTATCATCCGACGAGGCAATGGTGCGGAGCAAGGCTGACCGCGAGAGGAAAAAGAAGAGCAGGACGAAGATGCCCAAAAACACGCCAATCTTAATGGCGACAGGGGCATTTATGGTAATGGTAGTGACGTTACCAAGGAATGGCGCGCTATTCACAATGGCCAAGGCCATGTAAATAGACACCATGATGACGATAATCCTATCCCGACCGAGCGACAGGCCGTACAAAAAGGCGGCAATGACGAAGAACATGATGATGAACAAGTCCCAGCTGGGTTGAGCCCAGTTAATGCCTGCCCAGAAGCTTTGTGCTGATGCGCCGACAGAAGTCAGATCCATGGTTGTACGTTTGTTTGGAACGTGATTATTATACCACTATTTTGCAGAAGGGTAGGCGCGGTCCCTTGACCGCGCCTAAAGGTAGCCTGGGTCAAGCCTGCCCGCCATTGCCTGGCGCTTGGCGAAGGCAGGCGGGGGACCCAGGCTACCCATCTCAGTGAATACATTTACCCCAGGGTTGACAAAACCCAAAGAATAGGCTAGTCTTTCGGGTTAGTAATGCAATTTGAAAACTCGAAAAACAACGACAGTAGTCGTAGTGAGGAAAAGTATGTCCAATGAATCTGACGCGGCGGTAATGGTGAGAATCATCATGCAAGAAGCCGCTCAAAAGTCAGGTACACTAATTCGCAGTATTGATCGTACGCATTTGCACGTGGGCACCAAGAAAGGCGACCCGCGAAACATTGTTACTCTTGCCGACACTACGTCGGAACAATGTATTACCTCAATACTGCAGGCTCTCCCGGAGTTCGGTTTTGCCGGTGAAGAAGGTGCCGAACGGCCAGGAACAAAAGGTATTTTCTACATCGACCCGCTCGATGGGACGATTCCTTTTTCCGCTGGCCTGGAAACATATTCGGTATCCATCGGTCTTGTCCAAAATGGCACTCCAACCCACGGGGTCATCTTCTACCCTGCGAATAGCTGCATGCTTTACGCAGAGAGTGGAGAATTTGTAAGCCGAAAAATTTCTCCGGTTGAACCGAAGCTCATCCATAACCTAGTGGTCGGCTTTGACTACTCGTTAGGAATGGATCGTGAGCTGCAGGTACGTGATTACTACCTACCACTCGTCAAAGCCACGCGCTACGTCTTAACGTTCGCGTGCGTTACCTGGGCCTGCCGTCTAATAATGGAGGGCAAACTCGACGCGTACGTCCACCCGGGCGCCACGCCGTACGACTGGGCAGCAGCTGCTTGCATTTTGCAAGAAGCCGGTGCTGTGGTCTGCAACTTCGACGGGAAGCCATTAGACTTCTCGCAGAAACGTGTTCCGGCCATTGCGGCACGGAACCAAGAAATCATGGATACAATACTGAACATCTACAAACACTAATAGGCGACGCATGTCGCAGGAGGAAATACGTGAAGTACGAAACGAAATATGGCTTACCCGTGGTGACAGCTGAAAGCATCTGGGTATACTTGAACAGTGTAGGTCTTGTTTCATGAACACAAAAAAAGAACTGATGAGTTTCGCTGAGTACGCTTGTGGTGAACTCTCGGAAACGGAACGGGCGGATCTTCGATTCGTACCACCTATTGAAGTGGTGCAGCTCAACAAGCCGGATGGAGGCGACTTTGCTGGCTTTCGTACAAGAACAAAAAATTGGGCAACAACTTTCTGCTTGCTACCCGATGACTACGTTGTAATTGTCGCTGAATGGAAGCACGGAGCTGAAGAAATAACGCTTGTGCCGCCGTCAGGAGTGCCTAGCAAAATTGATCACGGCTCTATGGATGCCTGCGCGAAGCGAGAATTCGAAGAAGAGTCCGGCATACTATTAGAAAAGGTCGTTCCGTTGGCCGGCCTTAACGGTCTGCCCATTGCATCCCGCAACTTGACTACTCGATTCTATCCGTTCCTAGGTATTCCTAAGCTGCCCATAAATCCTGGGCCATCAAAACTTGATCAGAATGAATACCTCAAAATGGTACTTATTTCTTTGCCCGAATGGCTCAAGCTTATCAATAGCGGCGAAACAAACGAAGAATGTTCGGTAAGTGTTACCTACCTGGCACTGCAGGATCTCGGCCGACTATCAATAAGTTAGCACCTTGAACTTTCCAACACACCCCCAACAGCAATGTTGTGGGTGTTTTTTTATAGAAAAAAGCGGCCTTGATTTCCAAACAAGTGCCGCTTTTGATGGTACTTCCCAACGGTGCTTGGGAGAGCACAAAAATTATACCAGGTTTACTCTTCGACTGTCTCCCCTTCCAGCTCGGCAAGTTTCTTAAGGAGTTTTTTGCGCTCGCCCGAAATTTTACGCGGCGTGTCGACGACGACAGTGACCAAATGATCGCCCCGGCCGCGCTTGCGTAGGTGCGGCACGCCCTTGTCGCCGAGCCGGAAGACTTTACCCGACTGCGTGCCAGCCGGGATTTTCACCGACACGAGGCCATCCAGGGTTTCCACTTCCACTTTCGTACCCAGAGCAGCACTGGCAATGCCAAGGTGGACTTCCGAGAGAATATCTGCGCCTTTGCGCTTGTACCGGACGTCGGGGGTAATGCGAATGCGGAGGTAGAGGTCGCCGGCTCCAGCGCCGCGCTCGCCGGCTTCGCCCTGATTTTGCAAACGCAGGGTTTCACCGTCGTCAATGCCGGCCGGGACGTTCACCTTAATATTTGTATCCCGCTTGAGTTTGCCGTCGCCGCCGCAGGTCTTGCACTTCTGGCTAGGAATACTCCCCTGCCCATCACACGTGCTGCACACCACCGCCTGCGCCACCTGGCCAAAAATAGAATTGACTACGCGCTGCACCTGGCCGCTGCCTTTGCAAGTACTGCAAGTTGTCACTTTTGCCCCCGGCTCGGCGCCATTGCCGTCGCATTTTTCACAGGTCGCTTCTTTATAGAGTGAAAAATCTTTGGTTACGCCAAATACTTCATCCCGAAAGTTCAACT
>JBBTRU010000042.1:0-11398 GCA_038065015.1 Patescibacteria group bacterium | reverse complement strand
GTACCACTGCCCTGCGAAAAAAAAGAACGCCCTCATGTTGGAGGGCTTTGCTTACTGTTCATAGCATACTGCCTAATAATGATGCCGAGTACAAAGAGCACAAGGCCGACAATGAGCGGTAACCAGAAAGCAGGTGCTTTGAGTTTTACGCCAAGAGTAATGCCTAGGCCTAAAAGGTAACCCGCAGAAACGTTGATAAGTGCCTGCTTTTGAAGTCGGTACCATTCAAAGGCTAGTCCTGTACACAACGCAATGAAGCCCACCCCTATCACTGCTTTATGATCGCTGAAAGTATCATTTGCGAATGCAATACCAATGAAGGCGACGAGGAAACCAACGGTAGCACCTACTACTGCATACCAGTTAGTGTCCCAGGGTTTAGTCACTTCCGTGCCGTCGGTTTTTTTGGAATCCTTTTCCACAGTCACTCCTTTTGCGAAGGTTCAATGCTTTCAACCTATCCAATCATAGCCTTCGTAAACCGTCAAGGCTATACTGGTTCTATGCAGGTAATCACGTATCCAAAGAATCCTTTTGCTCAAGAAGCCAAGCGTTTAGCAAAGAAAACCGGTTTTCGGCTTGGCGCACTTTTGTACACCGCGCGGCACTACGGCCGGCAATACCGGAATGCAATTTACACCGGGACGTTTCGCGGCAAACCAGCAGTGCTGAAGCTTTATGATGAGCCGCAGCCGACGGATGAACCCCGAGCCCTCGCGGCATTCCACCGGTCGAAACGCGGACGTACCCTGCGTGCACCGAAGCTGTACGCATCTGGTATTGTCTCGCCGACGCGGGGCTGGTTGATTATGGAGAACCTCTCTGGGGCAGGACACTTCATGCACTCACCACTCTCCCCGGTTGAACGGGAAGAATTCTTACGTGTGTTCGTCGCCTACCGCAAGAGTTTCCCAACCAAGCCACATCGGCCACTGACCTTACTGGAGCAGCTTCCAGCGCACGAGTACCACACCGTTCGCATTAGCCGGTGGCTGCAGCTGGCGGTGGATACGGAAATCTCTCGGCCGTTGCGGCAGCAGGCCCTTACGGGTAAGGAGTTTGCTCCACTCTACGAGGCTGCGCTCGTTTTTATTCGACAGGAATTCAAAAATCGGAAAATGCTCTGGTGCCACGGCCACGTCAAGCCGAAAGAAATTTTTCGGTGCGCAGACGGGACGTACGCGCTCACGAATTTTGCCCACACGCGCATGTACCCCGAAGGCTACGAACTCGCGTTTATCATCTGGGCCGACTGGATGCTGCCGGGTAACTGGCGCTTGCCCTATACCCAGTGGAAACAGCCGATTCGGGAGTGGTTGAAGCTCATCCGCCCGGTGGCCCGACAGCTCGGGTACAAACGTGTTGATGCCTTGCTCCACGCCAGTATGGTGGAGCGCACGCTGGGTGCAATTCTGGCTGACGTGGAGGCACTGGATTTGCCGTACCCAGAGCGGCGAGGTCGGTTGAAGCATCTTTTCCGGCTGCTGCGGGAATTGCTTAATAATTCAGCGTTCTAAACCATATGCACCAAGTTATTGAATCAATTCTCCATCGTCGTTTGCAAAGCGTGCCTATTGCTGATGGGAAGAAAATTGGACTGGTGCTGTATGGTGGGGTTATGGGCGGGATTCGAGGGGCGGGGGCAATGATTGCGCTCGAAGAAATGGGCTTGGCGCAGGCGTTCGATTGCATTTACACGAATTCGGCAGGGTTTGCGAATGCGTCCTACCTTCTGGCAGGAGCTACGCAGCTAGGGACTTCTATTTACTACGAAGATCTTGCTGGTTGGAGGTTTATTAATCTGTTTCGATTTTGGAAGACTGTAGATATTGATTTTCTCATTACTGTCATGCAGGAGCGCAAACATTTACCCATTGAAAAAATTCTTAAGTCGCAAACAAAGTTGTTTGTAACGCTGCAGAATGTCCAAAAGCACAAGGCAGAGTTTCTTGAGGTGCATCGTGAACCACATGAGCAGTATTTGGAGCTCATGCGCGCCGCAACCTCAATTCCTTACCTTCATCCTGGGGCGGTACGTATTCATGGGGTTCCATATATGGACATACCCATGCGGCAACCCGTGCAACACCTGGAACAAGCAGTAGCTGATGGTTGCACAGATGTTTTGGTCATTAAAAATTACCGGGAGCAGCTACCACAGAAAATACATGAAAGCGACCAAGTGTATGTTGTACAGCCCGATGCTTCCTGGAAACTTTCACGATTGGAACACCAACCCACTCGATTGAAACAAGCGTGCGTGCAGATGGGTACACTCGTCAACCATACATTTGGCATTGAACAAGAAATATTATTGCAATATGAAAAGTTTTAACCAACGCGTGTATGCCGTCGTCCGGAAAATTCCCAAAGGCAAAGTTGCGACCTATGGTCAAATTGCCGCGCTCATGGGCAGCCCCCGGGCCAGCCGCCAAGTGGGCTGGGCGCTACATGCTTTAGATGCGGCGAAGAGTGAGAACGTGCCCTGGCAACGGGTCATTAATAAGCAAGGGTACATTTCGATTATGAACCGGGAGCATGCCCAAGACGAGCAGGCTTGGAAACTCAAACGGGATGGCGTGAAGGTAAATAAAACAGAAACAATGTGGAAGGTTGACTTGGAGCGATATCTTTGGAGGCATTAGTAAAAATAAAAAAGACCACCCTCGCAAGCGAGTGGTCCTTTCGGCAAGAACAGTTTTCTTGAGGATTCAATTTGAGTTTTTACCCATTCAGCAGTAAATCAACAATCTCTTTACATCGAGGAACGGAACCCAGATACCCATTCAATATTTCTTCTGGGCACTCATTAAAGCTTCCCCGAGGGAGAATCTGTGAGAGTTGAGTTACCAGCTGCTGCCGTAGCTGCCAAAGTTGAGTTAGTGATTCTGGCCCATTTTTCATCATGAGGAAATCACCTAATTCTTTTCTTGATTCTTCATAAGCGTTCAAAGCAGTCAGTAAACCATTTTCGACCTGGTATTTTTGCTCCAGATCTTTAAAAGTAGTTTTAATGACTCTTTCCTCAAAGAGAGATTGCAGTTGCTCATGGCACTCTTGAAAAAATTTAACTCTTTCGGCTGCATCAACAGAAAGATCGAGCATAACTTGAAGGACATCACCATTCAAGACTGTTTGGGATGCTGAATCAATGAGTAAACGGTCACTCTGGTGAGCTTGAATCAGTTTTTTCATTATATTCAGCCAAAACTGCCTTTGGTCAGCATACTTATAAAGGCCCGGGTCAAGGTATGTACCCATATAATGCGTCACGAAGAGCATAGGCCTCAATAACCACTTGCCAGAACAGGTTACGTACAAAGCACCGAAAGACATAGATCGACGGATCTGTAATCCTATGCCTTCGAAAACATCAATCTCCGCACCTTTTTTTTCGCATTCTTCGAGCACGCCCTGTATTCGAATTGGATCCATGTGGAGTGCATCCACTCTAAGCCTCCTTAGTTTTTTAATGAACGTATATTTAACTGTC
Source organism: Patescibacteria group bacterium (assembly GCA_038065015.1). Lineage (GTDB taxonomy): Bacteria > Patescibacteriota > Patescibacteriia > PEXW01 > PEXW01 > CAIPSZ01. The sequence goes on along the minus strand of JBBTRU010000042.1, from coordinate 7,905 downwards.
GAGTATACACCTATACCAAATATTGTCAATGATTATGACTATATATCATATAAAACCCAATATTTTGATATTATTATTTGTACTCATTTATTTATATGTCATAAATATTGACAACATTATCAACATCCTATATACTACAATCAATGATGATTTTAGAAGAATCGCTTAAATACAACGGCCTTTCTGTAGGTGAAGCGAAGGTTTACCTGGCTACATTGGAGCTGGGTAGTGCTACAGTATTGGAAATTGCCAGAAAAACGTCTTTAAAACGACCAACCTGCTACCTTATCCTCGATGACCTAAAACGGCGCGGGTTGGTTACCGTGCTGCCAAAATCAAAAAAAGCGGTATTCATGGCTGAATCGCCACAACAACTCATTGAACAGCTGAACGTCCACCAAAAGAAATTACATGAAGTTTTACCGGTTCTCCAAGCTTTACAAAATCGAGGTAAGGGCCGGCCAGGAGTACGGTTTTATGAGGGTCGTGAAGCGTTGGAGAGGATGTACGTGCAAGAAATATATCCAACGAAGAAAATTCATTTTTTTGGCAGCTCAATTCTTAACTTTAGTCGTGCCTTTCCGGGCTTGGTAGATAAAGGCTTATGGCAATTTAAAAAGAATAGTACGTTCGTGCAAGAAATTGTGAGTAATGACAATGAAGATGTTGAATATACTAGAGCAAATCAAACCAAGAACCATCAAATCCGAGTATTGCCGCGCGGCAACCAGTTTTTATCTGATAATGTAATTTTTGGAAATAAAGTTGCGATTGTATCATTACGTAGCTTATTCATGGTTGTCATTGAAAGTGAAGAAGTAGCCGAAACCTACCGCACGCTATTCCAACTTGCCTGGCGTGGCACCAAAACAATACCGTCACTTACTACGTGAGCACCAAGGGGTCCCCAAACATTTGGCGCGGACTGACCCCGAGTACAACGAGGGGGAAGGAGCACGAATGTTTGGGGTCAAGCGAGGCTTCGCGTTTTTGCCCCTCGACAGGCTCGGGACACTCGACGCTACAATAGATCGTTTATGCTGGTCGCAGACCACGAGCAAGTCCCGCGTATGCGGGACGCGTCGAGTGGAGCGGGTAGTGGGAGTCGAACCCACGTCATCAGTTTGGAAAACTGAGATAATAGCCGTTATACGATACCCGCTTAGATGGCGAGACTGGCCCGCACATTCAAGCAGGCCCAGCATAGCCGAGTCGTCATCTTCAAGCAATGGTTAGACTTACTGTACCGGACTTCCCGGTGTATCCACCCCGCTGCCGGGCACTTGGCTGAGCAGGCTAATTTCGCTTACAATTTTGTCCAGCGGTTTCAATACTTTGGTGTAGTAGCGCGTGACACCGTGTTTGATGTACTCGTTGACGATTTCCGGCTCAATGGCATTGCTCACCAGTATCACGTGGGTGTCTTTCCACTTCGGCGTTGCCCGCACTTGTTTGAGCAACTCTATACCTTCCCCTTCTGGCAAGAAATGATCTAGCCAGATAACGTCTACCCGTTCTATTTGCTCCAGGTAGCCCCAAGCCTCCGCCACCGTACGGGCGGTTACGGGACTCCAGCCGTTCTTCTGAAAGGCGTGAGCGATGATTTGCAGGAGGGGCAGTTCATCTTCCACAATGAGCACCACCCGTTCGCCAATATTTTCCACCATATTGGCGCAGTATACCAGTAAAATTGCGGTTCGGCTAGCACGCTGGCTCTGCCGTTGCGCAACGGTAATGCGCGAGCAAATATGCTATTCTTCTAGTGTTCAAGCTTGACTTTCTTTTGGAGGGCAGATTATGCAAGCAGCGAACGGCAACGACAAAACGGTTGGTTCGAGCGCCATCAGGAGCAGTAAAATGACGTTGGAGCAATTGCGCCAGAGAATCTTTTTTTATTTGTGCAGCCTCGGAGTTTTGATAATGCTGGTTGCGACCCCGCTCCAGATTGTTCATGATGGTGACCCGGTATTCATTGTGCAAGACTTCGTGGTTCTTGGGAGCGCAGCGTTCATTCTTATTTTTGGCAGGCGCGCGCGAAACCTCATATGGTACATGCGGTGGATTGCTGCAATCCTTACGAGTTCTTTCGTCATCAATGTCATAACCGGGACCACTAATGGCCTTGGTATTTACTGGACCTTTTTGTATCCAATGGTCATATTCATTCTTTTTGCATCCCGTGAAGCACTAGTGTGGAGCGTTACGTACCTCGCATTCGTCATCGGCCTTGCGGTTACGAGTATGAAGCATCCTGTGCTCGATCACTACAGCGCAGCGGAACTCTGGACGAGCGCCGCCGTACTTACCATTCTCACTTGCATTAATTATTTTCGGCAACGCTTTACCGAGCAGGGCAGGGACAGCTTACTGCAAGCCGAAGAAGTCTTAGAGCGGCAGGAAGCCGCGCTCCGCATGTTCAAGCAGGCAGCCGACAGCGCGTACGACCATATTGTTATTACCGACCCCGAGGGTATCGTACTGTACGCAAATGCAGCCGCAACGCGCATTACCGGGTACACGCAAAAAGAAATCCTTGGGACGAAAGCCGGGAAGCTCTGGTCCATGCCCATGCCGCATAATTTTTACGAGGAGCTGTGGCGAACGATTAAGACGCAGAAGCAAATTTTTACCGGCGAGTTGCAGAACCGGCGGAAGAACGGCGAGGAATACGATGCGTCGGCAAGTATTTCTCCAATAGTTAATGCCGAGGGCGGCATTCAGTACTTCCTTGGTATAGAACGGGATATTACCCGGGAGAAGCAAATTGATAGAGCGAAAACCGAATTCGTTACCCTGGCTTCCCACCAGCTGCGCACGCCGCTTTCCGCCGTCAACTGGTACATCGAAGCGCTGCTGCACGGCGACGGCGGTAAGTTGAGCACAACCCAGAAGCAATACTTGCAAGAAGTGTACGCCGGGAGCACGCGCATGGTGAAACTCGTGCAAGTCCTGCTCAATGTCTCCCGCATTGATATGGGCACGTTCGCCATCCAGCCGGTGCCCACGAAAATTCAAGAACTTGCCCAGGCCGCCTTGCAAGACTTAGCGCCAAGAATTCGCGAAAAGAAGTTGCAGGTAAAAAAAATTATTGCCACCAACATACCGAAGCTTCCACTCGATCCTGAATTAACCCTTATTATTTTACAAAACCTGCTTACCAATGCGGTAAAGTACACGCCCGCCAAGGGCACGGTGACCTTGCGTATTACCCGGGATGCGCGTGTACTCACTATTACCGTGCAAGATACAGGGTACGGCATAGAAAAAAAGGATTACGGAAGAATATTCCAGAAGCTCTTCCGAGCGAGCAACATCCGCAGCAAAGTACCCGAAGGCACTGGCTTGGGTTTGTACATGGTAAAGGCTATTCTGGAGAGTAGCGGTGGGGGCATTTCGTTTACGTCCAAGCTCGGGAAAGGCACAACCTTTCGTGCCACGCTGCCCGCCACTGGGATGCGAGCGAAAGAAGGCACGAAAGCGCTCAATGCGTGAGCCTATACAATCAAGGCATTTTTCCCTCGGGAGGCCATTTTTGGTACACTAACGTGCATGGAAACACAAACGTTACGCATCGATAACACGCAGCTAAAAGAAGCACTCCTTGCCGGCAGCTACGTGAGCAAGGAAGATTTGGAGCGCGCCGAAAAGCACAGCCACGATACGCACGTTTCGATAGTCGATTTTTTGCTTGCCAAGAATCTCCTAACCTTGGATGTGCTCGGCCAAGCAATGGCCGAATCTCTGGGCGTGCCGCACGCCGACCTCAATGCGTATCCACCCAGCCGGGAGCAAGTGCTGCGCATACCCGAGCGTTTGGGCCGCGGCTCGCGCGTGGTTATCTTCGCGCAGCAGCCGGACAGTGTCGTTGTTGCCACGGACGATCCAAAGCGCCCGCAACTGGCCGCCTCTCTGCAAACCGCGCTTGGCGTACCCAAGGTGACTATTGCGTACGCCCTGCCCGATGACGTGGACAATGCGTTGCGCCACTACCGCAAATCCCTGTCCACGCGGTTTGCCGAAATTCTTACTTCGAAGCACCGCGTGGCTCCCGAGCTCTTCGATGCGATTCTCGGCGACGCACTGCACGCGCGCGCTTCGGACGTGCACTTCGACCCGCAGGATCGGGAAGTGGTCATCCGCTTCCGCATTGACGGCGTGCTGCATGAAGCCGGGAATATCCCAAAAGTGTTTTACGAGAACCTTATTAATCGGGTAAAAGTCCAGGCGCACTTACGCATCGACGAACACTACGCCACGCAGGATGGCGCCATGCGGGCCGAGCACGGCGGCAAGCTCATTGATTTGCGCGTATCCATTGCGCCGACGCTGGATGGCGAGAAAATTGTGCTGCGCCTGCTCAACGAGTACGTCCGGAACTTTACGCTCACCGACCTTGGTGTTGCCTCGCGAGATCTGGGTAAAGTCTACGACGCCATTGAAAAACCTTTTGGCATGGTTATTGTCTGCGGCCCCACCGGGTCTGGAAAAACCACGACGCTCTACGGCATTTTGCGCATGCTCAACCGGCCCGAGGTGAACATTGCGACCATTGAAGATCCGGTGGAGTACAAAGTCCCGGGTCTTAACCAGATGCAAGTGAATGCCGATACGAACCTGACGTTTGCCACGGGGTTGCGCTCCATCGCCCGGCAGGATCCGGACGTGATTATGGTGGGCGAGATTCGCGACCAAGAAACCGCCGATATCAGCGTGAATGCGGCGCTCACCGGCCATCTCCTCCTCTCCACCTTCCACGCGAACGATGCAGCCACGGCTATCCCCCGCCTTATGGAAATGGGCGTTGAACCTTTCCTGCTTGCCTCAACGCTCGAATTGCTCGTGGCCCAGCGGCTGGTTCGAAAACTCTGCGAAGCCTGCCGGTATAGCGAGCCAATGAGCGCCGCTGATTTGGAGAAGCGGTTGCCTGGGGCCAAGCACTGGTTTCACGGCCGCACCGTGCTCTACCATGCCAAGGGTTGCCAGGCGTGCGGTGGCACGGGGTATAAGGGTCGCACGGGCATCTTTGAGTTCATTCACGTAACCCGCGCGTTGCAAGAACGCATTCCCCAGCAGCTCACCAGCCAGCAGATTTGGGATATTGCCAAGCAGAATGGCGACCACTCGTTGTTTGAAGACGGGATAGAGAAAGTGCAGAACGGCGTGACGACGCTGGAAGAATTGTTGCGTGTTGCATCGCCGTCGTTGTAACGCATAGGAAAGGGCATGCCATCTACCCCAATCGAGGTCAAACACCGCCACCGTTTCCAGTTTGGTGGCAGTAAAGAACGTGCGTACGTGGTGGAAAATCTCGCCACGCTCTTAGGCGCGGGCATGGATGTCCTTGCTGCAGTCGCCGCAGTGGAATCGCAAGTCCGGTCACCGAACATGCAACGAACGCTTAAGAACATCCGTGAAGAATTAAGCGGCGGCGCATCCATTTGGCGGACCTTTGATGCCGCAAACATTTTGCCGAAGCGGGCCACCTACCTGGTGCGGCTGGGCGAAGAGTCTGGCCGCTTGCCCGAAAACCTGGCCCTTATTGCCCAGCAGCAAGAGAAAGATCGGGAATTTACTTCGAAGATTCGCTCGGCCATGCTGTACCCGGGGTTTGTACTGGGGTTAACACTCGTCGTTGGCATTGGCGTAGCGTGGTTTGTGCTGCCTCGCTTAGCTACGGTTTTCGATTCACTCAACGTCCACTTACCATCTATTACCGTCGCGCTCATACGCTTCGGCGCCTTTCTGCAGGCACACGGCATCGTCTTTGTACCGGCAGTGCTTATCGTAGTCGTTGCCGGTATCACCCTCGTCCTCACCCGGCCCCGGGCTCGGGCCGCTGCGCAGGGCCTGGCCCTCTACCTTCCTGGGATTCGCAATGTGGTGCAAGAGGTAGAGCTGGCGCGTTTTGGATTCATCCTCGGTACACTCTTGGAAGCGGGCCTGCCCATTGTTCAGGCACTGGATTCGCTCGAGCAAGCGGCCGCAATTGTACAGTACAAACGGCTGTACGCATTTTTGCGCACCAGTGTGGAAGATGGCGAGTCGATCCGCCAGAGTCTGCAGCGCTACCCGCGGAGCCGCCGGCTTATTCCCATTCCCATGCAGGAGCTGGTTGCTACAGGCGAGCAGTCTGGAAAGTTGGCCACCATGCTGCTGCGCGTCGCCGCCCTCTACGAACGAAAAATTGACCAGAGCACCAAGAATCTTGCCTCTATTCTCGAACCGATTTTGCTGGTTATCGTGTGGGTGGGCGTGGTCGCCGTCGCCATTGCCATTATTCTGCCCATTTACAGTCTTGTTGGGCAGTTCAATCCGTAAACTATGCGTCGGTCAGGTTTCACCACGCACCATTTTGCAACCCACACCATGAAAAGTGGTCCGGGGTATACCTTAATCGAGGTGCTCCTCTCGATCGCACTTATTGGCCTGATCACGGGATTCGGCGCCATTGTGTACCAGCAGCTGCAGGGCCGGAATGATTTGGATATTGCGGCAACCACGGTGGCGCAGAGCATGCGGCGGGCGCAAGTGCTTAGCCGGGCGGCCGATGGTGATACCACCTGGGGCGTGCGGGTGAACCCGGGCAATGTCGTGCTCTTCCAGGGGGCATCGTACGCGACGCGCGTGGCAACCTACGATGAAGCGGCCACGGTATCGCCCGCCCTGACGGGTGCTGGCTTTACCGAAGTGGTCTTTGCAAAATTTTCCGGGCTGCCGCAAGCCACCGGCGTCCTCACCCTTACCGGCCCAAACGGCGTGCGAACCCTAACCCTCAATGCGCAAGGCACCATTACCTACTAAAGGTTTCTCGGTTGTCGAGGTGCTGCTGGCCGCCTCGGTTTTCGCTTTGCTCGTTACTGCGCTCACTGGCGCTTTCCTTTACGGGCAGGAAAGTTCCGCTATTGCTGGCGCCCGTGCCCGTGCCGGCCTGCTCGCTGAAGAAGGTCTCGAAGCCAGCCGCAGCATCCGCGACGGCGCTTTTACCAACCTCACTGATGGCAATCATGGACTCGCCGTAAGCGGCGGGGTGTGGACGTACAGTGGCACGCAGGATGTGAGCGGGCAGTTTACCCGATCAGTCACCGTGAGTGCGGTAGACGCGAGTACGAAAGAGCTCACCAGCACCATTACCTGGCAGCAGAATGCCCAGCGCGCCGGGTCGGTGAGTGCAATCACGCGCCTGGCGAATTGGGCCGCAGCGGTGGCGGCAAGCTGGGCAAACCCGAATACCCTCGCGGGCAGCCTAGACCTCGCGGGGTTGCAGGACGGTTTGAAAGTTGCCGTGCAGGGAACGTACGCGTACGTCGTGCGCAATGATGGCACGCCGGATTTTGCCATTATCAACCTTACCAATCCTGCCAGCCCAACGTTGGCTGGGTCGCTGGCGCTTGCCGGGATTCCGCGGAATGTTTTCGTGAGCGGGAATTACGCGTACGTTGCTACCACCGATAACGCCCAAGAGCTGAAGATTATCAACGTTACCAATCCCGCTGCGCCGGTGCAGGTGGGGAGCTACAATGCCGCTGGGAATTCGGATGGGAACGGCATCTTCGTCGTGGGGACAACGGCCTACCTCGTCCGGACGTTCTTGGCGGCAGATCCGGAACTTGTACTTGTGAACGTTAGTAACCCCGCCGTCCCGGTGCTCCTGGGGGTGGCGCAACTTACCGACACAGGCAATGAAATTTTCGTACAAGGTAATGCGGCATACGTGGTTTCGAACAGCAACACTCAGGAACTCCAGGTCATCAATGTTGCCAACCCTGCCGCGCCGGCTCAGGTGACGAGCCTCAACCTCGCCGGGACGAGTAACGCTCTCACCGTCGCTGGTGTTGCAAATAGACTTTTCATCGGCCAAGGGAATGTGCTGCGCGTCGCCGATGCGGCAAATCCGCTAGCGCCGAC
>JBBTRU010000041.1:0-2935 GCA_038065015.1 Patescibacteria group bacterium | reverse complement strand
AACTAATGTCCATCGCGTACGTCTACGGCAACGCGGATCTGGAAGTGGATAGCTTGCCCATTCGGATAATTCCGCAACTCGCACGCGCCAGACCAGACTGGCACTTCGAATTCCGCGACCCATTAGATGAATGGGCCGAAGTGCCGAACCCACTGGTTATTATTGATACGGTACGGGGGCTAGAAAAAGTACAAATATTTACCGACCTCACACCCTTTGCCGATGCGCCGCGCGTGAGTCTGCACGATCTGGATTTGCTGGCCCACCTGCAGCTCTTGCAAAAGCTCGGCAAACTAAAAAACCTCACGCTCATTGGCGTGCCGCCCAGCCTAACGCCCGACGAGGCCGTCAGGCAGATTTCAGCTGCACTCCCTTCAACTTCAAGGTAAGGAAGTGCGAGGCACAGCTCATGCACGGGTCATAGGCCCGGATGATTTTTTCGAGCTCCAACTGCACGGTATCTTTGTTGGGGTCGTTGGGCAGCATTTCTTCTAACCGGCGAGCCATATCTTGCTCGATGTTTATTTGGTTCTGGCCGGTGGGCACAATAATTTCGCCATCCGTCACTATACCTTTGTCGTTGAGCGTTACTTTGTGGTACAGCGTGCCGCGCGGCGCTTCGACCACGCCTACGCCCGTACCGGCTTGGTGGGCGGGCACAACCAACGGCTCTTTGACGAGCGTGGTGTGGGAGAGCACATCAATGGCATCGTCAATGCAGTGCACTATTTCTATGGCCTGCGCCAAGTTATTGTCGAAAATGTTTGTCGAGGGGAAACGCATGAGAATGTCGGCCAAGCTGGCTTTGGTTTTTTCGTGCAAGCCGTCCTTGCCCAGGTTGATGCGCGCGAGCGCGCCCACCATGTAGGTGGCGCCTTTGTACTCGTAGCCCGACGCCTGGGAGTAGGGGACAACCACGTGCTCCAAGTGCGAGCGAAAGTCTTTCTCCTGCACGCGCTCGTTCGTCCGGTCGCTGACTATTTCGCCATCCAGGTAGCTAAACGGGTTGGCGATCATAGCCATGAAGTGCGTCTTGCGGTCAAAGTGGAACTGGCACTTGGCAAAGCGTTCCACGGTACGGATAGCGGCGGGCCGGGCATTTTCTAAGATCCGAATCAGCGGTGCAATTTCCTCGGGCTTGGGCACTTGCAAAAATCCGCCCACTGCCGGGAAAACCGCGTGCACGCTGCGGCTGGAAACCGCGATAGCGAGCTGATTGCCCGCGCCCTTAATTTCAAAAGCATCGTGCAGAATTTGGTGCTGCTCTTCGTCTTTCTCGTCAAACGAGAGGAAGTTATCTTTGCCCCACATATCCGGCAAGGCGAAGAGGTAGAGGTGCAAGGCATGGTCCCGAATGTTCAAGCCGTACATCGTCAGCTTTTTTAAGAGTTGGGATTGCGGGGTGGGGACAATGCCCAGCGCGTGCTCGCAGGCCTCGATGCTGCACAGCAGGTGTGCGTTGGAGCAGGTGCCGCAAATGCGAGCCAGCAACGCCGGCAAACCGCGCCAGGGTTTGCCGCGCATGGCCTGGGTGTAGAAGCGCTTGGATTCGGATATACCAAAGTGGCACTTCTCCACCTTGCCGCCCCTCACCTGCACATCCAAAAAGGCCGAGCCTTCGACCTTGGTAATTTCTTCCGTTAGTGAGAGATCAACCGTGTGCATACCTTAAGCGGGGATGATGTTGAATTGTTTGAGGATGCCGTCGAGTGCTTTGAGGAATTGTTTGCCATCCATGGGGCAGCCGCCAATCTGCGCATCAATTTTTATTTGCTCGTCTAGCTTCTGGCCTTTGGGCAGAAAACCGAATTTATCGAGCAGGGGCTGGATTTCTTCCTGCTGGTCGGGTGGGAAGGTGTTGCGCTGGATGGAGGGCAGACCCGTGCAGGCGCAGGCGCCAATGGCTACCACCATTTTGGCCTTGCTTCGAATTTCTTTGGCTTTTTCCACGTGGCGCGGGGAGTTGAGTGCGCCTTCAATGAACGCTACATCGAGTTCGTCGAGGACGTTGTTGGTTTGCAGCACGCGGGCGTGGCGGATATCCAAGAGGTGCTTCCACTGCTCCCAGTGGTCGTTCATGAGCTCGGTGAAAATGACCGTGCTATCTTCGCAGCAGCTAAACGTAAACCAGCCAATGCGGAGTTTCTTCTGCGGGGTAATCGTTGCACTTGGCATGGGATTAGTATAGCAGAGTTACGAAATACGAATGAAATCAGTACGAATATACGAATTACGAATCATTTGTCATTGCCTACAGCTTTACGGTTCTAGCCTCCTTCGTCCCTCACTGCACTCGGGACTACGGAGACCAGACGGTTGACATTCCGGTGCCCATTCGTATATTCGTATCTCTTTTCGTAATTCGTAATTCCAGCTACCCTTCCTCTCATGCCCCTCATCGACACGCACTGCCACCTCAATTTCCAAGCATACAAAGCGGATGTGGACGACGGCATTAAGCGCACGCTGGCCGCGGGTCTACGCGTTATCAACATTGGCACGCAGCGCGATACTAGCCAGACAGCTGTTGACCTGGCACAAAAATATCCGGGTAAGCTCTTTGCCTCAGTCGCTATCCATCCAGTGCATTTGCACAGCCAGCACGTGGACGAAGAAGAGTCATCTTTTAATACGCGCGAAGAGCAGTTTGACCACGCATATTATAAAGACCTGGCGCAGCAGCCGGGTGTTGTTGCCATTGGCGAGTGCGGTTTGGACTACTTCCGCATGCCAGATGGTGTAGACGAAAAAGCTTTCATGCAAAAGCAGAAAGAAGTTTTTTTGCAGCACATTCAATTAGCGCAGGAAGTGGATAAGCCGCTCATCCTGCATGTGCGGGGGAGTAAAGACAATCCGCAAGGCGCGTACCTGGATTTATTGGAAGTTATGAAACACGCCAACTACACCCGCGGCGTGGTGCACTGCTACACCGGCG
>JBBTRU010000040.1:0-7630 GCA_038065015.1 Patescibacteria group bacterium | reverse complement strand
TCTACGACGCTCCCCGCGCAAAAGGCTTGTCTGTGTGTCCGGCCGAAGTTGGCCCCCAAGTGCGCCTGCAGTATCTTGATCAGCCAAACGGTGAGTGGTTCCTTATCGCTATGGAGCCAATTCCCGACTCCGATGGCAACCCGGGCGTGTTCAGCGTTGAGCTCGACGGCGGTGGCCGCTGGTTGCGCAGCGGCGACGGTCTTGCCGAGAACGTCTGGGGTGGTGACGGCCGGTGGGTGTTCTGTCGCAGCAAGAAGTAGCACTTAGCGCTTCCCCACTTTTCCCTAGCACTTTGTTCCTTCCCCCTTAGCCCTTCGGCAATGCCGTGAGGTTAAGAAAACGATAAAGACCCTGTATGTTCAAACGTACAGGGTTTTCTTATACTTAAAAACGGTACTAGGCGAATACGCCCCGCCTCGGCGGGGCTGCCGAAACCAGCAGTGCTTGCGCCCAGAATGTTCTTGACGACGGTTGGGAATAGCGTGACGTCTGCATGCTTTTTAAAAAACGAAGATTCTTGGTGCGCGGTGCTAGGTGATTTTCCATCACGAAGACTATACAGCCCTAAGAGCAATCGAGGGGCAGTGTCCTGGGCGGCACCGCGCACGTAACCGACTCCGATGGCAACCCGAACGTGTTCAACGTTGAGCACGACGACAATGGCCGCTGGTTGAACAGCAACAACGGTCATGCCGAGAACGTCTGGAATGGTGACAACCAGTGGGTGTTCTGTCGCAGCAACAGTCTACGTTTCTCCCCGACCTACTGGGCCGGGGAGTTTTGCTTCTTCAGCTGTCCCAGCCACCCGCCGAGCATCCGGCCGATTTCTTCGAGTTCCGTGGAGAGGGCAATATATTTTTTCTCCACAAGAGAGCCATTCTCCCACAGCACCATGAGGAGAACTTTCAGCGTATCTACCTTGCGGGTGGCCAGCCGGACAACCGGTACTTTCTCTTCGCGTGGCAAAAAACTGGCCCAGGAAATGGCCTCGATGATATCGACGAAAATGCTGTCTACCTTTATGCCTAAGGAGTAGCGGTGGAGTTTTGGCAAAGCATGGTAGAATCCATACCAATGACGGTACGTATCTTTAATCCGCTCGAGGAGCGGAAGCAGTCGGGGGGGGGTAACTTCGAGGAGCGAGCGCGTTCGGTTGCTTCATACTTTGGAGGATATCACGTCGGTGGAGAATGTGCTGTTGGCCTGGCGGGAATTCTTGCCCGGCAAACGCAACAAGTTTGATGTGCAAACTTTTGGGTACCGGCTTATGGACAACCTTTTAGGTTTGCACCGCGAACTGGCTGTGGGTGCGTACCGCCACGGGCCGTACACGTACTTTCGGATTGCCGACCCGAAACCGCGGGACATTCATAAGGCCATGGTGCGCGACCGGCTGGTGCACCATGCCATCTACCGCGTCCTGTACCCATTCTTCAGTCGGACGTTTATTGCTGATTCGTACTCCTGCCAGCTCGGCAAGGGGACGCACCGGGCCATGCAGCGGTTCCAGGCGTTTGGCCGCCAGGTTAGCCGGAATAGTACCCGCACCTGCTGGGTTTTGAAGTGTGACATTCGCAAGTTTTTCGCCAGCATTCACCATGCGACCTTGCTCCAACTGCTGGCCGAGCGGATTGTCGACCCGCGGATCTTGGCTTTACTCCAAGAAGTCATTCAGAGCTTCTCTTGGTCGCCTGGCATCGGTTTACCCCTGGGCAACCTAACATCGCAACTCCTCGTTAACATCTACATGACGCCGTTCGACCAGTTTGTGAAGCACCGGCTGCGGGTGAAGCATTACCTCCGCTACGCGGATGACTTTGCAATGTTCTCCGACAATCGAGCGTGGCTGGAAAATCTGGTACCAAAATTGCAGGACTTCTTGCAGACGAATCTCCGTCTGGATTTACACCCGCGCAAAGTGAACATCCAAACCGTGGCCAGTGGCGTGGACTTTTTGGGTTGGGTGCATTTCCCCAACCACCGCGTGTTGCGGACCGCTACCAAGCAGCGGATGTTCCGGCATCTGCGTGACCATACCGAGGAGGCGACGGTGCAATCGTACCTGGGCTTGCTGCGGCACGGGAATGCGTATGGTTTGACGGAACAGTTACACAATGTGCGAAGAGGGTGAAGAACCTGGATATCTAGCTCCATCGCTAAACTAAAAAATCCCGCTTGAGGCGGGATTTTTTTGTGCTCGTTATGTTACCGCGCGAACGGTTCTAGCCGTTCTACTCTCCGAACATCGTTATCATCAATGACGTTTTTATCGTGGAGGATATCCACCAACGTGTGGAGCTTTTGGTCTTCTTTCCGCGTCAGCACAATCAGGTTGCCTTCCAGGTTGGCCAGCTTCGTGTCCAAGTAGTCTTTGGTAACCATGGTGGTTTGGAACTTTTGCAGGCGGGTTTCTAAAAAGTCCTTGGTAACCATTCCAGACATACCCGATTCTACCTTGCCTAGGCGGCCTTCAAGCTTATCAAACCGTTTGTCCACAGCGTCAAACCGTCGATCGATGCTTTCGGCAAAGACATGGATTGCTTCCATGATTTCGTTAGATCGGCTATCCGCAGCGGCAAAACGTTTGTCCACAGAAACGGAGAGTGACTGGACAGCTGCTAAAACCTTACTATTTATTGGTTGGCCTGTTTTCGGGGTCATAAATTGGCGATGGGGATTAGTCCATCCTCTTGTCGGTTTGCAGTATACACCCGGCAGAAAAGCGCACAAATGTTATGTTTGGCCCCACACCACTTTTTGGTAAAAGTGGTGTGGGGTTGACGCCTCCATAGCCGAGTGGTACAGTATCCCCATCGCGCCCCGCCGGGGCAATTTTAGGACATGCAAGATCATGGCAAATTGGTTCACCAGCTACTTTAAAGAAGCCTACGAGGAGCTCAAGAAGGTCTCCTGGCCTACCCGCCAGCAGACGGTTAAAGACACGCTCGTCGTCATTGGCGTATCCTTAGGCGTCGCCGTTTTCCTGGGCGCCTTGGACCTGGGCCTTACCGCTGGTCTCGAAAAGCTTATTTCCCGCTAAACCTATGGCAAAACAAACCGCGCAATACGGCCGCAAGTGGTACGTGCTGCACACCTACTCCGGCTACGAAGAGAACGTGGCCCGTAACCTGCGCCAGCGTATTGAGTCTATGGACATGCAGGATAAAATTTTTAACGTCCTCATCCCAACCGAAAATAAGATTAAAATTAAGAACGGCAAGCGCAAGGTCGTCACGGAAAAAATTTTTCCGGGTTACGTGTTGGTCGAAATGATTGTGACCGACGACTCCTGGTACGTCATTCGCAACACGCCAAACGTTACCGGTTTTGTCGGCAGCGGCACCACCCCCACCCCAATCTCGGACGAAGAAGTGAAAGACATTCAGAAGCGCATGGGCGTGGCTGAGCCGAAGTTCAAGATTGACGTTATGGTAAGCACGCCGGTGAAGATTACCGACGGGCCGTTTAAAGACTTCGAAGGCAAGGTTGCCGAAGTGGACGAAGCCCGTGGTAAGGTGAAGGTGCTGGTTTCCATGTTTGGCCGCGAAACCCCGGTAGAATTAGACTTCCTCCAGATAAAGAAGATATAGAAATTACGAATTACGAATCGGTACGAATATACGAATGACTACGAATCCGTATATTCCCGCCGTATATCAAGAGAATCTGCCGTTCGTAATTCGTACATTCGTAGCATCTCATTCGTAATTCGTAACTCGTAACTCTCATGGCTAAGAAGATTAAGACAGTCGTCAAACTCCAAATTACTGGTGGCCAAGCCAATCCGGCCCCGCCCGTGGGTACGGCTCTGGGGCCCCACGGCTTGAATCTTGCGGAATTCTGCAAGAAGTTTAACGAGGCTACCAAAGACCGCATGGGCGAAGTGACCCCGGCGGAGATTACGATTTACGAAGACCGCACGTACGAATTCATCCTGAAGACCCCACCAGCCGCGGAGCTTTTGAAAAAGGCGGCGAAGATCGAGAAAGGCTCGGCCAAGCCCTTGCAGGATAAGGTCGGCAAAGTGACCAAGGCCCAGATTAAAGAAATTGCCGAGAAGAAAATGCCGGACTTGAATGCCAAGGATATTGAGGGCGCTATGCGCATTGTGGAAGGCACGGCCCGCAACATGGGCATTACCGTCAGCGACTAATTTCGTTTTTTAACGAACGTCATATGTCCGACCAATCCAGCAGCATCCGCAACCTCTACTTCTACCTCGTTTCGTTTATTGCGTTGGGTTTTATCGTGGGCTCCAGTGTGTACGTCGTAAACTACTTTGCCAAGGCCAGTGTTTTTACCCGGGCGGATAACGCGTTTCGAAGTATCCCGCCGCCCCTCTTCTTTGTCCCAGTCAAAAGCACGGATGCCTTAGATACCACATTGGAATGTACCGACGCCTGCACGTTGACGGATGCGCAGCGTACCAATATTAACGACTGGCAGACTAGCTACCAGCAATGGCAACAGCAGGGGACGCCAAGTACGAACCGTACGCAAGGGTTGGTGAACGCACTCTCCTTCTTGCTCGTCTCGTTACCAATATTCTATTTTCACTTCCGCACGGCGCAACGGGATTTCCATGAGGAAGTCGCTCTTGGTGCCGACCCGAAGCGTTCTGGTCGGACGATTCGAACCTTCTACTTCTACCTCGTTGCCCTGGCCGCCGTGGTCATGTTCATCATTTCTGCCGGCGTTACCGTGAATACGAGTTTGAAAACCTGGTTGATTAAAGATACCAGTTCCACTGCTAGTCCCATGAAAGCCCTGCCACTCACCAGCGCAGATACGGAAGGGGTTGATGCGGCTGTGAAATGCGCAGACCGGTGTAATTTGTCCGCCGAGCAGAAGGAACTTTTGGGGCAATGGAAAAAGGATTATGCGGCCGTGCGGGAAGAAACGGACAATTCGAACGTCAATAACTGGCAGCGCAGCTTAGCCACTTCAATTCCATTCCTACTCGTCAGCATCCCGCTGTTCTGGTTGCACTGGGTGGTTATTCAGCGCGAACGCGCCAAAACCACTCGCTCCTCGCAGTAAGCGAGGCTCGGGTTCGGCGCAGGAAAGAAGGTAACACAATAATTCATTTCGTCATCCCCGCACCAGTCGCTTCTCGCCTGACGGCGAGGCTCCGGTGCGGGACAGGGTGGGAGTGTCCCGCAGTCGCGGGATGCGCTATAACCACCACAAGAAAGTAGTAGTATGGCAAAACGTAGCAAGCGTTACCAAGAAGCATCGAAGCAGATAGAAGCGGGGAAGCTTTACCCTTTGGCCGAAGCAATTGTGCTGGCCAAGAAAACCGCGACCACGAAGTTCCCGGGCAGCCTGGAGCTGCACATTCGATTGGGCATTGATCCGAAAAAAGCCGACCAGTTAGTCCGTGGGTCCGTCACCTTGCCCCACGGCACGGGCAAGCAGAAGCGCGTGGCAGTGTTTGCCACTGGCCCGGCCGCAACGGCCGCCGAAAAAGCCGGCGCCGCCATTGTGGGCGGCGAAGAGCTGGTGGCCCAAGTGCAGCAGAAGGGCGGTATTGATGCCGATGTGGTGGTTGCCACGCCCGACATGATGAAGCACTTGAGCAAGGTCGCCAAGATACTCGGGCCGCGCGGTCTTATGCCAAACCCCAAGAATGAAACCGTTACCCCGGACGTGGCGAAAGCCGTGGCTGACCTTTCGGGCGGCAAGGTGACGTTCCGCAACGATGAGTCGGGCAATTTGCATCAGGCTATTGGCAAAACGACTTTTACCGAGGCGCAACTCGAAGAGAACGCGCAGATCTATGTGGAAGCCGTGAAGCGCGTAAAACCGACCGGCGTCAAAGGGACGTATCTACTCACTGTTACGGTGACCTCTTCTATGGGGCCGGGGATTCGAGTACAGGCGTAAAGATACGTGGTGAAGGTGTGGCGGCGAGTATGGTATGCGTGGCGTAGGTACGCGTCACCCTCGCGACCTAAAAATGTCCTTCACTAACCTCGTACCGCGCGCCCATACCCGCCGCACGTACCCACACCCTCACCTATACCCGTATACCACTATGCCCAAGCGCACCGACTACATTAGCTGGGACGAGTGCTTCAGCCTGATGGCCGAGCTCATTGCTCAGCGCTCTAAAGACCCATCCACGCAGGCTGGGTCAGTGATTGTAAATTCCAGTAAGGTCGTGGTCGGCATGGGGTACAACGGCTTCCCGCGCGGGATTGAAGACGAGCAGCTTCCGTGGGAGCGCGAAGGCAAGTTCTTGGATACCAAGTATGCCTACGTGGTGCATGCTGAGGAGAACGCCGTGTACAACAGTAACGCGCAGACCAAGGGCTGTACCATCTACACCACGCTCTTCCCGTGCAACGAATGCGCCAAGACCATCATCCAAAACGGCATTACCGAAGTGGTGTACGCCTCGGACAAGTACCACGACCAGGATATTTGGGTGGCGTCGCGGAAACTCTTCGACCGAGCGGGCGTGACGTACCGCCAGTACGTACCCGAGCACGGCTTGAAACTCGAGAAAAAGTAACTATGGTCATCGGCATAACCGGTTTGCCAGGCGCAGGCAAGGGGACGGCCGCGGCCTACCTGGTAGAGAAGTACGGCGGCGTCGCGAAGCAATTTTCCGGCCCGCTGCGCGACATCATCAAACGCTTGCACCAGCCAATTACCCGTGAGCATATGCAAGAGCTGGCGCGGCTTTTGCGCGAGGTGTTTGGCAAAGACGTGCTGGCCGAAACCTTGCTGCAGGATGTAGCCGAAGCCAAGGAATCGCTCATCGTGATGGAAGGCTTTCGGTATTTTGACGAGTACAACATTTTAAAAAAGCATCCTCACTTTGTATTCGTGGCAGTTGAGACGACGTTTGAAAAACGCTTGCTCCGCATCCAGCAGCGCACGGAGAATGTCGGTGATGGGCAGGTCACGGCCGAATCTTTTGCCAAGCAGCATGAGCACGAAACCGAAAAGGGGATTCCCGAGCTCATTGCCAAGGCCGACCACCGCATTGATAATAACGGTACGGCCGAGCAGCTCTATGCCCAGCTCGACGCGCTCATGACGAAGCTAAAAATATGAATTTCAAGGTTAAGCTCCTACACCCTGACGCAAAACCCCCGGCCTATGCGCACGACGGCGACGCGGGCATGGACGTGTACAGTATCGAGGACTACACCCTGCAACCCGGTGAGCGACACACGTTCAAGCTTGGTTTTTCGGCAGCCTTCGATGCTGGTTACGTGTGCCTGGTGTGGGATCGGTCTGGTTTAGCCGCGAAGCAGGGGCTCACCAACCTCGCCGGAGTTATTGACGCTAGTTATCGGGGCGAGTACGGGATCGTTACCCTCAACACATCGGCCGAACCGGTGAATATCAAGAAAGGCGACCGAATTGCCCAGCTGCTCATCCAGCCGGTGCTGCGTGCTGACGTGCAGGTGGTGCAAGAGCTTTCTGACACCAGCCGGCAGGGCGGGGGATTTGGGAGTACGGGGAAGTAGCTCATACTTTTTACCTGTCATGCCGGACACCGATCCGGCATCTTGAGGTTGTACTGAGTTACGACCAAGTGGTTAGCGGACCCTGAAGGGCAATCACGGATTACCACCTTTTCTGGCGTCAGAAAAGGTGGAGCCAAAAGACCGTT
>JBBTRU010000039.1:0-6540 GCA_038065015.1 Patescibacteria group bacterium | reverse complement strand
ACAGTTTGGCTGATCAAGATACTGCAGGCTCACTTGGTGGCCAACTTCGGCCGGACACACAGACAAGCCTTTTGCGCGGGGAGCGTCGTAGATCTTCGCGCGGGTGGCACCACTGGGAAAGCCGAGATCGGCGGCGGAGACGCGCACTAGCTCAATGTCGGTTTCGGCTGAAGCGAGTGTGAACATCGAATGCTTAAGCATCGAGCCCGCGTAATCACCGATCTTGATGCCAGCATTCTCCATTGCCTTGCGGAGCGCTTTGACATCTTTGTAGGTCCCGAGCTTGATGGTCTTCCAAGTAGGAAAACATACCGGGGCGACGACTGTACCCGAGGCCTGACCACCAGACTTTATGAAACCGACAACCTGCGCGGCGAGTTCCTTACTATCAATAACCGACTGCGCAGAATCCTTGTCCAAACCCTGGTCTTCTAAGCGACCAAGGAGCTCATGTTCCTGATGGACCGAAAGCTCACGATTTGACATCGCATACCTCCATAAAATTGTCCGAATGTCTGTCGGGACCGCAGTTGAGGGCGTATGTGCCCACGTTTTTCAAGTGTTTGTTACCCCTATGGTAACGATGCAGAAT
Source organism: Patescibacteria group bacterium (assembly GCA_038065015.1). Taxonomy (GTDB): domain Bacteria; phylum Patescibacteriota; class Patescibacteriia; order PEXW01; family PEXW01; genus CAIPSZ01. The sequence continues at coordinate 5,948 of JBBTRU010000039.1, read as the reverse complement.
AGCGCATAACTCCGTAAATGTCAATGCTACCTTGGCTAAGGTTAGCCAAAAGGGCTGTGGTTAGCGGAAAACCAGGCAGCTTTTTAGTGGCTTGTAGTTAGTAAGACTTGACAAGTCTCCTAAAATAGTCAATAATGTAGACGAATCATCACGAAAAGTACCTCTTGGCGTTCGTCGTCAGGCGGTGCTTTTCTTATACTCTAACTTCTGCCTTAAATTATCCATTGGGATTAATTTCTCACGTGCTGCACGCTTCAAGAGTGCAGAATACTTTTTGCTATTCGGCACAAGAACAGATCGTAATTTCGCTTTAGAGTAGAGGTACTCGACAAGGCAATAAAAATCACCATCTCCAGAAACTATAAGTGCCTGTTGATAATCTGAAAAATCAATCATTGCTTGCAAGACTAACTCAGCATCGCAATTCCCTTTTACTGTTCCGTCTTTGTGCCGAAATGTGGGTTTGTGTATAAGAATATAGCCAAACTCTTGCAAACGAGTATATAATTTTTGATTTTCTGGGATATAACCGATAAAAATGTAAGCGCGCTCAACATCGTACTTTTCCTTCAGGTATACTCGGAATCTTTTAAAATCAAGGCTCCAGCCAAGTTCTCGTATACCAAGGTTTACATTCTGGCTATCAATGAAGGCATAGTTCCCAGTCATACTCAACTAGATATCTAAATTTTTAACGGATTTTGCGTGCGTCTGGATAAAGCGTTTGCGCGGGGCCACTTCGTTGCCCATGAGCATGTCGAACACCTGGTCCGCAGCTTCGGCGTCTTCCAAGGTCACCTGGCGCATCACGCGCGTGGCCGGGTCCATGGTGGTCTCCCACAGTTGGCCCGGGTTCATTTCGCCCAAACCTTTGTAGCGCTGGATAGAGATGCCACTGGGCGTGGTTTCTACCACCTCAACGCCCGCTTCTGGAATATCCGCAGGGGCTTCGATTTTTTCTTTAGCCGCCTTTGCCGTAGCTTTTTCCAGTTTGATAGCTTCGAACTCTTTCTTCACCTTTTCCAGTTCGGCTTCGTTATAGACGTACTTGCTCATTTTACCTTTTTGCACGCGGAACAGCGGCGGCTGGGCAATGTACAAGTGGCCAGTAAGCATGAGCTGCGGGAAGTACCGGTAGAAGAGCGTGAGGAGGAGGGTACGAATATGGCTGCCGTCCACGTCGGCGTCGGTCATGATAATGATGCGATCATAGCGCAAATCCTCGATACGAAACTGCTCGCCAATGTTGGTGCCCATGGCAATGATCAGTGACTTGATTTCGTTGTTGGCTAACATTTTATCCAAGCGCGCGCGCTCGACGTTCAAGATTTTGCCCCGCAACGGCAGAATGGCCTGAAAGTTCCGATCGCGGCCTTGCTTAGCACTGCCACCGGCCGAGTCACCCTCAACAAGGAACAACTCGGAATCTTTAGGGTCTTTGCTCGAGCAATCAGCTAGCTTGCCCGGCAAGGCAAAACCGTCGAGCGCCCCCTTGCGGAGCACGGTGTCGCGGGCCGCGCGGGCGGCCACGCGAGCGCGCTGGGCCAGCACGCACTTACCGATAATCGCTTCGGCATCGCGCGGGTGCTCTTCTAAGAAAATTTCTAGGGCTTCGGCGGTCACGCTCTCTACCGCCGGTTTGGCTTCGGCATTGCCGAGCTTGGCTTTGGTCTGGCCTTCAAACTGCGGGTCGCGGACTTTAACGGAAATCACGGCAGTGCAACCTTCACGCACGTCTTCACCACCCAAGTTTTCGTCCTTCTCTTTAAGGTAGCCCTGCTTGCGGGCATAAGCGTTCAACTGGCGGGTGAGCGCACCGCGGAAACCAATCAAGTGCATGCCGCCTTCGGTGGTGTGGATATTGTTTGCAAAACTAAACACGGTCTCTTTATAATCATCGGAATACTGCATGCCAACCTCGACCTGCAAACCGTTGGATTCTTTGTCGACGTAAAAAACTTTGTCGTGCTTGGCTTCTTTGTTGTGGTTGAGGTGTCGCACGTAGCTCTGCACCCCACCTTCAAACCGGAAGCTATAGCTTGGGGCATGCTGGCCACGCGGCGTAGGCAGCCGTTTATCAACAATGTCAATTTGCACGCCCTTGGTCAGGTACGCCTGTTGGCGCAGGTGGTCTTTGATGTTTTGTAAATTGAAGTCCAGCGTGCTAAATATTTCCGCGTCTGGCTGGAAGGTAATTATGGTGCCGGTACCGCGGGCTTTCCCAACCGCCTTCACTTTGGCCACGGGTTTGCCACGCTTGTACTCCTGCATCCAGAGCTGGCCGTCACGTTTGACTTCGGCCTTGAGGTAGACGGAAAGAGCATTCACGACCGACACACCCACGCCGTGCAAGCCGCCAGAAATTTTGTACCCACTATCCCCGCCGAACTTACCGCCAGCGTGGAGCACGGTGAGCACCGTCTCCAGGGCAGACTTCTTGGTGGTCTTATGCGTGTCTACCGGAATACCGCGACCATCGTCCTCCACGGACATCAAGTGGTCGGGCAACAACGTAACGGTAATAGTCTTGGCATGTCCGGCCATGGCTTCGTCCAAACAGTTATCCACCACTTCCCACACCAGGTGATGCAAACCTTCGGTGGCGGTGTTGCCAATGTACATGCCCGGGCGCTTGCGCACCGGGTCGAGACCTTCCAGGACAGTAATTTGCTTGGCGGAATATTCTTGGCTGGCAGCGTTCTTAGGCATAAAATTTACGAATTACGAATCGGTACGAATATACGAATGACTACAAATGCACAAAACATGGCTTTGGCCAAGGAATATCCCATTCGTATTTCGTATATTCGTCGCATTATATTCGTAATTCGTAACTACCGAAGCTCAGCGTGGAAAACCTCACCCAAAGTGTGCGTGAGCCTCTCTACTATAGCTTGAACCACCTCGCCGGTCAACGTTTTTCCAGGTGATTGAAAGGTAATCCGCAGGGTCACGCTCACTTTACCGTCGGGCAGTTTAAAGCGGTCAATCCCGCGGACATTCAGGATGAGCGGGTCCACGCCCCGGATAACCCGGACGAGTTCGGCGTGGGCCACGGGTTCGGGAAAAGCGTAAGCCAAGTCGCGCTCTACCGATGGATACACGGAAAGCGGTTTTACCTTAGCGTGCGTCCGGGGCAAACTCGTGAGCAGGCTGCAATCCAGCTCGCAAAAGGCAGCCGGCCGGCGGAGCTTCACGGCTTTGGCAAAGCGGTCACCCACCAGGCCGATGATGCCCACAGATTCGTTGCCAATCGTCAGCCGCGCGGACGTGCTGGTCGAGGCGTGGAAACGCACATCCTGCACGTGCAGTGCATGCAGCAGATCTTCGACAATGCCTTTGAGCTGGATAAATGGATCGCCCGCCCGCCAGGCGTCGCCGCCAGGCGTCGCGGGCGGGCCCGTGCTGGTAACGCGGACAATGGCCAGCATCTGCTGCTCTTCGGGCAGGGCTTTGGCATTGCCGGTTGGCCAAAACACGCGGCCAAGCTCGAAAATGCCCAGCTGTTCTCGGTTTGCACTCTGCTCCCCCGCCACCTGCAGCACTTGCGGCATAAGCGAACGGCGCATGAGCGCTTGGTCAGGATTAAATGGATTTTCCACGGCCAGATGCTGCTGGTCATCCAAGGCAAAACGCTCGGCTAGATCTTGGCTGTAAAAACTGTACGTAGAAATTTCCGTCAGGCCAGCCGCCACCAACCGTTGACGCATACTGCTAGCGAGTTGCACATTAGATGGTAGGGCTTGCACCTGCTGGCGCATCACCGGCAGGGATGGCGTGAACGTGTTGTAGTCCAGCAGCCGACCAATTTCTTCCACCAGGTCCGCAGGAATCTTGAGATCGAGGCGCCAAGTGGGGGGCGTTATGCGTAACACAATTTTCGTTGCTGTTACACGACAACCAAGCGCGACGAGCAGACTCTTGATTTTCGACACTGGTACGCGCACTCCCAACAAACGTTCCACTTCTACAACAGGCAAGGTTATAGCCTTTGGAACTACAACTTTTTTTCCAGAGACAGTGCGGCCCTTGGCCACCACGCCATCACCCCACTCGGCAATGTAGGCCGCACAGCGGTCAGCCGCTTCCATCGCGAGCGCGGAATCAATCCCTTTTTCAAAACGGCTGGAGGCTTCGGAACGCAAGCCCAAGCGCTGGGCGGTGAGACGCACGCGAATGGGATCGAAATTTGCCGATTCGATAAGTACGCGAGTCGTGCGTTCAGTAACTTCCGTGGCTTGCCCGCCCATGACCCCGGCTAGGGCAATAGGTTGCTTGTTGTCTGCAATAACCAGATCAGCAGATTGTAAAGTCCGGGTCTGTCCATCCAAGGTCACCAGCCGTTCGTTCGATTTCGCACTGCGCACGATAATCTGTCCTACTTTATCGGCGTCAAAGGTGTGCAGCGGTTGGCCGATTTCAAACATGACGTAATTCGCGGCATCCACCACGGCGTTAATCGGCCGCACGCCGACGGCGCGCAACCGGTCCTGCACCCAACTGGGCGAAGCTTTGACGGTCAGACCCTCAACAACGCGCGTAACATATTGACTACAACCCTTGGCATCCAAAATTTTTACCTTCGTAGTGTTCTTGAGCTTCCCCTCGACAAGCTTAGGCGCTGATACTTTAAGCTTTTGATTCGTAAGCACAGCAACCTCCCGCGCCAAGCCGCGGATAGATAAACAGTCGCCGCGGTTTGGAGTAATGTCCAAATCCAAAATGGTTTCGGCCGAGCCCAGCCATTTTGCCGCGTCATCCCCTATTGGGGCTTTAGCATCCAGCACCAGAATGCCGGAATGATCCTCGCCCAAACCGAGTTCATCGGCCGCGCAAATCATGCCGTGGGATTCCACGCCGCGGATAGTAGCGTCTTTGAGTTCAATACCATTCGGTAATTTCGTGCCTGGCAAGGCCACTGGCACTTTCTGGCCAGCCGCCACGTTCGGCGCACCACACACAATGGTCCGATTTTCCTCCCCAACTTGGACTCGAACCTTGCAGACTTTCAAGCGGTCCGCATTCGGATGTTGCTCCGTATGCTCCACCAACCCCACCACGACGCCCTGCAATGCCGGGCCGGTAATAACTTTTTCCACCTCCGAGCCAGACAACGTCAACAGCTGCGCCAGTTTTTCTGGGCTAGTGCGGACGGTGACGAAAGTTTTGAGCCAGGATAATGGAAGTTTCATGTCATGTACTGAAATAAGCTCGATTTTTGTACAACCCGTAGATAACGCCTACCCCAATGATAAGTGCAAGGAATCCACCAAAATTCAAACCAAGGAAATCAGAAGTAGTAACGAACAGTAGCATTAACCCAAACACAGAATACGCTGCATATAAACTAAACTTCTTCTTATACATTACGGCGATTCCTAACCCCATGAGCAGGAAGAATGCAATGCCATTTACTAAAATCATCAATACAGATGAGTCGAAATAAACATAGGGATACCAAAGCAAACCGATGAAGCTTAGTAATTGAATGGTTAATGCATATAACCATGCAACACTTTCACTGCTCGTTCCGTTTGAAAAACAAAGTAAGATTGTCTGCAGATATAGAATGGCCGAGGAAAAAAGAACGGCCAGTACCAACTTGATAAACGGAGGGATTGTTGGTTTGCTTTTTGGTACCTGGGAAGGATTAATCCCTTGAGATTGCGATGCATCATTATTGTTGGTCATAATTGTATTCATGAATATTCCTATTTTTCCGAAAGTACCTCAAGAATCTTCGTCAATTGATAACCGGTTGAGTCCGCATCATTACTGGTATCCCGCTCCTGCTTGCGTAGCAGCCGGCCGAACTTCTGCTTGAAGTACAAGCTGGAGGTCTGCTGCACTTGCTTAAAAGCATGGAATAATGCAATTGCTGCTTGACCCAACTCACTCTCGCGCACTTTCCGAATTGCCTCCTGAATTGCATACGGCTGCTTTGAGGT
>JBBTRU010000038.1:0-19438 GCA_038065015.1 Patescibacteria group bacterium | reverse complement strand
TCCATGCGTTCGAGCAGGTAGCTGATCTCGAGGTTGGCGTAGCGATCGTGCGCGTCCTTCACCTCGGTGCGCTTGCCGAACAGGGCGTCGGCCTCGTCGAAGAACAGGATGACCTCGGCGACGTCGGCGGCGTCGAACAGGCGCTTGAGGTCTTGATCCATGGTTACCATGCCATCGTCCGCGCTGGTCTGGAGCGTGGTCTTTATCTGGGCAATCTTATTCTCGCGGATGAGGTTGGAGATTGCCGGGGTGTTGATGAGGATTTCACGGGAGGCAATGCGGCCGTTGCCGTTCTGTCGCGGTAGGAGCTGCTGGGAGATGATGCCTTTGAGGAAAAGTGAAAGTTGGATGCGCACTTGATCCTGCTGGTAGGGCGGGAACACGTCAATGATGCGGTCTACCGTCTGCGCGGCGTTGAAGGTGTGGAGGGTGGCCAGCACCAAGTGGCCGGTTTCGGCCAGGGTAATGGTGGCGGCAATGGTTTCGAGGTCGCGCATTTCGCCCACCATAATGACGTTCGGGTCTTGGCGCAGGACGTGCTTGAGGGCGTCTTGGAAACTGACCATATCCGTGCCCAATTGGCGCTGCTTGATAATGGACTTTTTGGATTCGTACAAAAATTCAATGGGATCTTCGAGCGTAATAATATGTTCCGAGCGTTCGTTGTTGACAAAGTTCAACATGGCGGCCAGCGTCGTGCTTTTGCCGCAGCCCGTTGGCCCGGTGACCAGGATGAGGCCTTGCTTCATGCGCAGGAGGTCGTACACCACTTGCGGCAGCATTAGGTCTTCCATGGTCGGGATTTGGCTGGAGATAATGCGCGCCACCAGCCCGGCATTATTCCGCTCCCAGTGGCAGTTAACGCGGAAGCGAGCACCATTTGGTGTTTCGTAGCCCATGTCGAGTTCGCGATCGGTAATGAACAACTGCTTCTGCTTGTCGTTCATGATGGAGAAAATAAGCGCCTGCGTGTCTTTTGGGGCCAGAGGCGGAGCACCGTCAATTTCAATGAGGGTGCCGTCGATGCGCAAAATCGGCGGCTTGTTGGCCACGATGTGGACGTCGGAGGCTCGGCGGTCAACCGCAATCTTGAACAGGTCGTCTATTTTAATCATAGCTTTTTCTCCAAAGCGAAATTACCGACGTCCGGCCTGGCCGGCGAATCCCGCAGGCCGTGGGTGTCGGCGAAAAATATTGGAAAGCCCTTGGGCCAAACGATGGCCCAGCCCGTGAGAAGATTTTGCGTAGTACATGGTTTGGCCAAGCATTACCAAACTAATTTGCCCTTGCGGGAATGCACCAGAGATTTTTTTCATTTGTTTTTCTTTTAATGGCTGCTAGTAGTGTAGCATTTTTTTTCGATTCCGTCAATGTGCGATTTGTTTGCTATACTCCAGCAATGGAAAAACTCAAGCGTAAAGCCACCACGCAGATTGTCACGCTCCTCACCGGCGCACTCGGTCTCATTGCCGCGCTGGCCTGGAACGAAGCCGTGAAAGCACTTTTTGAACAGATTTTTGGTGCGGCAAACGGCCTGGCTGCGAAGTTTGCCTACGCCGTCATCGTCACCGTTATTGTGGTCTGGATTACCATGCGCTTAACGAGACTGCAAGATCAGGACGAAGACCCCGAGAAAAACCAGGACCGCACACCCTGACGCGCTTCGGGTGAGCGCCAGACGAGGATGGTAATTACGAGGATGAGTGCCTGCGAGGCTAGGCAGACGACGCAAAATGTTTTGAGGTTAAAAATTTCTACCCCGGTCAGAAAAAGGGCAAAGCCCAAGCCGCCGGCACTGGCGAGCGCCATTGCCCCCCAGATGAGCGCTTGGAGTTTTTTCGTGAGCAGCAACCAGCCGCTGCCCAAGGCTAAGAGCGCGTAGCCGATGAAGCCAATAGTTGCCACGGGGAAGCCGGCAATTTCGCTGGCCCAGCTCTTGTTGACCACGTCGCAGTTAAAGGTGTCGTTGATATTGCAGAACGTGGACGGGTCGAGGCTGTAGTGGAGTTTGATGGCGTAGCCCGACACGGCCATGCCGGCGAGCGAAAGTATAAAAATTATCCAAAAGGTTTTGGGTGTGCTCGTCATTGTGTCGGTTGCTTGGATTCGTGCGCGGCCAAAAACTTCTCGGCGTCCAACAGGGCCATGACGCCGAAGCCGGCGGCGACGCTGGCTTGGCGGTAGCGGGGGTCGTGCACGTCCCCGGCCGCGAAAACGCCCGGCACGTTCGTGTGTGTGAAGTCTTTTACCACAATGAAGCCGCGGCTATCCACCGCGACCTGGTCTTTGAAAATATCGGTGGCGGGTTTATGGCCAATGGCTAGAAACAAACCTTGGCAGGCGAAGTCTTCGGTTGCGCCGGTTTTCGTATCCTGCAACTTGATTCCAGTCACGGTTTTTTCGCCGAGTACGTCAACAACGGTGCTGTTCCAACGCACGGCAATTTTTTTATTCGCAAAGGTCCGTTCTTGCATTATTTTACTGGCCGCAAAGCTATCTTTCCGATGGACGATAGTGACTTTGGTTGCAAACTTGGTTAGGAAGTTTGCCTCTTCCATAGCCGTGTCGCCGCCACCGACAATGACCACTTCTTTGCCCTTGAAGAAGAAGCCATCACACGTAGCACATGCCGAAACGCCAGCCCCGCGCAGGCGTTGCTCGTTGGGCAAGCCCAGCCATTTAGCTTGGGCCCCGGTAGCAACAATAACTGCTTGCGCTTGGAGTGCTTTATCGCTTACCCAAATGCGGAATGGCTGTTTGGAGAAATCTACCTTCGTCACGTCGCCATCCATGAATTGCACCCCAAAGTGCTCGGCGTGGCTGCGCATTTTTTGCATGAGCTCGGGGCCTTGGATGCTGGGAAAGCCCGGGTAGTTTTCGACATCGGTAGTATCCATAAGTTGCCCGCCCGGTTTAGTACCGGCAACGACGAGCGGCTGCAGCTCTGCCCGGGCGCCGTAGATGGCGGCGGCTAAGCCTGCCGGGCCAGAGCCGATTATGAGTAATTTTTGAACAGACATACGTCAGACATGAACTATGGGTAAGTGAGGAGCTTACGAATAATAACATACCGGTGAGGGTCTAGGTGAAGGTGTGGCGGCGGGTATAGTAGACGTGGTATTGGTGCGCGAACTTCACCACGTACCAACACCCATACTCGCCGCTCGTAACCTCACCGCGATGTTCGCATGTTCCCCCTACTGCTCTTCCCAGCTGATGGTCTTGTACTGGCCGGTGGTGGGGAAGTCTGGCGGCGGGGCGTAGGTGAGGTTGGAGTCGAAGTTCAAATTACGGGTGCAGTACCCGGAATTATTGGTACCCACCGTACAGTTGAACAAGTTGCCCACCCAGGCAAAGCCGTAGCGTTGGTTTGTGGCAAGCGAGCCAAAGGTGGTAATGGTGTCACGCTTGCGGTATTCCTGGCAGGTGCTACCACCCGAAAGGTTTGTGCTCAACGAGCACGTATCGCCGTTCGATACGCAGGTGTCGCCCAGCTTGCAGGTGTCGCCGGTAAGGCAGGGGCCGGTCGTTGGCAGGCACGGGCCGACATCGGCAGCGCTGGAGTCGCAGGAACCAAAGCCTGTGCAATCACCGTTATTCGAGCAGCCCTTGTTGTGGTTTCCGGTGCACCACCCGTTGCACTTGTTGTTTGAGGTGCAGCTGCGGGAGTGGTCGCCCGTGCAGTAGCGGCACTCTGCGCTGGTGGTGCAAGATTTACTCGTATCTCCCTGGCAGTAGTTGTTGCACTCCCCATTGTTGTTGCAACTCTTGCTGGTGTTGGCCACGCAGTAGTTGTTGCATTGGGCATTGGTCGTGCAGCTGCGGCTGCTATTGGTGGTGCAGTAGTCGGTACAGTTGGCGTTGCTGGTGCAGGTCTGGCTGGTGTTGGCCGTGCACACGCCCGTGTCGGGGTAAAGCCGGAAGTTCGCATTGTTCGTGGAGCTGGTAAAACCCGAACCGTAGTACGGCCGGCCAACGTGCCCATTCTGCGCAATGAGTGCGGCATCGACGCGCAGGTTATCCTCGCTGAAGAAGCCCACGAGCACATCTTTTTGGGCAATGAGGCCAATGGCATCCTGCCCGTCGGTGTTGGTGTAGGTAAGATCGCGGTTGATGAAAATGTTCCCCGGCCGTCGCACCGGATCGGCCGAGGACTGCGTGGCGACGATCGTCATGCGCGCGCTAGCAATTTGGCCGTCGACCCACAGGTCGTCGTCGGCAAAGATAATGCCGTTGGCCGGCAACGTGACCCCCAACGAGCTTACGCCTTGGTAGGTAAAAGACGTTTCATCATTTACTCGCGTCCCAATAGAATGGCTGGCTTTTATGCAGAGTCCGCCGCTGCCGCTGCAGGTGCTGTCTTGCGTGCAGGCCTGGGTGTAGTTGTTGGAGCAGTAGCCGTAGTCCAAGAAGCCGCCATTGTCGTACTGGCAGGCCAGCTGGACGTTGACCACGCGCATGTCTACTTTGTCATCGGTGCGAAGCGTGAGGTGGTAGCCTTGGCCGGACGAGGGGGCCAGGTAGATGCCGCTGGCGACGGCCTTGGTTTTTATGGCGGCGAGGTCTGCCGAAATGGCGAGGAAGTCCACTTGCGGGACCGGGAATTGGCGCCCCACTTGGAAGACATCGGTGCGGTCTGGAACCGGGGAGCCCGCGAGCGGATCCGTGGGTGCTACGTGGGTATGCACGCCAAATTCCGGGCTCCCGCCGTGGTCAGGATCGACGTATGACCCCTGCAGCGAGGTAACGAGGTTGTGCGCCAGCCCGTCGAAGCGAATGCCGCCATTGCTGTGGATGGGACCGAACACTTCGGTGCCTACGCCGAAGCGCATGTCTGCATTGGCCACCACCGCATACTGCGTGAAAGACGGAATGCCCTGCCGGATGGTGACTGTCCGGCTGCTGGACGGTTTGTTCGTTACCGTGCCGGTGGAGGAAATGGTGATGATGGTTGAGCCGGATGGGGGCGGGGTGATGTTCAAGCTAAACGTGCCAACAACATTGCCAACGGCATCGGTGTATTGGTGCACGTACGGGCCAGGGCCGCCGGTATCATCCTGGTAGTCATCGGGCACGTGCGCTAAGTGCCAGCGGTAGTACTCCACGCCGGCCTCGGCAATTTCAAAGGCTTTTTCCCGGTCGACGCGGAAGTTCGTGGCCGCATTCTGGCTGATGAGCAGGTTGAGACCCAGCAAGCCCAGGGTGGTGAGCAGGCTGGTGATGATGAGGATGCTAATGAGCAGAGAACCGGGAGCGGTGCCGCGAATAGCAAATGGCATATGGAGAATAGCGGAGATTTTTCTTGCGTCCATGCGCCATAGGCCATAGGCCCTAGGCTTTTCCCCATTCGTATTTCGTATATTCGTAGGTTTCATTCGTAGTTCGTAACTAGAGGTTGTCCTTGAGATTACGGAACGCCATATTCGTTTCGACGGTAATTGCCGTTGGGATTTTCGTCGGGTCGGCATCAATGATAAGCGCAATGTGTACCAGCCGCACATTCTGGATAGTAATTGGCAGCGTGAGCGGTGCTTGCGTACCGGTAAAATTTCCGTCGTAGTAGGTAAAAACTGGTGCGCCGCCATTCTGTATGCCGCTGACCAGCGTTTGGACGGTTTCGTTGCCCACCGGGTAGGATACCGGCGAGCCTGCGGGTTTAATAATGCCCATTTTTAGCTGCGTCCCTTGCAGGAAGAGTCGAACTTGCTCGTGACCGCCGTCATTGTCCGCATCGGCGTAGAAGGTAATGGTTTGTGCGGCGGCCGCGGCAATGGTGTAGCTGCCGTTGTCGGCCGGCTGGGCCTCGCGAATGAGTTTGCTGATGCGCGTGAGGGCGGTGCGAGCCGATTCTTGCGACTCTACTTGCTCACGATTGCGATCCCAGTTCTGAAAACCCGTACTGGCAAGCGTTGCCGCAAGCGTTGCCACCGCTGCCAAAATGCTGGCCGTAATGACCACTTCCAGGAGGGTAAACCCTTTGGGAAAATATCGTTTCATGCGCTGGGTACAAGTTGGAAGGTGTTCCAGAGGTTGCCGCTCACATTGACGGCCGTGCTAAAAGGCGCGTACCCGGTTTTCGTAATACTCACCTGGTACGTGCTGCTGGCAAGATTGCCGAAAAAGGTTTGCCCTGGCGGCGTGCACCCGGAGGTGTAGCCAATGGCCACATCCGAAACGCCCGGGCTGGTTTGCTGGTCATCGGTATGCAAGAAGAGCCGGTACCGCACGTAGCGAAGATTTTGGTTCGCGGCGGCAACGGGCGTACCGCTGCCCGTGTAGTACGTTCCCGCTGTGCCGTCGGGCCCGACAAAGTCCCAGGTGGCATCGTCATCGTTGCTCGCTATTTGGAAACGCACGGCATCATCGCCGGCGGCCGCCGGTTGGCCCGTCGGGTTCCAGGTGAGTGCAATGAAGCTGCTGGTTGTGCCGGTATCAAAGGTTGAAGAGGTCAGCGTCCCGGCGGTTTCGTAGCTTTCGACTGTGTACGTCACGCTCACGTCGAGTACTGTTGGCGTCACGGCCGGATCGTCAGTCGCCAGATCGACGCGCAGGCGCAGGTCGTTGCCGGTTTGGGCAAAAATATGCGCAACCCCGGGGGTCACGCTGGCAAAGCTTGTTCCATCGGCCGTCAGGCTGTAGTTAAGGGTTTTGCCATTTGCCTGGTCGGTGACCGTGAGCGTTGCCTGGGTAATTTTTCCGGGTTGCGCATTGAGATTCACCGTTTGGGCCGTGGCTGTGGGGTCGTAGTTCCCACTCGTTTGGGGCAAACGCAGTTCGCCAGCGCCCGTATCCCACACGGCAGTGGTTGCGCCGGCATCACGATTCGTCGTGTCCGAGAAGGTGTCCGAAACACTGGGGGTGCTCGTCGTCAGCTTCAGGCTCACCTGGCCGGGTGTGCTCGTCACGTCAACGTTGCCGTCGTCACTCTGGTACTTGGTAAGATTCGCGACGTTCTCTTGGCCGCCGCCGCCCGACCAGTCACTCTGGCTCCAGGCGCCTTGGCCAGTGGCTTGCGTTACGTCGTACCCCGCATCGGTCAATTGCACGCTTGCACCCGAAATAGCCAGGCCGGTATTCGCATCTTTCACACTCGCCAGCAGGCTATGGGTCGAGTAGGTATCGGAGAGGACGAGCGTGAGGTCGGCATTTGTGTTTGGCAGCACGCTGAGACTCGTTGGGGGAATAATGCCAATAATATTCCGGGCGGCGCCATTGAGGGTGAGCGAGTAGTTGTCCCAGTGTAGGTTGCTTAGGGTTTTTTGGCCGCTGCCATCGGTGGTGTGGTCCACGTCGTACGCCAGCACGGGGCTGGGGGGCGGGTTACCGATAAGGTACTGCCCTTTTACGTTAAAGCCGATGCTGGGTACTGCGACGCACAGCGCGTCTTTCGTGGTCACGGCCAGGCTGCTCGTGTGATCAATGCTCAAGCTGCTGCTGGTTATCCCATTGGTGATAATGGAGAGATCGGGTTTTACGGGCAGTGGATTTCCACCACTCACCGGCAGCGTGGAGTCGGTGGTGTAGCCCGTTTTCGAAACAACCACGTGGTAGTTATTTAAATCGGGCGTGAGACCCAGCAACTGCAAGTTCCCCTGGATATCCGTGGTCGTGACGATATTGACGTTGGGGATGAGATTCGTATTGGTTACCGTCACATCCGCTTCGGGCACGGGTTGCCCATTGGCATCGAAAACCGTAATGAGCAGCGAACCCGTGTTGCTGGGCGCTTCGAGGCCTTTCGGGGTGACGGTGGAGGTAAGCCGGACATTACTGGCGCCACTGCCCGACCAGCTGACGGTGACCTGTACTTTTTTGTAGTCGGTGGGCGTGGTGTCTTGCGGTTTGCCGACAATAGTCCCCGCGGCGTTGCCGTCGAATGGGTCATCGATCCAATCAATGCGCGAATCGAGGGTAAAGCTGATATTCGACCGGGAAATGGTTTGCGAGGCCAGAATGCTGCCACTGGGTACGCCGGTGGTTGTGCCCAGCTGGGTGTAGGGCATGTTCCGCAGCGTTTCCATGTGCTCGTTGGCTAGGGCCGTGGCGAGGACGCGGAATTTAGAGCGGGACAAACCATTGGCGCTCAAGACAAATGTGCCGGTAATAAACGTAAAGACAAACGCAAGGATAGTGATCCCGACGATAGCCTCGATGAGTGTGGTGCCCTCCGGCTTTCGCATGGCATATAGTATACCGTATTTCCCTCTGTCGTGGACGTTGCGCGGAAAATATGGGATAGTAACGCCAAGATAAACTTCCCATTAACCAAAGCGTATATGCGACACGTTCGAAAGTCTTCGCTGCGCATCCTGGCCAGCGCGACCCTAGCGATGTTGGTTTTGTCGTTCCCCGGCATTATTAGTCCGGCCCGGGCCGTGGTCAACGTCGTCACCGGCACCGTCTCTACAAGCACCGGCACAGCAATGTCCGGAGTGACAATTCAGTTGCACACCCCCGACGGCATTTTTTCTACCACCACGGTTACCGATGGCACCGGCGCGTACCACTTCGACAATGACCTAACGAACGGCACGCCGTATGTGGTCGAGGCGACCACCCCGACGGGTTACAACCGTTCCGGCGAAGGCTCGTACAATTTTACGTACGCGGGAGTTTCACAAACCGGCAAAAATTTTACCTTCGTGCAAACCACCAAGACCATTACCGGCACGGTGCGGGATAATTTGGGCAACCTTATTACCGATGCGGACATCAATATTGACCCGTACAACATTACGGGTGCCAGCCGCCTCTCCAACGTCCGCACCAACGGCAGCGGCGTGTACACCGCCACCATGGTCGGCGGGACGTGGTTTGCTCAGCCGGTAGTGAACCTTTCGGAATATACCCCCACCTGGATTTCCGAGGTTCCACCCACGCGCGTGGATTTTGCCACCGATACCACGGTCGAATCGCAAACATTCGATTTTGTGGTCACGCACGCAACCGGCAAGGTCAGCGTCATCCTGCTCAACAGTGATAGCAGCAAACTCACGAGCAGCAACTTTGTGGCCGACATTAACTTCCGCCGCGCCGATGGTGTGGGCACCATGCGCAAAGTGCGCCAGGCCGATTCGGGGTTGAGCGTGTACCTGACTCCTGGTATTTATTCCATTTCGGCTTTCCACAGCGATCTCAACGGCAAATCTTTCGATCCTGCCGCCACCACGTTCGTGATGACCGAGAACGGTAACGTTGACCTGGGCACGGTGCTGGCGCAGGTGAATAGCGGCCACTTGAAAGGCAAAGTGACCACCACGAAAGGCGCGGCCATCCCAAATGTTTCGCTCCTGGCGGTGCGGGAAGGCGGCAGCGAGCGCGTTACTGGCAATACTGATCCGAGTGGAAATTTTGACTTTACGGTCGGCGCGGGTACCTGGACCATTGGCTTGAATGCGCCCAGCGGCAAGTCGCAGTACAGCCAGGTTATGCCTGCAACGGCCACGGTGGCGAATGGCCAGACGGTTACGGGCTTGAATATCCAAATGAAAACCATTGACCGTACCATTAGCGGCAACGTCGTGAATAGCGCCGGTACCAAAGTGACGGATTTTATCGGGAGCGCGTACGTCCGTACCAGCAACAATAAGGTGCGGGTTTCGGCCACCGTTGTTGATGGCGCCTTTAGCATCGACTACGCTTCGGCCGAACTGGCCGGAACCAAAGTGATTGTCGGCGTGCAAGCCGCCCCCGGCGCAGACTTTGCGGGTGGGGCCGAGAAGCAAGTGACCATTACCGGCGCGTCCGCAACGCAGAATCTCACGCTCCGGGCGTACGACGCGGTCATGAGCGGGGCCCTGAAGCTCAAGGATGGCACCACCATTACCAGCCCGGGCTCGGATATTCAGGTGGTCGCCTTAGATGCCGATGGGAACTTTACCAGCACCACCGTGGCTGCAGACGGAACGTACAGTTTGCCCCTGGCGGCCGGGACGTGGCTGTATGACTACGACATTGAGAATCCTGAACTTACCAATGCGCTGCTCAACCGTCCTGCCGGGCAGAACAGCGTTACCGTGACGGCCGGGCAGAGCGTGAGCAAGAATATTACCGTGCTGAAAGGTGCGAACACCATCACCGGTACTGTTACCGATGCGAGCGGCACAGCCGTGCAACGCGCCCTCGTCGTTTTGGATAACCGGTCTACCCTCGAAAATAATGCCGCGGCTAACCCGAACGACATTGTTACGGTGACGACCGAGACAAATGAAACAGGTGTGTACACCGTTAAAGTGCCGGACGGGACCTACCTGGTAACGGTTGGCGAGACACCCGGGGTTGCCGAGACGCAGCTGCCACCGGACGGTAAATCCGTGAAGGTTTCGGGTGGCTCGACCACGACCTCGAATCTCAAGTTTGAAGCCACCAACGCAACGCTTAAGGGTACGGTGAAATTCGGTACCAAAGTGGAAAAGGGCGGCACGGTTACGGCGTTTTCGGCCGATGGCTCGCAGGTCACCGGCACCGTCGGCTCGAATGGTACGTACAGTCTTAGCGTAACCAGCGGGGAAAAATGGAACGTGATTGTTACTGACATTTCGGGTGCCAAGCTCACGACCAGCGAGGTTTCCGAAGTGACACCGAAAGTTGGCGCCAATACGGTCAACCTCACGCTCAAAGATTCGGGCATTACCATTCCCGGCCCGGTAACAAAATCGGGCAGCGCGGATGACAGTTTGACCATTGGCTTGGCCGATGGCACGAGCGTTTCCTTGCCGCCTTTTGCCTTAGGCACCAGCGGGAACGTTTCCGTTACCGTCACGCCCACGGTAGACATTGACCCGACAACTATGGACCGCCCGGCGTCCCTCGCCTATGAAGTGAAAGCCACCGATCCTGATGGCCGCGAGAAGAAGAATTTGGACCAGCCCGCTACTATCACTTTGCCATACGCCGACAGTGCGGTGGTAAATAGCGGCTTGCGCGAGAAGGGCTTGGCCACCAAGTTCTGGGATGCGCAGACCGAGACCTGGTCTACTGATGGCGCTACGGGTTTAGTCGACACCAAAGACAATACCGCGACGCTTACGACCACGCACCTGACCAAATTCTCCGTTACCGGTACGGCCAAGAAAAAACCGACCGTGAGCACGGTGAAGTACAAGAGCAAATCCGGTAGCAGCATGGTGCTGGAGATTACCGGCACGAACTTTACCAGCAAGGTTAGTGCGGCGGTTGGCACAGTAAAAGCCAGCAAAGTGCAGGTGAAGAGCGCCAAGAGCCTGCTCGTGACCGTGCCTACATCCAAGTTGAAGAACGCCACCTACGACATGACCTTTACCAACAGCGACGGCCGGCAGACCATTAAGAAGATTACCTACAGCAAAGGCCGCGTACTCGGCGCCAGCGTGGTGCGCCTAATTCCGCGGTAGGAGGCCTTCAACCTTTAACGAAAGAGCCGCTCGAGAAATCGGGCGGCTCTTGTTTGCGTTTCAATAGAGTACTTACTCGTCCTGCGCTTCTTTGAAGAACACGCGCGTGGCGGCGAGCTTCTTGGTGTTCGAGGTGTAGGTGCCGAGAACCTTCAGCTTGTCTCCGACCGAAATGTCGGCAAAGGCACGAAGGCCGTTCTCGTCGACGTACTTGGTGGCATCGACAACGGTCACGGTAATATCGCCGTACTTCTTTTCCTTCGTACGCAAGACAAATGTCTTCGCGTCAGCATCTACCGAGAGGACCGTACCCTGAATATCGCCGTACTTAATGGTGAGCGAGGAGTTGCGCACCCATTTGGCGTTCAGGGTATTATCACCGGCCAGCGTGCCGCGCGCTTCCACTTTGTCGCCAACCAGGAATTCTTCGATTGTTGCCGTCTTGAGGTAGTGGCGGTAGAGCTTGGTGGCACTGGTGACGTTTATCGTCCAGCTCTCGATGGTGGTTGTTTCGCTGCCCTCGGACGTGCTCATGTGGAAGGCGCTGCTCTTCACCTTCACTTTGCGGTCCACCGTGATGGTTGCAGGCAAACCACTATTCGTGAGGGTAATGGCCGAGATTGTTCCGCTAATCGTGCGCAGGTCCACAATCACGCGGTCCGCGTCAATGCGGTTCGTAGCTTTGCGCCACACGCCAATAATTTTTCCGCGTTCGTTAGCGATCAAGCTGGCGCAGCCAATTTTCTCGCCCCCGCGGGTGAACTTGGTGGCGGTGGTGAAATACACCGTCTGTTCCACGCGGCTATCGGGTTTGAACGTGAAGTAACCCGCGTCGCAATTCTTTGCGATCACTTTACCTTTAAAGGTGCCATCCTTCCGTTGGATAGAAGTATTTTTTATGCGCGTGGCGGCAATCGAGTTCAGTACGTCGTTCGAAAGCATGCCGCGGACTTCCACTGTGTCACCAACTAAAAATTCACCAAGGTCCGACGTGCCGTTGTATTTGCGGACAATTTTCGTGTCTGCCGTTACGTTGACGGTGTAGACCGTTGCCCCGGCGGTAACGGTAAAAATAGCCGGCACGGTTGTGCCGCTCATGGCCGTTAATGTCCCAGAGACAAACGTGGTGCCAAGGCTACTCTCTGCCAGCGCGGGTTGGCCAAAGCCAACAATCGCCGACAGCGCAAGTGCGCCGAGACCCAGAGAAACTGATGCTTTTCGCATAGCTTTTTCGTTAGTGCGAGGTGGTTGAGAGTATAGCAAAACCGTTGGGGCAAAGGCAAAGTCCCATCAAAAACCTAGGCGTTTAGCTAATTTCTTCCCGTTTTTCTTTGAGGAAGCTAAACCACTCTTCTACCACTTCGACGAAGATTTTAAACGGCGCCTCGATAATAAAGTCCAGCAGGAAGATGAAGAGATTGACCTTTGGTACTTTCTTGCTAAACCATTGGCCCACCCGCAGGATAGGCGTCGAGACGAAACTCAAGAGCAGCAGGAAAATGTTCTCGCGCCGGTCCATGACCGAGAGTTCGCGGATGACGTTCCGCACCCGCATGCCGAAGAAGCTAATAACCGACAGGAAGAACAGGAAGATGACAATAGAGAGCCAGTTGAATTGCAGGATGTGTAAGCCCCAGACTATCCCGCCGAACACCGCCACGAACGTTGCCAGGTAGAAGAGATTGAAGAAGAACGAGCGTGCCACGGTTCGCGGCCGGGGCTTGAGTTTTTTTCCGAACACCTGGCGCGGGTGCTGGGGGTTGAGAATTTCTTTCACCGCCTCGACGACGCGGGCGGTATTCTCTTTTCCGGGTACCGCCGCCGAAATCCCAATGAACACCATGAGGACGGGGTGGAAGATGGAATTCACCAGCACGGGCGCGTAGTGGTTGAGCTTGAGCACGAATACTTCGTACGGCAGCTCGATTGCCAGCGCGAGCATCATCTTGGTTATGAAGATGTACACCACGCTGCGTACGGTGGTGCGGCGCAGGCGCGTTTTCGCTTTTTTCATGCGTACTTCCATGGCCTTTTCTACCGCCTCGTCCATGAGCGCGCTGTTGGCTATGAGTCCGCGAATGTCCCCGTTGTGCTCGTGCAGCACGTCGGCCAAGGCTAAGAACGGCACGGCGTACCGACGGGCAATGCTCAACAGGCGTTCGGTGAGCGGGTGCTGGATGCGCTCCTCGATTTGCGCCATGAGCGCCGGGAAGTGTTCGCGAATCTCTTCGGTAATGGCGTGGTTGGGGTTGCGCCATTGCGGGTAGGCCCAGCGGAACAGGTGGTAGCGCAAAATTGCATCGTCGCTCTTCACCAGCGCGCGGTGAATGGCCAGGTATACCAAAATATCCTGCTCTTGGCCGGCGGGGATGTTTTCGGGCAGGATGAGATTATTCCGCAAGGTTCCGTACATGACCTCCACCAAAGCATCTTCACGCGTACTCGGGCTCAAGTGCTCTTCGACATCGGCCGAGGCCACGCTCAATATCCAGGCAATGGTTCGCCGGTTCTCGGGCGACGTGCGCGAGAGTTGCAAGTGGTCCATGAGCGCCACGTACCGGTCAATGTAGTTCTGCACCACGGCCACGATGGTGGCGGGCAGCTTGTCATTGGGCAGGTAGCGGCCGCGGATGAGCTCGTTAATGAGCAACCGCGCGTCAATAATGGTGCGGCTCTCCACCAGGTAGCGGCGGCGCAATATGCGCTCAATGGCGTAGCGGCGCAGCAAGTGCTCGTCGCGGAAATCAATGGAGTTCCGAATCTTTTCGTAGAAGTAGCCCATGCGGCCGATAACTTCGTTGAGCTTGATGCGCGGCACGCCTGGCGCCGCTTCCAGGTTTGGGAGCGGCTCGATGTGCGCGGCGAGGAGTTTGCGGACGCTTGGTGGTAAGACAGCAAATTCGGACATAACTGTATGATAGCAAATACGCGCCGTTTCGGCGCGTCTTTTACTCACCGTCACAGTGGGGTGGCCAATGGGACTCGGCCTTCGGCCCGGGGCGCTTCCTATGGGGTGCGCCCGTTCGAGTCCGCTTGAGAATTGGCCTAACTATTCATTACAACTTCACTTTCATTCATAACCGTCACAGTGGGGTGGCCAATGGGACTCGAACCCACAACCACTGGTACCACAAACCAGTGCTCTACCATTGAGCTATGGCCACCCCGCTAGGACGGTTTTTTAATGCAATGCTGGGCTATTCTAGTAAGAATTTATGATCACGTCAATTCTCTCAGGTATTTCCTTGACGTGTTTTTGTTTTGTGCTACAGTAAACCGCTAGAAAAATATTGCAATCTTAACAATGTGAAAGGAGGCGCGTAACATGAGTACGTCCCCAGACCAGAAAGCCGGCGCCGGGAAGTACGGCAAAAGCGACCGGTCACTCGACCTGTACCTGAAAGAAATTGGCGAAACGCCGCTTATTACCCAGGACGAAGAAGCCCGACTCGCTCGCCGCATCAAGCAGGGTGACAAGAAGGCCCTGGACAAACTTACCAAGGCAAATCTTCGTTTTGTGGTTTCCGTCGCCAAACAGTATCAGAATCAGTGCTTGTCCATGGCGGACCTCATCAACGAGGGCAACATGGGGCTCATCAAAGCCGCCAAACGCTTTGATGAAGCACGTGGCTTCAAGTTCATTACCTACGCCGTGTGGTGGATTCGCCAGGCTATCCTGCAGGCACTCGCCGAGCAGAGCCGGATTGTCCGCTTACCTTTGAACCGTGTCGCCACGCTCTACAAAATAGGGAAGACGAGTTCCCAAATGGAGCAAAGCCTGGGCCGAGAACCCTCCCTGGAAGAAGTCGCGAAGGAGCTCGACCTGACCATGGGCGATGCAGATGCCAGCGCGCAGATCCACAGTAGCCACCTTTCGTTGGACGCGCCGTTCATCGATGGGGGCACCGAGGGGCTGCTCGAGGTGTTGGAAGACACCACCGCACCGGCACCGGATGAGGGGATACACCTTCAAGAGCTTCGGGCGCTCATCGACAAAAATCTCGATACCCTCACCCCGCGGGAAGCCTATGTTATTTCTTTGCACTTTGGCTTGCATGATGAGCCTGCGCTCACCCTGGAAGAAATTGGCGCCCTTATGATCCTCACCCGCGAGCGCGTGCGACAAATCGAAGAGAAGGCTATCCGTCGGCTCAGACACTCATCCCGGAGCAAAAATCTCCGAGATTACTACTTCGATAATGATGCAGCAACCTAAAAGCCGTCACCTATAATGGATGACGGCTTTTTTCTTTGGTAGCGGTTAGCGAGCAGTCGGTAGGTCTGTTGCCGCGTCTGGCTCGATGCTGCCCGTAGCACCGCCCGAGGTCAGCGGCTGAATGATTTGCGGTTCAATAAGCTCTTGCACCAAAGGCACAACTATAGTCTTGCTATACACCTGGGCACCGGTTGGTACTTTGGTTATGGGGAAAATGAGCGCGGGTACGAGCACATCGCTACTCCCGCTATCCAGTTGGTAGCTCGAAAAAAGGTAACCGGCTTTTGGCGTACCAACTTCTATAGTGAGGGCTTTTGCATCGTTCGTTGCGGTGCTGCCGTACACACCCCCGCGCTGTACCACCTCGAGCACGGTTTCCGTTTTCGTCACCATGGGGTAGGTTGAGGCTTCGAAGCGTAGGCTGGTAATGTTGTACACGCTGGTCACGAGTTTTGTAGCAATATTTATTCCAACGGTAATACCATAGGCTTGGCCCGAAGCATCAACCACGTCTTTGCCCTCTGCCAGCAGCGGGTACACCACCGAGATTTCGGTTGGCACGTAGGCGAGCGCAGACGTGCCGGGCATTAGCCAGTCTTTCCGTACCACCGGCTCGCCATAACCTTCGCGGCGTATGCTATGCGCTCCGAGAAAGGCATTGGCGATGCTGGTGAGCTCGCTATCTGCCGGCAGGTCTGCCGCACTCCCGGTTGGGGCTGGCCGGGTAATGGTCTTTTGCAGGGTGGTCCAGCGTTCCCAGTTTTGGTAGATGCTGGCCGTGCCCGCGAGCGCGTCGAGGGTAATGACGTAACCATTTTCTTGGTTCTCGGCAAACGTCACCTGCTGCAGGCCCAGCTTATTAAAGCTGTCCAGATTTGCCAGTGGCGCGTTCAAACTTTTTAGGATGCCTTGCAAATCCGTTCCTTCAAAACCTTTTATACGTTTGAGCACTGGCAGTGATGGCAAGGTCAGCGCGTCACCCTTGTACTCGTAGCGCACGCTTTGTGCTGGTACCGGGGCAATGAGCGAGGATCGAGCAGAGGAGTCAGACGCCTTCATATCCGTACTAACCCCACCGCTCTGCGCAGGCGTTGTTGGCGCTACGCCCAGTGTGCCAAATGCCGCTGCCCCACGATTTGCAATGCTCAGGCCACCACTCGGAATTGTGTTTGTATTGGTTTGGCCAGACCCAGAGTTATTTTTTACGTAATTTGAAATGCCCAACCCAATAGCGGCAAGGATGATGACAACAGCAAGGAGGTAGGGGCTTTTGCGCATACGTGTTTACGTTAAAGGAGAAGGCTCCATAATTATACAACGATAAAAGCCGCCAATGGTAACAGGCGGACGATAGAGAGAAAGATCCCTCGGCCTGTTGGCCTCAGGATGACACTGCGTGTCACTTCGCTTGCCTTCGGAAGATCGTCGTGGTTATCGTAAGGCCAACCACCAAAATGATGCAGCTCCACACCACCGTCCACCACACGTGGTCGCCCACGGGGGTGTTCACCAGTAGGGCGCGGATGGCTTCGATGAGGTGCGTGAGCGGCTGGTTCTCGGCGAACACGCGCAGCCACGAGGGCATGGTTTCTACGGGCACGAACGCGCTGCTCACGAATGTCAGCGGGAAAATGAGGATGAAGCCAAACTGCTGGACGAACTGGATGGACTTGCCCACCAGCGCGACAATGACGAACAGCCAGGACAGCGCGAACGAGAAGAACAGCAGCAGCGCTATGGCCAGCACCCATTCGGCGGCGCTCGCCTCGGGCCGAAAGCCAACGGCCAAGCCGGCGCCAATCATGACGGCCGTTGCCAGCAAGTTGCGGAACAAGTCGGCGGTCACGTGGCCGGTGAGCACCGCGCTCTTGACCATGGGCAAAGACCGGAACCGGTCCATAATGCCTTTTTCCAAATCAATGGCCACGCTGTAGCTCGAGATAGTCGAGCCGAACGCCGCGGTCTGCACGAAAATGCCGGCCATGAGGAAGTTGACGTAGCTCACGCCGCCCGTATCAATAGCCCCGCCAAACACGTAGCGGAACAGCACCACGAACATAATCGGCTGGATGGTTATGCCGAGGAGCTGCTCCGGGTCCTGCCGAATTTGCAGCAAGCTGCGCTTGACCATGACCCAGCTGTCGATGAAGTACCAGGCCAGGCCGGAGTGCTTCAGTTGCGGAATTTTACTAGCGATAGTAGTAGACATTATTTGGTTTCCTCCTTTTTGATTTCTGCTTCGTGGCCGGTGAGTTTCAAAAACACGTCATCAAGGGTCGGCCGGTGCGTGGCAATGCTCTTCACGTTAATGTGCGCTTCGTCAAATTGGTCCAGAATGGCGCGCAGTTGGTGCACGCCATGCTCAACCGGGAATTGCATAGTGCGGGTGGCGGCAGTGTGCTGGCTAGCCTGTTTCCCGAGTTCGGTTACGGCTTTGGCAAAGTCCGCGTCGTTTTCCATTTCCACGGCCAGCTGCTCGCGGCCCACTTTGTCTTTGAGCTCATCAGCCGTGCCCATGGCAATCACCACGCCATTGTCGATGACGGCGATGGTGTCGGCCAGCTGGTCAGCTTCTTCCAAATACTGCGTCGTAAGGAGTATGGTTGTGCCTTCTTTTACCAGTTCTTGAATTATCGTCCACATGGTGTTGCGGCTGTGCGGGGCCAGGCCCGTCGTTGGCTCGTCCAAGAAAATAATCGGCGGCGTTACAATTAAGCTGGCGGCTAAGTCCAAGCGGCGGCGCATACCACCCGAGTACTTCTTCACGGCCCGACCAGCAGCATCCAGCAATTCAAACCGCTCCAGCAGTTCTTGGCTGCGGCGTTTGGCATCCGCAGCAGAGATATGGTAGAGCCGGCCAATAATTTCCAAATTTTCCCGGCCCGTGAGCTTCTCATCCACGGCCGCAAACTGGCCAGTGAGGCCGATGATGCCGCGGACGTCCTGCGCCTGCGATTTGACGTCAAAACCGCCGACGGTTGCTGTGCCGCCATCCAGCTGCAGCAGGGTAGAGAGGATGCGGACAATGGTCGTTTTACCCGCGCCATTGGGGCCAAGCAGGGCAAACACCGTCCCCGCGGGCACGGCCAGGTTCACGCCTTTGAGGACGTGGTTGTCCTTAAAAGACTTCTGGAGGTTAGTGGTGGTAATGGCGAATTGCATGTGGAAAACTCCGAGTGATATAGTACGAGTATAGCAGATGCAGGAGAAATTTTTCAACTATTTTCCGTAAACGCAAAACACTATGCCAAAGCAGAAAAACCTCGGGTTCTCGGATTTTGAAAAAGCGGCCATGCAGAACCGGGCCAAAGAGCTGGTGGCCGAAGCCCGCGCCGGCAAGAACCGGGCGCAAGGCGAGCGGGATGTACAAGCCGCCATTGCCAAGATGGTGGAGCCGGACAAATCCATGGCCAAGCGGCTCCACGCGCTTATTACCAAGACTGCGCCAACCCTTTTACCCAAAACCTGGTACGGCATGCCTGCTTACGCTAAGGGCGAAAAGGTCGTCTGCTTCTTCCAAGCGGGAAGTAAGTTCAAGACGCGCTACGCCTCGCTCGGTTTTAGTGACACGGCCAAACTGGACGACGGCCCCATGTGGCCCGTAGCCTTTGCGTTGAAAAAGTTAGGTGCTGCCGAAGAAGCGCAGATTGCCAATCTGCTGAAGAAGGCGGTTAAGTAAGTTCCCTAAATATATAAGTAATCTAGAGCTTTTTGAAGCGCGCATTTGAGGCACGTGAGTCGGGGGCCAGGAAACACAAACGAGAAAATTTAAAGAGTGATTGTGAATGTGAGATATGTTTAGTTAACCTTCAAGGGTGAGGATTCTGGGGGGAGGTGGGCAAGGTACTCG
>JBBTRU010000037.1:0-2105 GCA_038065015.1 Patescibacteria group bacterium | reverse complement strand
CCCACTCCTTGGTTGGTTCCCAACCGCTAAGTTCCATTCTGGTGGACCAGTGGGGATTTGAACCCCAGACCTTCCGGATGCAAACCGGACGCTCTACCAACTGAGCTACTGGCCCTTATAATGACTCGCTCTCTTCCTGCGGTGTAACGGTTGTATCTACTGGCGCAAAGACTTTTTTCAGTCCGCTTCCCAGTCCGCCGCCCATGAGCAGGAAGGAGAGGAGAATGATAGCAACGCCAATGAGTTTGTAAAAGGCCCGCGTGCCGCCGTCACTGCCGAGGTGCCGTTCGGCCCAGTCAATGCGGCCCATGTTATCCATAAGCCATTCGGCTTTCCAGACTATGACGAAGCCAATGCCTATGAGGATGATACCGACGAGGTACTTCATAGAGGAATGGTATCACGGGGGTCCCCACGAGCGTGGCGCGCAGTCCCGCGCATGCGGGACGAGCACGCGGTCGTGGGGTAAAGCGAGGCTGCTCGCTGAGGCCGAAGCAGGATGCGGCTTTGCCGCGTCATGCGCAGGTCGACGCGAGCAATGAGCTGGTGGACGATGAAGGATTCGCCCCGCCAATGCGGGGTCCGGCTTCGCCGGAAACCTACGACCTTTTCGGTGTCCCGCTTCTGCTTTTTATAGTGGTTTCGGGGACCCGCCTACTGGGCGGGTTAAACGAGACGCTCTATCCGGGGCAGCGCCGTACGCTACGCTCGCGTCCGTCGGCGCTTGCTGCGTCGCTTTGCTCCTTGCTCGCTGCTGCCCGTTCCGCCGAAGGCGGAACCCAGCTGAGCTACTTGTAAGATTGTCTGGTGGGCAACGTAGGAGTCGAACCTACGACCTTCTCGGTGTAAACGAGACGCTCTAACCAACTGAGCTAGTTGCCCTCGTGTGCATTTTGGGACCCTGCGCGACAGGTGCTAGGAAGCAACCAATACCCTTAAGTTTAAAGCACTCGCCACCCGATTGAGCGTCCCAATAGTCACATTATGGTTGCCGCTTTCAATCCTGGCAATCTGACTTTGCGGCATGCCAGCTTTCTTGGCTAATTGGACTTGAGTAATCTTCCGTTTCTTTCGTGTTTGAGAAATCTGCAAAGAAATATCAAGCATTTCCTGCTCTTCTTTGAGAAGTTTTTTGTATTCCTTATTCTTCTGGAGTTTATTGAGATAATTATTCTTGTTCATAGGCGCTCATGAAACTATATATCATATATGATATTGTTGTCAAGACTTTCTTAGTGATGAGTTGGATGGTTTTAGCGCAGCCGTGGCGACACAGAAGTATCTTGCCCCGTCTGGTACCCTCGAGAGGAATTGAACCTCTATAACCGGCTTAGAAGTCCGGTGTTCTATCCGTTGAACTACGAGGGCACTAGACGGGGCGAGCCTATTGAGAATGGAAATATTGTTTCAGCCTTTCTTTTAAGAATTTTCTACCGTAACCCATTTTAAAATATTTTTCTCTATGGAGTGCATCTTTCACATTGCGACAAGCTTCAAAATATACAAGTTCTAGTGGAAGACGATGTGCTGTTGCGGGTACATTTCCCTCACGGTGTTCGCGAAGTCTCTGTGACAAGTTACCGCTGTACCCAATATAAAATTTGCCGTCCAACTTGCTAATGAGTACGTATGTATAAAATAGATTATCCATAGAAGTCCGGTGTTCTACCCGCCCGCCATCGCTTCGCATGAGCGAAGCTCAGGCGTAGCGGGCGGGTCCGTTGTGCTACAGGGGCAAGTTGTAAACGCTACGACGAAAAGGGTAAACCGTCAATCGTCCTTTTGCTTTTTGCCTCTCCTATTATGAAACGCCTTGTACACTTCCCTTAGCTGCTGGTTGGTAACGTGGGTGTAGATTTGCGTCGTGGTGATTGACGCGTGGCCGAGCATGGACTGCACACTGCGGATGTCTGCGCCGTTCATGAGTAGATCGGTAGCGTAGCTATGCCGCAGGGTATGCGGCGTGATGCGTTTGGTAATGCCGGCGGCTTTGGCGTAGTACTGCACAATGCGTTGGATGGAGCGCGGGGTAAGGGGTTTGAAGTTCTCGGCCGAGCGCTTTATGGCGCGGTCGTGGCGCAGAAACATCCACTCCTCGTCGTCGC
>JBBTRU010000036.1:55296-59301 GCA_038065015.1 Patescibacteria group bacterium | reverse complement strand
TACTCGCGCCCAGGATCTGGTGCAGCAACAGGCGCAGTTGTTTTTGGGTGAGACCGTCAGAAAGTGGGTAGATAGGCAGCAGGCGCGCGGCGTTGAGGGGGTTGTCGCGCTTTTCCCACGTGGGGTTTACCAAGGTAATGCCAAAGTGGTTCGTTTCCACTTTGCCCGCCAGCCACAGCACGTCGCCGGGATGCAGGATTTTTGCCAGAAAAGGCTGGTTGAACCACACGGCTTTTATCGAACCCGAGTCATCGGCAATAATCGCTTCCAGCACCAGCATGTGCTTGCGGCGGGCGGCGCGACGAGAGCTTATGAGTTGGAGTTTCCCTTTGATGGACACCGTACTATTGCCGCGCACGTCGCCAATGCGTTCTACTCGCGTTAAGTCTTCGTAGCGGAAGGGTAAGTGCCACAAAAGGTCTTGGACCGTGGCGAGTCCAAGACGTTTTAGCCGGCTGGCCGCAGTGGGGCCAACTCCAGAGAGGGATGTGAGTGGTGTATCTAAAGCAAGCATATCTGTAAGGATACACTATGGTACTACTTTGGGATCCCGCACCTGGCGGAGGCGGTAGGATTCGAACCTACGAGAGCTTTCACTCTAACGGTTTTCAAGACCGCCGCCATAGACCACTCGGCCACGCCTCCACCAGGTGCGGTGACAAGACCGCCGCTCTCGTCCGGGGTGCTTCCGATGGGTCGCACCCGCCTTCGGCCCACTCCGCCACCCCACCAGATGTAAAATAACTTATAGGTATGCGTGGTGCGCTCGGCAGGAGTTGAACCTGCGACCTCAAGCTCCGCAAGCTTGCGCTCTATCCAGCTGAGCTACGAGCGCGCACAAAGAGAACCTCCTCTGCGTACCATATCCCCGCAGAGGTTGGCAAGCGTGAACCCAGCTCATAACCTCATTTCAGCTGCACCGTTCCCCAATGGGCTGCGGCTGGCGACTCAGCCTCCTCGTAACACAGAGGTTACGCGTCGGCTTCCGTCGCTTCGCCTCGCCTGCATTGGTGCCCGTTTCGCTTACGAAAGCAGGTTATGAGCTGGGTTTTAAATCTTGAAAACGCGGCCCAAACGGTCGGGCAAATCTTCAGCTTCCCGCTCCAGATCTTCACGTATGTACTTCTGCAAAATCGTCCGAACGCGTAAAGGGTTCTGCTCGAGGAGTGGTATGGTATAACTAGGTCGGATCCCACTCTTGAATTCTAAGTATAGCAATTTCACCTTGGGGGGTTCGTAGACGAGCCAGAATGTCGCAAATTCACGGAATCGGAATGCGTGCTCGCCAATAGTTATACCGTCTTCAGAAACTTTTATGGTGACCCGTTGGGGTTGAATATACTCTCTGGCAACAAGGGTAACTGCAACGAGAAGCACTATGACCGCAAGTAAAAAATTACGTTGCAAGAGGCCATAAATAATCAACCCAAGCCCGACAATACTCGTAGTAACGTACCAACCAAGGCCGCGGTCGTGCCGCTCAAACGAAGGGAACTCCCAGCCCAAGAGAGTTTGACCTTGTACGCTTTCGGTTTCGTTGGTATTCTGGGCCATACGTGGCATAAGTATACCACGTCTTGATAGTTTGCATCGCCTTGCTGGAGAGGTGGCCGACCATCCCGCCCTGGCGGGAGGCCTTAAAATGACTTACAAGGGAGGAGGTCGGTGAGGCCTTTAAAAAGCTAGTGGAATAGTAACGCCTGGAGAGGTGGCCGAGTGGCTGAAGGCGGCAGGTTGCTAACCTGTTATAGGGTGTTAAAGCCCTATCGAGAGTTCGAATCTCTCCCTCTCCGCCAGCTCGTTTCGCGCTCAGAGCTTCGTGTTCCCGCCAAGGCGGGGCCACTGCGCCCTTCGCGCGAAGCCTCGCTTTGCCCCACGGACGCGTGCTCCCCCTCGTCAAACTCGGGGTCGCTCCGCGCCTCATTTCTGGGGACCCCCTAAAGAAATTTACCCCCGCCCTACGGCCACGCCGATAATCGGCACGTCGCTGACTTTTCTTATTGCCTTTGCAATTTCCACAAACGTCGAGCCGGTCGTGGTTACGTCATCGAGCACAATAATCCGTTTTGTGTTAAACGGCGACACGGTGAAGGCATCAACCAGGTTTTTACGCCGTTCTTCGCCGTCGCATTCCACTTGCGGCTTGGTGTTTCGGTTACGCTGCACGCAATAGGCGATTGGTACATTTACAGCCGCACTTACTTTTTTTGCGAGCAGCTCGCTCTGATTAAACCCGCGCTGGCGCCGGCGACGGGCATGCAGTGGCACGGGTATGAGCACGTCGCCGGGCTGGTGCACGGCGCGGACCACCGGAATCAGCCAGTGGGCGAGCGGCTCAACTGCGCCTCGAATGTGGTCGTACTTCAAGGCGTGCAACAGCCGCTGCGCAAACTGGTCTTGGTATTCCACGGCTGAGGAAATGCTCGTCAACGGTTCTGGGCCGGGCGTAGTCGTCACCGTCGTTTGTACCTTTGCCAGGCAGTCGGGGCAGGCGATTGTGCCCAGGCGGTTGCAGCCTACGCAGCGCAGCGGCGCCAGCGCGTCCAATACAAACGTACCGCCCGTGTGCAGCGCACGGCGGAGGGTGGCAAGCACGGGCATAGGTTAAGAAATGGTAAACCCCTTTTTACCAACGTGTACTTTGAGGGTTGCGCCTTTGGGAAATTTGTTCTCGAGCAACGCCCGGGCAAGAGGATTTTCCACATCATCTTGTATAACCTTGCGGATTGCCCGTGCGCCCTGCTCTGGCGAGAAGCCCAGCTCGGCAATGCGCTGTACGGCTGACGGGGTAACCGTAAGTTTATAGCCCTGGGCCGCAGCCAGCTTCTGCAGCTCGGCAACCTGCAGCAGCACAATCTTCTTCACGTCCTTGGGGGTCAGCGGGTGGAAGACCACTACTTTGTCTATGCGGTTCAAAAATTCCGGGCGGAACTGGTCGTGCAACTGGTTCGTTACTTCGCGCTTAATGTCTTCAAATTCCTGCGCGGCCTGCTTCTGCTTGTCCGGGTTGGCGGTATCGAAGCCGAGCTTGGCATTTTGGTTCAAGCTCTCCAAGCCGACGTTGCTGGTAAAAATAATGATGGTGTTTTTAAAGTTCACCTGCTTGCCGCTGGCATCGGTCAGGTGGCCGTCTTCCAGCACTTGCAAGAGCAGGTTGAACACGTCGGGGTGGGCTTTTTCCACTTCGTCGAAGAGCACCACCGAGTAGGGCTTGCGTCGAACCGGCTCGGTAAGCTTGTTGCCTTCTTTGTAGCCCACGTAGCCGGCGGGGGCGCCAATGAGTTTGGAGGTGGTAAAGCTCTCGCCGAATTCGGACATGTCAATGCGAATAAGCGCGCTTTCATCCTCGAAAATCTCGCGCGCCAGCACTTTGGCCGTTTCGGTTTTGCCTACGCCGCTGGGCCCCATGAAGATAAACGATCCGATCGGCCGGTTATGGTTGCGCAGGCCCACGCGGGAGCGGCGGATGGCATCGGCGATAGCGGCAATAGCCTCTTCCTGGCCCACCACGTGCTGGCGCAAGCCCTGCTCCAGCTTCAGCAGGCGGTCGCGCTCGGCGCTGACCAAGTCTTTCAGCGGGACGTTGGTCATGCGGTGCACCACGTCGGCAATGTCCTGGCGGGTAATTGCACCGAGGGGCTTCTGGTTGGCTTTGGTCTGGCTGGTTTGATGGAGCTTTTCCATGAGCTTGTCGCTGGTGGCCTTTATTTGCAATGCATCCTCGAAGCGCTCATCGAGTACGGCCTGGTGCTTCTGCTGATCCAGCTCGGTGATCTGCGTTTCGAGGTCGCGCTGTTTGCGGATTTCGGGCGAGTTGCCTAGCTCCACTTTGCGCTTTGCCGCGGCTTCGTCAACCAAGTCGATTGCTTTATCCGGCAGGAACTTGTCCTGGAGGTAGCGCCCCGAGAGGAGGACGGCGGCGAGGATGGCTTCATCCGTGATGGTCACGTGGTCGTTCCGTTCGTAGTTCGACTTCAGCCCTTTGAGGATTTCCACCGTTTCCTC
>JBBTRU010000036.1:39252-55286 GCA_038065015.1 Patescibacteria group bacterium | reverse complement strand
GGCGCCGGTTATGGCTTCGTCGGTTATGTGCACGCGGTGGAACTTTTCGTAGTTGGCTTTTAAGCCTTGCAGGATTTTTACGGTTTCTTCGGGCGAAGGTTCGTTGACGATAATCGGCTGGAAGCGGCGTTCGAGGGCGGCGTCCGATTCGATGTGCTTGCGATACTCATCCAGCGTGGTGGCGCCAATAACGCGCAGCTCGCCGCGGGCCAAGGCCGGTTTGAGGATGTTGGCCGCGTCCATAGAGCCCGAGGCCGAGCCCGCGCCAATAATAGTGTGAATTTCGTCAATGAAGACAATGAGGTTGGTATCGGCGGTAATCTCGTCAATAATTTGCTTGAGGCGGGACTCGAACTCGCCGCGGTACATAGTGCCGGCCACAATGAGCGAGAGGTCCAGGCGCAGAATGCGCTTACCGAGCAGCACGTCCGGCACCGTGCCGGCGAGGATTTTTTTGGCCAAACCTTCCACAATGGCGGTCTTGCCCACGCCGGGATCACCGAGCAGCACGGGATTGTTCTTGGTGCGGCGAGAGAGAATGTGGATGAGCCGTTCCAATTCGTTGGCCCGGCCAATGACCGGGTCAATGGTGGCCTGGAGTTTTGCATCGGTAAGGTCCGACGCGAAAAAATCCAGGGCCGGGGTTTTGGAATTATGCTTTTTTTCTTTCGTCTCGGTTTTCTCCTCTTCAAAGAGTTCGGTAATGTCGGGGAACTTCGTGGTGGAGCGCAGGATGAGGACCACTTGGTTGAGCATTTCGCCGGCGTCCACTTTTTGCTCGCGCCACATGCGCGCCACAAAGGCGCTCTCGAGTTTCAAGAGCCCGTACAGCAAGTGCTCGGTGCCAATGTAGCGGTGGTGGTACTTCGCAGCCACGAGTGCGCCTTTCTGGATTGCGGATTTGCTCTCGTCCGAGAGCGTCGGCTTGGCAATGAGCGTGGTCACGTCCGTAACGCCGTCGCGTGTCTGGATAGTCTGGCGCACCGAATCCAAGTGCACCCCGGCTTTTTGCAGTATTTCGAAGGCAATCGAGCCTTTTTGCACGCCGAGCGCGTACAGCAAATGCTCCGGCCCAATGGTGGTGGCGCGGTTGCCCGTGGCGAAGTTCGTGGCTTTCTGCAGCACTTCGCGCAGGTGCGTGGTGAACTTGTTCAGGATGGGTTGCATAGGTTCTAAAGATACTACCAAGGATAGTATAGCAGGTCAATATTCAATACGAGCTAAACCAAGCGCAGGTCTCCCTGCCCGCCGAACTCGCAATGGCGAGGCAGGCGGGTGTGCCTGCGCGTGCGAAATATCCACACAAAAAAACAAGGACTCGCACTATGGGGAGTCACGAGTCCGATAAACAGCTATTTTAGGCTGTCGCTGGTGCAGTTCTCGTTAAAGAAACGAAACTGCAATTTTTACTTTTTATTTTCAGGTCAATTTCTTGATCTGTTAAACACAGTATAGCGCAAAAAAGCCGTTTTGTCAACCGAATTCTA
This sequence comes from Patescibacteria group bacterium, assembly GCA_038065015.1. Taxonomy (GTDB): domain Bacteria; phylum Patescibacteriota; class Patescibacteriia; order PEXW01; family PEXW01; genus CAIPSZ01. Next base: position 53,799 of record JBBTRU010000036.1, on the reverse strand, counting down.
TCCCCTCCTCCGAGAGGAGGGGACTAAGGGGTGGTTTATTTTTGGCGTGCAACACCACCCCGTCCCGCAGATGCGGGACACCCCTCCTCCGAGAGGAGGGGATATTACTTAAACTCCTCCCCTCTCGGAGGGGCCGAAGGCGGCGCGACCCATCGGGAGCGACCGGAAGGGTAGGGAGGGGTCTAGCTCTCGAGCAGTCACATCCCCCGCAACAACTTAATCCGTTCTTCCACCGGCGGGTGGGTGGAGAAGAGCTTGCTCAAACCGTGCTTGGTTACTGCTCCAAACGGGTTGGCAATAAATAGGTGTGCGGTAGCGTTGCTGGCGCGCGACATGCGGCCGTCCTGGGTAGCAATTTTTTCTAAGGCGCGGGCCAGGCCTTCGGGGAAACGCGTGAGCTGCACGCCGCTGGCGTCGGCTAGGAACTCACGCTTGCGCGAGACAGCCAGTTGGATGAGCGTGGCGGCAATCGGCGCCAGAATGGAGAGGACAATACCGATGATCATCAAATACCCGCCCGCGCTGCTGCCCCGGTCATTAGAACGACGCCCGCCAAAAAATTGTGCCCGTACAAACCAGTTTGCCAGCAAGCTAATAATTCCGACGAGCACGGCCACCAATGTCATGAACCGGACGTCGTAGTTGCCAATATGCGAGAGCTCATGCGCCAGCACGCCTTCCAATTCCTCATTCTCCAATTTTTCCAGCGCCCCGGTCGTCACGGCCACCGAAGCGTGCTGCGGGTCCCGCCCCGTGGCAAAAGCGTTTATCATTTCGTCCTGCATCACGTACACGCGCGGCTGGGGCAAGCCCGCGGTAATCGCTAAGTTTTCTACCATGCGTACCAGATAGGGGTTCTGTTCTTTCGTCACTTCGACGGCACCATTAGACCACAGCGCCACTTTATCGCCGCTGTAGTAGCCCACCAGCGCCATGCCGAGGGAGAAGAGGATAGCCAGCACGACAAATCCCGGCCCGCCTTCGTAGGCTTTGCTAAACACGTACGCGAGGCCGACGATGATGAGGATGAAAATGGCAATAAGAAAAACGCTACGGCGTTTGTTGGCGTTTATCTGGGTGTAGGTAGTCATAGTCTATTTATAACACAGCGCGGGTGTCTCTGCCCGCGTTGTGCATCTTGCGCAGGCACGGAGGCCTGCGCTCGGTTGTAGGTTAAAACTTCACTTCCACCGGCTGTTTCGCCGCCTCTTCTTCCAGCTGGAAGAATTCGCGCTTGGCAAAGTGGAACCAGTTGGCAATGATATTGGTGGGTACCGACTCGATGCGCGTGTTCAAATCCCGCACGTTGCCGTTGTAGAAGCGGCGCGAGGCCTGGATTTTATTCTCGGTGTCCGAAAGCTCGTCCTGCAGCTTGGCAAAGTTCTGGTCGGCCTTCAGGGTGGGGTAGTTTTCCGAAATCGCGAACAGGCTCTTGAGGGTCTGTGAGAGCATGTTCTCGGCTTGGCCTTTGTCGGCAAACCCGCTGGCCCCCATGGCTGCGGCGCGGGCTTTGGTCACGTTCTCGAAAACGCTCTGTTCGTGCGTGGCGTAGCCTTTTACCGTGTTAACCAGGTTCGGAATTAGGTCGTAGCGGCGCTTGAGCTGCACGTCAATATCGGACCAGGCTTCTTCGGACTGGTTTTTGAGTTTAATCAAACCGTTGTACCCGGCCCACAGCCAGAGCAGGCCAATGACGACGAGGGCGAGGAGAATGTAGAGAATAGGCATAGTGGTTACGAATTACGAAAAGGGATACGAATATACGAATTACGAATGGGGACACTGGCGGAAAATTACGAATGGGTAGCCTGGGTCCCCCGCCTGCCTTCACCAAGCTTCCTCACCTATACTCGACGCACGTACCCATACCGCGGACCCAGCCTAGCTTAAGGGTAAATTACCAAGCTCACTTTTGAAGCTTTGATATTGCTCGACATTGCTTCGGCAGTGTTCACCACCACGTTATTGCCCACCTTAAGCTCGCCAAAGGTTATGGCCGTGCCATCGCCAATCCCGTTTTTTGGAATGGTGCGCAGATCGAGCTTGCGGACCGGGGTTTTTGCGGTTACCGAAGCCGTGACGGTTTTGGCCGCGCCATCCGTGGTTGTGGCAATCTCTATTGCTTCACCCAGCACGCGGGTAATTTTTCCCACCACCACGGCTTTGTTTGTAGTGTCGGCATTGTTCGCCCCGGCGGTTGTCGTGTTCGTGGTTGCGATGCCTGCCTGGTCCTCGGTATCGCTGGCCGCTTGGTTGCCATACCAGTAGCCCAGCCAGCCAAAGAGCGCAAGCAAAACCACCATAGAGCCGGTGGCAATGAGCGCGCGCTGGTGCGGGGTGGCAATGGGTGCAGGATTTGCTGGCATAGGCGTGTTGTTTTTTAGTGCGTATGCAAGGGCAGTGTAAAAATGTTATACTCGCTGCGCTGCCCTAAGAGTATAGGGCAACAACCAAACCCCAGCAACCAGGTTGCTCGTCTATGCAAAAAGCACACAAAACTAAGCAACAGTCCGCCCCCTCGCCTCGCCCGCTAACGCCTCGCGTAAGCATGGCGAGCGGGTGGGTCCTCCGCAGCGTGGCGGGTTTGGTGGTGGTGTTCGCGGGTTTTGGGGTGTTCCAGTTGGTCTCCGCGGAGTACACGCTGCCAACCTGCGACCCTTTAAAAAATATTGGACAGTGTCCAGCCACCAGCGGCCCCCTCCTGCTCTCGGCTGGCAGCAAGCAGACGTTGGAGTCTGACGTCGACATCGGCAAGACAGGTGCGACGAAGACCCTCAATATGTACGGTGCCATCAACCTCAATACGGGTTCCAAACTGCAGACAGCAAATGCAAATGTGGCAGGCGCAATCGCGGGGACCGCGATTGACATACAGAGCAGCAACGATTACGCAATTTACGGTCGATCAGGTGGGACGGCCAAAGCGGGTCTATACGGGGTCGCCGCCGCAACGTCCGCGCACGGCGTGATGGCGGTGAATGCTCTTGGCGGCTATGCGCTTTTTGTCGATGGCAGCGCTAGCAGTGGCAAGGCCGCCCGCTTCATAGGACCCATGGAGTTATCCAACGGCACGAACGACGCCACGTTTAGCATCGTCAGTGGGAATTTGAATATTCAGACATCGGTTGCTGATAAGGGTGTTACGGTGAATGGCATTGCTGCCGGTGATTCGAGTTTGACTGCGGCATATAAGATACCCAATGTTGTCGCTGGTAACACAGCCGAATATTCTGTCAGGCCGAGTCTTTTCCCTGTTGATAAGCAATACGAAGTAACCAGCATTCAGGTGCTGTATGACCGCAAGGACACGCCAGATGTTTGGTGGCAACCACTGGACAAGGACAAAGCTAAGTATACCGAGTGTACGGGCGCACAATTCACTGGGCGGTTGGATATTCTACCTTTTGCCTTTGACGTAGGCCTGCGCATTATTGTTACCTACGATCCCCAAGCGCCTTTTATTTGTCCCAATCAAGACTCTGCTGCGCCCACAAACGTCATTGTTAATCTGCCATCAGGTGGTACAACCGGTTACAATTGTGGAACACCAACCCCATGCGCAGCCAATTGGCAAACTAGCACAATCAATATTTCTGCATCGGCCAGTGATAACATTGGCGTAACGTCTGTGGAGTACTTTGTTACAGTAAGTGGGGTGACGACTTCACTTGGAAGTGTTCTCACTACAACAAGTTCAACGTGGACAAAAACTTTGAACACCTCTGCTTTGCCCTTTGCTAACAGCTGTAGTGGTACGTTTAATTTTAGCGGCGTTTGCAGCGTTGCATTAACGACCTATGTTATTACCGCTAAAGCAACCGATGCTGCTGGTAATATTTCTTTGACCTCACCGGGTAAGTCCATTTATGTTACTAATGGGCAGCTTAAAGAACCCTGCAATGGTACAAACGGAAGCATTGTATGTGGTGCTTTCGAATGTGGCGTTTTTAGCGGCAATCCAAGCTGTGCACTCTAGCCAATCAATAAGTAATGGGATTAACGAGTGTATACACGAGCAAGATTTACTTGGTTTACCATCTAGACTACAATTACTAGAGAAAGCCTATGCCTAACGCCCGAAAAAATACGCAACATATTGCCCCTCGCTGGGTCCTCCGCAGCGTGGCGGGTTTGGTGGTGGCGTTCGCGGGTTTTGGGGTGTTCCAGCTGGTATTGGCGCAATCTACGTATACCGATCCAAGCTGCGATCCATTAACGCATCCTGAAGATTGCAAAGTCAGCGGCCCCCTCCTGCTCTCGGCTGGCAGCAAGCAGACGTTGGAGTCTGACGTCGACATCGGCAAGACAGGTGCGACGAAGACCCTCAATATGTACGGTGCCATCAACCTCAATACGGGTTCCAAACTGCAGACAGCAAATGCAAATGTGGCAGGCGCAATCGCGGGGACCGCGATTGACATACAGAGCAGCAACGATTACGCAATTTACGGTCGATCAGGTGGGACGGCCAAAGCGGGTCTATACGGGGTCGCCGCCGCAACGTCCGCGCACGGCGTGATGGCGGTGAATGCTCTTGGCGGCTATGCGCTTTTTGTCGATGGCAGCGCTAGCAGTGGCAAGGCCGCCCGCTTCATAGGACCCATGGAGTTATCCAACGGCACGAACGACGCCACGTTTAGCATCGTCAGTGGGAATTTGAATATTCAGACATCGGTTGCTGATAAGGGTGTTACGGTGAATGGGCAACCTATTGCCAGCGCCGGGGTACAGACGGCGAAGTATGATACTGCCACGGCAAACCAGACCAAGGACTACGACGTGAAACAGCATATTCTTAACTACCAGACGTACGAAGTAACTAGCATCCAGGTACTGTATGACAATACCAATACGACTACCTCACCAAACGTCGAGTGGGTACCGTTGCCAACGAATAAGTACACGTATAGAGAGTGTACTGGTGCGAACTTTGAAGGGAAACTTTCATTAATCAATCCCACCCTAGCTGATCCGGTGAAATATCGAATAGTCGTTACGTACGATCCGCAATCGCCGTTCCCGTGTACTTCTACCAGCCCGGCTCCAACGAACGTGACAATTTACGGTGTCACTAATGATTATTGGTACTCCGGGACCCAGGTTGATATTAATTCCGGAGCAACCGATGGTAGTAATGTTACATATACCAATGTTACGAAAATTGAATTCTTCGATAGTAATGGTGTGAATCCCTCAGCACCCTTAGTGCATGGTGCACCAGGGGTATTAATCAATTGTGCCCAAGAAGGTGCGGATGTCACAAGGAAATACTGTCGCCTACGCTTGAATATCGATAATTATTTAGCTAGCATACCCATGGCGAGCACATGGGCAGACGCAACGAAGACGCATACCTTTACCACGAAAGCGTACAGTGACGGTGGTTCGACGAATTCATCTACACCTGCCAGTGTAACCGTAAAATTCATTAAGTCGACGGAAGGTAATGCATGTGCAGATACTTGGTCTACAGCCCGTGCGTGTGGTACAGGCACAAAATGTTGTGGTGGCAACGCGCGTTGTACCTGGGCTACATCTAGCTCTAACAGTTGTGTCAATGATACTGCCACAGGTCCTATAGAAGTCTGTACACCCGATCCCGCCGTAGGCCCCTGGCCAAAGACAGGCGTGTGTGGACCCTGTGGGGGTATTAACTAACAAACGTTTTCGTACGCACTCCTGTACAAAGTAAAAAGTCAACGTAAAAAAGTGCGTTGACTTTTTGGTATTTTTCTGGTACAATACTTTTGCTTGTTAGCAGACAAAAAGTGAAAATTCACGCCCCAAAATTCCTGCGAAGCATTTCGAAGGCCAGAGCCGGGTACGGTTTTGTACTCTTACTTAGTGTAGGCCTTCTTTTCGTTTCTGGCCGTGCTGACGCCGCGCTCACCAGCCCCGCGCCAATTGTTACGGGCAGCCAGTATGGGCAGGATGATGCCCTGGGGAAACGTGCGTACAACGTAGCCAATACCCAGTTTGAATACGCGTGGCCGGCCGAGCACCCCGAGAATCGCCGCCTGGTTTCGGTTACGCCGCCAGCACCTTCTACAAAGCAATACCTCGTTGCCGCTTTTGTAAACGACATTACATGTACAACCACCTGCAAACTGGAGTTTCGGGTGAGCGAAGACGGCGGCCTCACCTGGGGACAGGCCCTTTCTGGTTCCACGCCGTGGCTGCTCATACTCTCGCCAAAGTCCGACTACACGGTATACGTAGACCCAAATGGCTACGACCTGTGGGTGTCGTACACGTATAGCGATGTCAGTATTACTGAGACTGGTGTAAATCAACCGTTGACCTACACCAAGAGTAAAGTGCAAAGGCTGGACTATGCTGGTGGAGAGCAGAAGCGTTGGACACTTGGGATAACGGAAGAGCCAACGTTGCCTGTTGGTGACTATGATTGTGGGGGTACGGGTGAAAATTATACTCGTAAAGCTGGCATTACCGGCATTGCTGTGCAGAAATTGGCGAGCGGCGGACCGCGGGTGTGGGCTTTTGTGAGCGTCTGTACAGTTGCTGACCGCTATACTTATGCCGCGTATAAAAATGCAAGTGATGTGGGGAATTTGGGAGTCGATTGGGCTGTGGCGAAGAGGCTATCTTCGTCCGAAAACTTGCTTTTCGGGACAACAGATTATGATGTTGCAAAAAATCTTGGAGTAGAGCCACGCGTGCAAGCCGTGAGTATTGGCAATGTACATTCTTTTGCCCTAGTCACTGCTGATCCAGAAAATTGGTACGGTACTTTGGCAAGTGTCTGTACCCAAGTTGGTACGGATGCCGGGGGCAGCTTACGCTTAGTTCTCCCCAACGGTGCAGAAAGTTTAGCCTTGAGAAACCCGGTAAACGTTGCGGATGTGCACCCGTTCTCTATTGGACCGCCAAACAGAACCGCGGACTGCCACGGCATCACTGGCCCGGGCGGGTATCCGCTGGGTTTTAGCGCCGCAGCAAGCCCAACTGGAACAAATACGAGCAGAGTAGTGGTTGCATACGTAGGTGGGATTGATGCCACGTACGAGACGTATGGCGCAGCTAACGCTACGAAACTCCGAGTGCAAAATTGCGATGTGGATGTAGGAGCAGGCACAGTGAGCTGTAGTGAAATACCCCAGACGAATTTTACCGGCACATACCTTCAGCCATCAGTGACCATGGACGCAGCTGGGAAGGCGAGAATTGTAGTGCGTGACACGAGTAATGGCAAATTAAAAGTATTTATCGAAGCTGCAGACAATTCATGGAGTGCTACTTCACTTTCAAGTTTTAGCAATGTGTATGTTCCTGGTGCTATTGATACTATTCCTGCCGGGTTAACAGTGAACTTGGGCCTGCCTCCGTTTATGTGGGAAGACACTAGTAATAATCGCATTGCCTTTTCTGCGAACATGGGTGGCACCATCATCGGCACCAACCCGTCATACACCTCTAACCCCATCCTCGGCTACGGCTGGTCGCCGAGCCTGGGCTGGATAAGCACGAACTGCGCCAACAAGCCAAGCCAGGATTGCACCAACCCTTTTGGTTTGGGTATTGGCCTTACGGCGCACGGTGATGTGCAAACACCCGACAAGGATCAGCTGCCCGATGTACGAAGCGTAAGTGGTACTGCTGTTCTTTCTCCGTCCAGTGTCACCACTTTTCCGATTGGTGGCTACGCCTGGTCGCCAAATGGGGGATTCTTGAGTCTGGAGCGGCGGGATAATATGTGCAATGCAGATGCGGATTGTACCGGTGGAGAAGATTGGGACTATGGCAACCCGCCTGGGCTTGCGTACAACAATACTACTACGGTAGATCAAAATATCCCGTTGGCAAAGTACGACACGTCCAACCAGCACGTCTATGGCTGGGGACGGTTCTTGAGTCTGTGTGATTTGCAAGACCTGGATGCCACCGCCGGTGAAAAATTCCGCTGCAAAGATAAAGACGGCGGCTGGGTTCGCCTGCGGGGGTACTATACTGTCCCTGCTGATTCATATTCCGTCAATTTTTCTGATTCCACACACTTTACAAGATCAGGTGACGAGTGTTCCGCGTTTACTTTTGATGTAGGAGAGGTACTCGCAGTTGGCAATGAATATCTTGTGGTTAAAACATGTTCGGTTTCGTTTCCATTTGGTATAGAAACAACATCCGTCGAGCTCGAATTTGCCCTCCAAGCACCATACACGAACCCCCAAGCCATCGAAAATGTATCGGATAAAAGTTACGGCGTAGACGCGTACTGGACCGGCGACCACTACGAGCTGGCCGGTTGGGCCTGGGGCAGCGACTACGGCTGGATCCGCTTTGACCCGCTTATTTTCTTGGGCTATGCCTGGCTGGAGACGCTTTTTGGCAACATTTACAGCGGCGGCGACATAATTTTGCCCAATGCCAAAGACGTTTCGGATGTGCGTTTTAACACCTGCGGGGAAAGTGCAACCGAACCCTGCTACGTGAGCACCTATCGTATCGAAGCCGGCGGCTCGGTGACTGCACTAGACAACGGCACTGGAGCTGCCGACAGTGCATCGCAATACATTTTGAAGTCTGGTGTTAACCCGACAATCTATACTTGCGATCTTGCTGCTGAACCAGGCAAAACATACGATGCCCAGTACTGCGTATTGCAGGGTAGCGATGTTTCAGCACTTCAAAATTTAGTTACCCGTGATGGTTTGCCCAAGCTAGCCTTCCCCACGGTTGGCAATACCACAGTGTCGTACCGCAATGCCCTAGGCAAGCTGGATGTGGGCGGGCTGACGACATTGCTGGGCAACCCACTAACATACCCTGACCCTTCGGCAACGAGCCGGTACTTTACTACCGAAAAAAATCGTTTTGGACAAACTGTGTATAAGACGTCGAATGAGGATTGGACCATTAACCAACTTTCGGGCTGGGTCAATAATCCCGCGTGGCAAAGCGGTAGTACGCCAATATTGCCGTTGAATGTGACAACTGCCGAGGCGACAGCGCAAATTGCCCCCCTTCGTAGTCAGGTGATTCATGTTCAAGGCAATTTGACTGTTGATGGGCAAGAGGCCGCAGCCAATGCGCTCAATCTTAGCGGTGCTGGGACCCTAACCGTCTTTAATGCCACTGGGGTTTTCCCCTCAAACTTAGTTGTGATACCCTCCTCGTCCTCTAAAGCTTCATGCGCTGGATGCGCAATTGTGCTGGACCCGGGTGGTACCAATGAAGAGTACTTTTCATACACATCGTATAGCAGTGTCACTGGTTTTTCCGGCGTCAAGAGAATTAAAGCATGCGGTAGTTCTCCGTTACCTGCTTGTCCATTACACCCGAATGGGTCTGGGCAGAAAATTCGTTTTGTGTGGCGTCTGCCCTACGCCGATAACGGGACGACGACCGGTGGAAAAAATACCGCACAGCGTACCACCGTTGTCGTAGACGGCAACCTGAATATTCAGTATAATATTATCGCAGCTGATCGTGCCAAAGATGATGATCTCATATCGGCTATTCCAGCAATCGTAGCCGCAGACAGCATCCGCGACTTGCCGACGATTGCTTTCGTGGTAAAAGGCAATGTCATCATAGACCCTAAGGTAAACAAGCTCACGGGTGCGTTCATTGTGACGAGTACGGACACCAATCAACAACCTAGTGTTTCTGGCGGTATTTTCTCTACGGGTAACGATAATGATCCTGCATTCTGCACTGGCGCAGACAAGCAGTGCAACCCGCTGAAGATAACCGGCCTGCTCTTTGCCCGTTTGTTCGAGTTTCAGCGCATTGGCTCCCTTGACCAAGCCGACAAGCCCGCCGAGCAGGTTATTGCCGATGAACGGCTGTTCCTCAACCCGCCGCCGGGCCTGGAAGACGTAACCAAAGCCCTACCCAACCCGCAGCGTACTCTCCCTTAAAACCCCTCATGGCCTTTTTTTCTTCTAAACAGAGCTACCTGGGCGTGGACATTGGCGGCTCGTCTATAAAAGCCGTGGAGCTGAAAGCGCTCAACGGCCGGCCGACGCTGGTAACCTACGGGTTTGCCGAAAAGCGCAGCGACTTGCTCAAAGGCAGCGTGGCCGAAGAAATGCGAGCCATTAGCGAAGCGCTGAAGCAAGTGGTTAAGGCATCCCGCACGACATCCCGCTACGCCGTAACGGCGCTGCCGAGTTTTACCGTATTCAGTTCCATAATTTCCCTGCCGCAGATGTCCCGCAAAGAGCTGATGTCGGCGGTGAAGTGGGAGGCCAAGAAGTTCGTGCCCATGCCCGTGGATGAGATGATTTTGGATTGGGAGGTGCTCAAAGAAGATTCGCTCGCCGCCAAGGTGGCCGGAGCAAACCTTAGTCCCAAAGCCAGCAAAGACAAAGCCTATGCCGCGGCAAAGACCGCCTCTCCGAAAGATATGAAAGTGCTGCTAACGGCCGCGCCCAAGAACCTGGTGCAACGCTACATGGAAATTTTCAAAGCCGCCGACCTGCAGCTGGTCGCCCTGGAAACCGAGGCCTTTGCCCTGGAGCGCTCGCTCATTGGCCACGACAAAGCACCCATTATGATTGTGGACATTGGCGCGGTGGCCACGGATATTGTGGTGTTTAGCGAAGGCATCCCTATGCTCACGCGCACCATAGACGTGGGCGGGGATACGATTACCAAAACCATTGCCAGCACGCTGCGGGTAAGCAACGACCGGGCCGAACAGTTTAAGCGGGATTTCTTTATTGCCACGCAAGGGGCCAGCGACAGCAACATCCCGAAAGCCATTGAATTCGTAGTAAATTCCATTACCAACGAAATTCGCTACGTGCTGAATCTGTACCAGAACCAGGGCACGGGGCGCAGCATCGAGAAAATAATCCTCTCGGGCGGGTCGGCCTACCTTACGAATTTGCCTGAGTACTTTACCAAGCTACTCAACATAAAGGCCTACATCGGCGATCCGTGGGCCCGTGTGTCGTACCCCGTGGAGCTAAAACCGGTGTGGAACGAAATCGGCCCCCGTTTTGCGGTTTCCGTCGGCTTGGCGCTGCGCCAGCTTGGCACGTAGACTATGGAATCGAACATCAACCTACTCCCCGACAAAGACAAGTTGCTGAAGCGCGAGACCAAAGCGCCCAAGGATGTAGTGGAGATGAGCACGCCGCAAGACCGGATTTTTAAAGAACGCGTGCTGCGCATGAGCGGGGTGGTGGAGTTTTTTAAAACCGTGTTCAAGCGCAAGCCCGCGCCGTTGCCCAAAACCAAGCCGGCGGTGGTGCAGCCGGATGCCTCGGTGCAGTTCCCCGCACCCAAGCCGGTTATCCCGGCCGGCCCGGTAACGCGGCTTATGACCATGCCCGAAAAGCTGGCCCCCAAGCCCGCGGCCAAAGTTCGCAGGCCCAATTTTTTCCGCAGCCTTTTGCAGCGCTGGCAAAGACCAAAGCCTGCGGCAGGGCAGCCGCCGGTAAAGCCGCTGCCGTTTGTTTCGGGCAGGCCGCCGGTGCCACCACCACCGAAGCCCACAGTAACCCCTCTCCCCAGCCCTCCCCCCTATGGTGGGAGGGAGAGCTTAGAAAAAACATCTTCCATGCCCGGGCCATTTTCCAAGCCTTTGCCCCCACCGCCACCAGCCGTGGTTTCGCCGTCTGTGCCAGTTGCTCCGGTCAATCCTCCAACCCGACGACCAGCCTGGGCCCCGCCTGCACCGGGGAGTGGGTCGGCCGTGCCGCTGCCACCGCTGTCCGCCCCGCCTGCACCGACAGCCCCACACTACATGCCCCCCGCGCCCGCCCCGCGCCGCCCGGGTACGCTCTCGGAAGTGACGCCTATTCTGGGGGCCGGGCTCAACGTCAATTTGGTGCCGACCGAGTACCAGGCCGAAGCCCCGGCGCGCGACCGGCTGATTGCCTTGGTGGCAATTGGCGTGGCGCTGGTGCTCGTGGCCGGCACGACGTTCGGCTTGTCGCTGTATCGAAAATCTCTCGACCAGAAAATTGCCGATATTGATGCCAAGATCGAAACCTTGGGCCCGCAAATTTCCGCCCTGGAGACCGGCCCCTTGCAGCAGGCCAGCGTACTGCGCCAGCGCACGGCCGACGTGACCAAAGCCCTGGACCAGCACGTGTACTGGGATACTTTCTTTAGCAAGCTCGAGGCCGTAACCTTGCCCACGGTTTCGTACTCTTCCATGAGCGCCGATGTTTCGGGCAGCGTAACGATGGCGGCAACGGCAACGAGCTTCGATGAAGTTGGCAAGCAACTGCTCACCTACCAAAACGCCAAGGATTTCGTTACGCAAGCCACCGTGTTGAGTGCCACCCGGACGCAAGGCGCGGCCGCCGCAACGGCGCCCGGGACGGCCCCGGCAACGGTCAAAGATGTGGTTTCGTTTAGCGTTTCGCTCCGGGTCGACTCGAAAGCTTTTTATCACACCCGCTAGCATGCACTTCTCCCTGCGCAAACCTCTGCACTTCGTCGAACGCCATATCCTGGTTTTCGGCTTTGCCGTGGCCGGGTTGGTGCTGCTCATTGGGAGCGTGGCTTTTGTCATGCCGCGCGTCAAGCAGGTGCAGGCCCTGGGCGGGCTGGATTACAAGCAGAAGCAACAGCAATTCGAGGCGCAAGAGAAATATCTTGGCGAGCTGCGCGCCTTGCGGGATGCGGTGCACGCAGTGTCGGCAGACGATTTGGCCCGCCTGAATCTGGTCGTGCCGCGCGGCAAGGATATTCCCGGCATTTTTCGGCAGATGCAGGCGTTTGCCGGCGAGGCCAAGATGAGCTTGGAATCCGTGGCAGTCTCTGACGGCGGTGCGGCCGTGCTGGGTTCGGCCAGCCCCACCGGCGGGCTTAAGGCTATGACCGTGTCTGTCATTCTCACGGGCGCCATGGACTACAACGGCTTGAAGAGTTTTCTCAATGTGGTTTCCCGCCAGGCGCCGCTGCTCGACCTTACGGCTATATCGCACTCGCCCGCAACCACGGCGGCCGCCAGCACGTATAACTTCAGCTTCCGTTCGTACTATTTCGAAGGCTAACCTCCTATGCTCGTCCAGAAGCAAACTCCGGCTCGGCTAAAGAAAATCCTGCTCTTCGGCGGCATACCCATTGTGTTGCTGGCTGGCTACGTGCTCTACACCAACCTTACGGGCGGCTACGATCCGGGTAGCGTGGGCACGCCGACGCAGCAAAAAACCGTTTCGAAAGATTTCGGGCAGGCGCTATTTCGCGATTCGCGGTTCTACGCCCTCTCGCCCAAAGGCGGCACCGATTTAATTACCCAGGCAGCCGTCCCCGTGCCGGCCACGGATATTCCCGCCCCGGCCGTGGATGCGTTTGACGTGCAGACCGGCGGTACCATCCTGCTCACCTGGAAAATTCCTGCCGGTATAAACGCAAATTTTGTCCGCGTTGCCAAAGTGACCAATGCCGGGCGCGAGAACCTGGCCACCTTGCCCATGCCCGCAACCGCTTTCCTGTTTACCCGGGCAACGGACAAGCAGGCCGTGACATACCAGGTGTACTTCGTGCAGCAGACCGGCCTTACCCAGTCGGCGCAGGTGGCAGCCAAAACCAACGAGAGCGTCGGCGGGCTTACGGTGACGGTTGCGGACGAGGCGGGCGTGCGCTTGCAGTGGACCGCGCCGGTGGGCAGCGAAGAAAAAGCCGCTGAAGTGTACCGCTCGGAAGCCGCCGGCAGCTTGGGCCAGCAAGTGGCCAGCCTGGATGCGGGCGCGACGGGGTATGAAGATGCAAACGGCCGGGCAGGCCTGCACTTCTACACCGTGCTGTGGGTGGCCGAGTCGCTGCAAGGCCAGGCGTGGAGCGGCAGTATCGCCAGCACAGACAGCACGTCGCCCAAAGCTCCGGATTTCGTTACCGCCACCTACGATGCCGCCAACGCCCTGGCGCGCGTTGCGTGGGTGCCTTCCACCTCGCTCGACGTTGTCCGCTACGACGTGTACCGCTCGGACGAGTCGCTCACGCTGGGTACCAGCATTGGGCAGAAGTTGGTAGCTGACGTTGCCACCGTGGATGATGTGGCGGTCGACGCGCAGAAAGACTGCGCCAAAGATTTTTGCTTCGAAGATACCAAACTGGTCGCCGGAAAAACGCTGTACTACTCGGTTATTGCCGTTGACGCTGCGGGCAACCGTTCCAGCACCCAAGAACTCGGCCATTCGGGCCGGGCAAATCCTTTCCTGCCCCTATGACGGCGCTGCTGGCGAAAACCGACGTTCGCGACCTGGCGAGCGTGCTCCTGGAGCGCAAGGCGATTACTCCGAAGCAGCTGGAGGTTGCCGAGCAGCAAGCCCGGCAGAAGCGCGTGCCCACGGTAACCATCCTCGAAGAGCAAGGCGTGGTAAAGCAGGATGACCTGGCCAAGGCCCGCGCCGACGTTTTTCAGATTCCCTACGTCGAGCTGCAAGGGCGCGTGATTAGCGCAGAATTGCTGAATATTGTGCCGCGGGATATTGCCCGCAACTACCAGATGGTGCCGTTTGCCAAGGATGGCCGGAAGTTGAGTATTGCCCTGGTCGACCCCACGAACTTTCGCGCGCTCGAGGCAATCGAGTTTATTGCGCGCAACACCAACTTTACCATCGA
>JBBTRU010000036.1:0-39242 GCA_038065015.1 Patescibacteria group bacterium | reverse complement strand
GGAACAGATGTTGCTGACTTCAGCGGCGGTGTTCTGGGCGGCGTGCTAAAGCAGTACGCCAGTTTGAGCGCCGAAGTGGAAGAAGCGCTCGCCGCCACCGAGCCGTCCGAGAAGCCCGTCACCAGCGAGCTGGACGAAATTAGCCTGGCGGACAAAGGCATTGAAGAAGTTATTAAAACCGCGCCGGTTTCGAAAATGGTTGCGGTTATTCTGCGCCATGCTATCGAGGGCGGCGCTTCGGACATTCACATCGAGCCCACGGCGCTTGGCTCGCGCGTGCGCTACCGCGTGGACGGCATCTTGCACACGTCCATCAAACTCCCGCCCTACGTACACGCGGCCATTGTGGCGCGCATCAAGGTAGTTTCGAACCTCAAACTCGACGAAACGCGCCTGCCCCAAGACGGCCGCTTCCACACCGAAGTGGACAATAAATCCATTGACTTGCGCGTTTCCACGCTGCCGTTGATGAACAACGAAAAGGTCGTTATGCGTATTCTCGATTCTTCCAACCGCATCCTTACGCTGGACGACCTGGGCTTCATTGGCCGCGAGAAAGACGTACTCGTTAAATCCCTCTCCTCCACCCAGGGCATGGTCTTGAGCACCGGCCCCACCGGCTCGGGAAAATCCACCACGCTCTACACGCTCTTGGGCATGATTAACACCGAGGATGTAAACATCGTCACTTTGGAAGATCCGGTGGAGTACCACACCGAAGGCGTGAACCAGAGCCAGGTGAATGCGGACGTCGGCTACAACTTTGCCAACGGCTTGCGTTCCATCCTGCGCCAAGACCCAGACGTGGTCATGGTGGGGGAAATTCGCGATACCGAAACCGCGGAACTGGCCGTGAACGCCGCGCTTACCGGCCACTTGGTATTCTCTACGCTCCACACCAACGATGCGTTCGGGGCCGTGCCCCGGCTCATTGATATGAAAGTCGAGCCGTTCCTCATTTCCTCTTCCCTCTCCACCATCCTGGCCCAGCGTTTGGTGCGGCGCATTTGCGAATACTGCAAAGAGGAACAAGCCGTGCCAGACGCCACGCGCGACCTTGTCCTGGAAACCCTCAAAGGCGCAACCCAAGCGGCTTTCCCCAAAGGTTTTACCCTGGCGGCGCCGAAGTTCTCCCACGGCCGGGGCTGCGTGCGCTGCGGCAACACCGGCTACAAAGGCCGCCTGGTGGTTGCCGAAGTTATCGAAATAACCGACGAAATGAAAATGATTATAACCGGCGGTTCGCGCCTGCAGGATATTAAAGCCGAATCCAAGCGGCAGGGCGTGCTGACCATGAAAGAAGACGGCTTTGTAAAAGCGCTGCTGGGCATGACGACCGTGGAAGAAGTGCTGCGCGCCACCCAAGAATAATTTTTCACCCCTTACCACCCTATGCCAATTGCCAAACGACCAACCCCGAAGAAAGCCAGCCCGGATACCGGTGTGAAAAAACCCTCCGGCAAAAGCACCATCCTCCTGGTGGAAGATGATACTTTTTTGGCCGGCATGTACGTAACAAAGCTCGAGCTGGAAGGTTTTCGCGTGGTGCTGGCCAGCGATGGCGAACAGGCCGTGACCCTGGCCGAGCGCGAAGTGCCGGATATCATTTTGCTGGATATCGTCCTGCCCAAGAAGAGCGGCTTCGATGTGCTCAAAGAAGTAAAAGCCAACCCGAAAACCAAGCCCGTACCGGTCATCCTGCTTACCAACCTGGGCCAGAAAGAAGACGTGCAGAAAGGCCTTAAGCTGGGCGCGGTAGACTACCTCATCAAAGCGCACTTCATGCCGTCCGAAGTGGTGGCCAAGGTGAAAAGGCTGGTGAAGTAATTACGAATTACGAATGGAAATGCTACGAATATACGTCCCGCCATGGGGCGGGATCCCGCTGACTTCTATCTTGACTGCAATAGGTGGCGGGAAATTACGAATAGCGCATTGACCGCGCCTTAGCAAGTTTCCCGAAATTCGTATCTCTTTTCGTAATTCGTAGTTTCGTAGGTCCCAATTCGTATTTCGTAACCCGCATGCTTACCTCCGAACAACAAGCCATTACCCGCATCCTTACCCAGGCCACGCAATACCGCGCGTCCGACGTGCACCTTGTGCCCGGCAACCCGCCCTACTTGCGCGTGGACGGCAAACTCGTGGCGCTGGAACAGGAACCCGTAGTCAGCGCCGACGTGCTAAAGGGCTTTATGGACGGCGTGCTCAACGACAGCCAGAAAGCCACCTTGGAAAAAGACCGCGATTTGCACGTCACCGTCGCGCTCGAAGGCAAGCTCCGCTTCCGCCTGACCGCCATGTACCAGAAGGGCACGCTCTCGCTCGATCTCCGCTACATTCCCGATGCGATCCCGGCCCCCCGGGAGTTGGGCTTGCCCAAGGTGGTCGAAACTTTTGCCCGCGCCCCCCACGGCCTGGTGCTCATTTCCGGCCCCTATGGTTCGGGCCGCACCACGGTGCTGGCCTCGCTGGTCAACCTCATTAACCAAGAGCGGGTTACGCACATTCTTACCATCGAGCAACCCATTGAGTTTTTGCTGGTGAGCCAGAAGAGCGTTATCGAGCAGCGCGAAGTTGGCACCGACGTGCCGAGCATCGGCCACGCCCTGGCGCTTACCGAAATGGAAGATGTCGATGTTGTCGCAATTGCCGAGCTGGATACCACCGAGGACATGCGCGCGTGCGTCAAAGCCCTGCACAGCGGCAAGCTCATCCTGGCCACTATCACCGCCGATTCCACCGTCCAGGCCATTGAGCGCATGGTGAATGCCTTTTCCCCGGCCGACCAGCCCGTCGTGCGCAAAGAGCTGGCCGATGCCTTGCAGGGCGTTATCAACCTGCGCCTGGTGCCCCGGGTGGGCGGCGGCCGCATTCTGGTGGTGGAGCTTTTTACCCCTGCCCCGGCCACTCGCGCGGTTATCCGCGACGGCCAGTTTTTGCAGCTGGCCAATACCATCCAGACCACGCGGGAAGACGGCACGGAATCGCTCGACCGGACGCTGGCCAGCCTCGTTGGCGTGGGCGATATTTTGCCCGAAGATGCCGAGGCCGTGGCGCAAGACCCGGCCAGCATTCGCACCATGGTAAACCGCGGCTAATTTATGGCAATTTTCGACTACCGCGCCAAGAACCTGCAAGGCCAGACCGTGGAAGGGGCCGTCGTGGCCCCCACCGAGTCTGCGGCCTACGATACGCTGCGGGAGAAGCAGCTCACCATCATTAGCCTGCGCGAGCGGGCCAAGAGCCAGCAGTTTCTCGGCGCCAACTTGTTCAACCGCGTATCCGTAAAAGAGCAGGTGGTGTTCAGCCGCCAGCTCTCGGTTATGATTTCGGCCAACGTACCTATTGTGCGGTCGCTGCGCATCCTCGTACGCCAGACCAAGAACGTGCACTTTAAAATGATTCTCTCGGACGTGCTGGACGAAGTGGACGGCGGCGCCAAGCTCTCGGCCGCCATGGGCCGCTACCCGCAAGTGTTCAACAATTTCTTCGTGTCCATGATCCGGTCTGGCGAAACCACAGGCAAGCTGGACGAAGTGCTCATCTACCTGGCCGACCAGCGGGAGAAAGACTACGGCATCATCAGCCGCGTGCGCGGGGCCTTTATCTACCCGGCGGTGGTGCTCTTCGCCGTGCTGGCGGTCGGCTTTGTCATGGTGGTGTTCGTGCTGCCAAAATTGCTCGAAGTGTTTGCCGAGGGCGGGGCCGAGCTGCCGTTTACCACCAAGCTGCTTATTACTGTCAGCGACTTCGCGCGTAACCAGTGGTACGTCCTAGTGCTTTTTGTCATCGGCCTTATTGTCGGTTTTATTATGTGGCGCCGCACGGCCGGCGGCAGGCGGGTGCTCGATATTGTCAAACTCCGCACCCCCATTGCGGGCAGGATTTTTACCATGATCTACCTTACGCGGTTTGCCCGCACGCTCTCCACACTCCTGACCTCGGGTGTGCCTATTTCCAACGCCTTGAGCATTACGGCCGAGGTGGTCGGCAACGGTACGTACCAGGATATTATTGCCCGCACCATTAAAGAGGTCGAAGACGGCAACTCGATAACCACCGTGTTCGTCAAGAGCAAGGCTGTGCCGCTCATGCTCTCGCAGATGATGAGCGTGGGCGAGCAGTCCGGCCGTTTGGACCAAGTGCTCATTAAGGTCGCCCAGTTTTACGAGAACGAGCTGGATGCCCTGGTGCGCAACCTGGTTTCGCTTATCGAGCCAATCATCCTGTTGCTCATGGGCGTGGGTGTGGGCTTTATGGTGTCTTCGGTTCTGCTGCCAATTTACAACATTAGCAACGCGATTAATTAGACCCCTCTCCCGGCCTTCGGCCACCCTCTCCCACGGAGGGGAGAGGGAGACTGTAAAATATCCCTCTCCTCTGGTAGGAGAGGGTCCGCGAAGCGGGGGAGAGGAGGGGATAATGTAGGCCGTTTGAAAGTTATCCTCCCCTTACGAAGGGGCCGAAGGCGGCGCGACCCATCGGGAGCGACCGGAAGGACTAAGGAGGGGTCTTGCTAGAGACTTGGTTGGAAATCGGCGCGGTCAAGGGACCACGCCTACCCCTTCCCCCCAAATCCTGCTACAATATACCTATCTTGTCGTGGCTGCGGAACGTCCTGAACTTAGTCCACCGAAGCTCCATCGGAGCGTAGGCGGGCGGGGAGGATGGGTGGTTCAGTACTGATCACTGATCCCCCAGACGGACTATCCGCTTTCGCCGCATAAAGCGAAGGGAGGTGACAGACATGCAAAAAAGAAAAGGTTTTACCCTTATCGAACTGTTGGTGGTTATCGCCATCATCGGTATCCTGTCTGCCGTGGGCCTCATCGCACTCAATGGTGCACGTGAAAAAGCTCGCGACAGCCAGCGCAAGAGCGACCTCGGACAAATCCGCACAGGTTTGGCTTTGTACTACGATACGTACAATAATTTCCCGAACGCGGATGCTGCCGCAGTTGATGCAAGCGATGCGATTGGTGGCGGCTCGGACAATAGCTTACTTACCGCTGCACTCGCGGGATCGACGAAATTTATTTCGAAACTGCCCAAGACACCTTCGAGTAATGACGAAGCCACAGCATATGACTATCGTTACAAATCATGTGGCGCAACAACGGCATCTGATTATATCCTCTACGCTCAACTCGAGCGTGGGAAGCAAACTGGTGCCTACTGGGTAGTTGGTTACAGCGGTGGAGTTGCTTGCGAATCCGCAGCAATCGTCGCTTGTACAGCAGCCTCAGCACACGGAACCGTAACCTGTTTGTAGTAGATTGGGTTTGTATCAGAAAACTGCCAGATTCCTGGCAGTTTTCGTTTATGAGAATCTCATATTGTTTCCTTATCACAAGCACAGTAAGCGACAGCGCATATCTCAATAACGGTATCTGTAAGCGATTTGTGTGTGCTATGCTTTTTCCATGTCCCGTACAACGCTCACCATCGCACTCCTTCTCATTGGTCTGGCTACGGCATCGACCATGGGGGCAGATTGGTCACCTTGGGTTGAAGCCTTCCTCGGCATTCTTGTCGTTTTGCTTATTCTGCTCTCACGTGACGGCTTACACGCGGAGAGCCACCGGTCACCCTTATTTTGGTTCAGCATGCTATTGGTTGTCATGCTCGTTGTACTCCCCTGGTCGGGGGAGAAGTACGCGAGCATGCGTACATTTATCTACTGGTTTACCGGTATTGGCTTTTTCTTTACCGCTCGAACGCTCGACCGCGAGTTTAGGCAACGTGTACTTTTCATATTGGTTTGCATCGCTGGTTTAGGTGGGCTCTGGGCCATTATCAACTTCGCCGCATTTTCAAATATCGAAAGGGCCGGGGGCTTCTTAGGAAATGCGAATGCACTGGGTGGGTTTGCGGTTTTATTTTTACCGCTCGCAATTGGCATGGCCGTGTTACGTAAGGGCATGCAGCGGTGGATTGCTATATTTTCCGCTGCCTGCCTGCTTATCGCCCTTGCACTGAGTTTTTCGCTTACCGGTATGGTTAGCCTCGGTGTGGCCGCAATTATTTGGCTTGCCTTGCAGCCCCGAGCAATACTATTGCGATGCATTCGTTGGGCCCTGGTTGGTTGCATTGCGGTTGTGCTGCTTAGTATCGGAATTCGATTTGCACAAACACGTAGCGTGACGCGCGCTGTCCGCCTGGACCAAGTTATTACTCGCTCTCACTTCAACAGCAGTTTCAGCCAACGCTGGGAGTTCATTCGGGTATCTTTTGCAATGGCACAAGCGAAACCCTTCACTGGCGTCGGTATTGGTGCGTACCAGTTGTCCTACTCACAGTTTGGTGAATCCCGTTTAGAGCAGCCTCGTTATGCCCATAACGCGTACCTTGAGTTAGCGGCCGAAGGGGGAATAATCGTTGGGTTGCTCGGCTTACTGAGTTTTTTTGCACTTGGTCGAGCAATTGTGCATTCACTGCGTCCGCCGTCCGCCGAACGCGGGGTACTGTTTGCCGCCGCCGTGGGTTTGCTGGCCTCCGGGCTGCATTCGGTGACTGATTTCGCCTGGCATTTCCCAGGCGTGTGGTTAGCTTTCTGGAGTATTGCGGGCCTGGTTGTCACGCAAAATGCAAGCCCAGCGCGCGCAAGCAGCCGGGTGATTGGTTGGGTCGTTGGTCTCCTAGCCTGCTTCATCGTCATTCGAGGGGTAGGGGTTGCCATGGCGTATACATCATTAGCGCGTGCCGAAAAATATTTAGCGGAAGAAAACTATACCAGCGCGATTGTAAATTACCGAGCGGGACTGCGCTGGGATCCCGATCCAGCGCTGCTAGCAAAGCTGGCAAATGCGTTATGGCTTGCAAGGCCAGGAGGTGCCGACTCAATTACGGTAGCCAGAGTGTATGGTGAACGAGCACTTTGGTTGGCGCCCGTGAGCTACGCTACGCACATAGCGGTTGCCCGAATAGCCGTGGCCCAAAAGGACGATGCCCGTGCTGAGGTGCATTACCAACGGGCCATCGAACTTGATAGACACTTTCATCCAGATGTTACTGCTGAGTACGTAAATTTTTTACGTGCCCGGAACCAGCAGCAGAAAGCTGATTCGCTTATTGCTGAAGCCGAGCAAGCCTACCAAAGTATCCTCAAACCTGGAGAAGCACTGTTTTATAAGAAATAGTGTCTCTATAGGTCAGTTTGGCATACGCGCTCAAGAAGGGTATAATTCTTACGCTGGCTATACTTCTCATACCACTAGTTATGGTAAAAAAAGAAGGCTTCACGCTCATCGAACTACTCGTCGTTATAGCAATAATTGGCATACTTTCGGCTGTGGGTTTGATTGCCTTGAATGGCGCCCGGGAAAAGGCTCGTGACGTCGCCAAGAAGAGTGACTTGAAGCAGCTGGCTACGGGTTTGTTGCTGTACCATGATGCAAACGGAAATGTATACCCAGACTCTACCATTGGTGGAGACCAAGGGTGGACAACGGAAGCTAGCCCGCAATTCGCAGTACGTGCCGATGCTGACGGGTGTCCAGCCTGTAGTTTTTTTAATGCTCTGGTCGGCAATAGCAAGTACATTGCACGCTTACCAAATGTATCGACCAACGGACCAACACCACTTTCTCGTCAATTTTGGTACATCTCCTGCGTGGGTGACGGTACGGTAAATCAAACTTCAGCTTCACAATATATTCTCCTTACTCAAGTTGAACGACCCGTAGATTTTGATAAAAGTTGGTGGGTTTTTTCTTCCAAACTTTCGACCGGGGTAGAAATTGCTCCGACCGGCTCCCCCTGCACGTAAGAAAAAATAATAAACCATACAATGTTACAGTCGGGCATTCCAAAGGGAGCATC
This sequence comes from Patescibacteria group bacterium, assembly GCA_038065015.1. Taxonomy (GTDB): domain Bacteria; phylum Patescibacteriota; class Patescibacteriia; order PEXW01; family PEXW01; genus CAIPSZ01. Next base: position 31,418 of record JBBTRU010000036.1, on the reverse strand, counting down.
CATGATCAGCATCGTCCTCGTCAGCCTCGCCTTTTTGGTGGTGCTTTTTATGGGTGTGCGGGCCGTTGGCGCCGAGCGGGCCAAGGCGCGCGATGCCCAGCGCGTAGCCGATATGGCGCGGCTACAGGTGGGCTTCCTACTGTTGTTTAACCGTACGTCGAGCTACGCCAGCGCGGCCGAGAATGGTTGTGCCACGGTGAACGTGCCGGTGCGGACGTGCAACCTCAAGCAAGACTTTGCGAACATTGCAACCTTGCAAGACCCACGAGGCGCGGACTATTTAGTTGCTAAAGTGCCAGACGCCACCACCTACGAAATAAGCTTTACCCTGGAGCGCGGCGCCAGTGGTTTTGCGGCCGGCAAGCACGTGCTTACCCCGGCGGGGGTGAGGTAGAAGTAGGGTCTGTTAGCACCCCCTCTCCTCTGGTAGGAGAGGGTCCGCGAAGCGGGGGAGAGGAGGAAAAACCATGCGCCATGCACTAACAAAATTTGCACGTACTCTACGAAAGAAACAAACGGATACTGAAGCGAAACTCTGGCAGTACTTACGGGCAGGGCGTTTTGGAGGGGTCAAATTTTATCGACAGTACCCCATTGGTAATTATATTGTTGATTTCTGTGCACCGAAATACAAACTTATAGTTGAAGTTGATGGAAGTGGACATGATGAGCCAGACCAAAGAGTGCACGATGCTGAACGTGATATGTGGTTACAGAGCGAAGGGTGGAAAACTATTCGCGTTTGGAATAATGAGATTGCCTCTGACATTACCGCAGTTCTAGAAAAAATACAGCAGCAGCTTCCCCCTCTCCCGGCCTTTGGCCACCCTCTCCCACCCAGGGAGAGGGATATATAGTATGCCCTCACTTGTCATCCCCATCTTCCTCTTCCTGCTTGGCGCTATCATCGGCAGTTTTTTGAACGTCGTCATTTTTCGCTTGCCCAAGCGCCGAAAGTTTTTGAACCTCAACCAGCGCTCGCGGTGCATGCACTGCAAAAAAGTGCTCAAGGGCCCAGACTTGGTGCCGATTGTTAGCTACCTGTTTCTCCGCGGCCGCTGCCGGTTTTGCCACAAGCCCATAAGCCCCCAGTACATTATTGTCGAAATGCTCACGGCGATTATTTTCATATTACTTTTTTCGCGGTTTGGCCTCTCGTTAGAATTTTTCATCGGCGCAATTGGCGCGTGCAGCCTGCTGGTACTCGCATTCATTGACGGGCGGCATAAAATTGTACCTGACAGCATAAGCCTGCCCACCCTGGCAATTCTGTTCGTCCTTCAGCTTGCCCGGATTTTCAGTGGCCAGTCCTCCGCGTTAAGCTCCCAGCTTGTATCCCTCATCCTCGCCATAACCATCGGTGCTGGCTGGTTCTGGCTGCAATGGTATTTTTCGCGGGGGAAGTGGGTGGGCAGCGGCGATATCCGCATTGGGGCTATCCTCGGCGCATACCTGGGGTTGCCCGGGGTTATTTTGGCGCTCTTCGCCTCGTACCTAAGCGGCAGCGTGTGGGCGGCCTATTTGCTGGCCCGGGGCAGGGTAAGGCTCAAAAGCCAGCTCCCTTTTGGAGTGTTCCTGGGTGCGGCGGGCATTGCGGCCTACATTTTTGGCCCCAGCGTGGTAAACTGGTACCAGAATATGATTGGCTTATGACCCAGCACCACTTTGCATGTTTTACGTCTATCTCCTCAAGAGTCTAAAACGCAGTGAGTATTATGTCGGTTCTACCCGTGACCTACAACGCAGAATAGAAGAACATAATGACGGTAAGAGTCCGGCTACGAAACGGTATAAACCTTGGCAATTGGTTTACTATGAAGCATTTAAAGAAGAACAAATAGCTCGTATGCGTGAACACAACCTTAAGCATAATGGCAACGCGATACGTGAGTTAAGAAAAAGACTTGGTTTTAGTGCAGTAAAAAAACATGATGCGAGCGGGGATTTACCCAGCACCACTTTGCCGGGCATCCCAAGAGCCCACCGGCAAAGTGGTGCTGGGTTCACACTTGTAGAAATAACTGTCGCTATGGGCATTACCTTTGCGATGCTCGCTTTTTTCTTGGCCAATTACACCCGAGGCAACAAAGACAGCGTGCTCAATCGGGAGGTAAATTTGGTCATGGCAAATATGCGCTACGCCCAAGAGCTTACGTCGAGCGGGAGGACCGTAAAATACTGTTCGTTCTTTTCTGGGCAACAGTGCGTGACTGATGCTGACTGTAGGTGTAAAGCACCAACAAATTGTCTAGGTATCACAGGTACTGCGACTGAGTATGATGTGTGCACAGATGAAAAAAGCCCACCCGGTGGATACGCGGTAGTTTTCTCTTGCACCATTGTTGCGGCTGTAGATAACACAGAGGGACCAAATAAGGGGTACATTCCATTTCAATATCCACATACTATAGGGAGTCCAACAGTCGTTTCGAATAATAGTTACCCAATTAATTACTACGGTAAAAGAAGTTACAGTATTTTTGCAGATGTACTTGCTTGCAAACAATCTGTAAATGATGATGGCTCTAATAAACAGGGTTGTTTCCAATCAGGAACTATTCCAATAAACCCATATAAACCCTGGCAAGGGCAGTATATTAGTGATGGTGTAATTCATTACTTATGGCATGGGCAGTCTTTCCCCGGGTATCGTGGCGACACTTTAAAGGAAATGTATACTTTGAGTAACGATGTAGAAGTACGTGATATTCGTATTACGGCACTTGATGGCGTGACGAGTTCTCAATGTACGAATACTTCAAGATGGCGAATAAATAATAGTGTAACAAATCCTGGAGGCGTACCAAATACAAATTCACCCTCATTACCTAATGGGTCAATTGACTCTGGGTTAGCACCAGTCGGTGATAATCAAAATTATCCCATCCAGGCCGTAGTTCGATTCTTGCCCCCTGACGGTCGTAAGGTGCAGATCAACGATAATGTTACCAGCAGTCCACCTACGGCAACTTGGCAAATAGACCCGAATAATCCATGGGCTAAGGCTGAAGTAATACTGGGCATTGTCAAACGTACTAAAGATTGCCGGGTAATTACCGTAGATCAAACGGGGGCGATTTCCCAAAGCGGCGATGCGGATTGTACCTTCTAGCCGTAAAGCCGGATTCACGTTGGTGGAGATTATTGTAACCTTGGGCATTTTTTCTCTTCTCTTCGGCCTGGTTGTCGCCAACTATCGGCGGGGGAGTGACGATAGCCTACTCTCCCGCGAGACGGCGTTGCTCGTCTCCCGCCTGCGCTTTGCCCAAGAGCACACCATTGGCGGCCAGGTCTCGGGTTTCTGTGGCGTGCAAAATCTGGATATGGAGTGCACTACGGATACTGACTGCACAAATACTGGCACAGGTGCTAATGCATGCACGCACACCACGGCCAGCGGCGGCTACGGCATGTTTTTCAGCTGCCAGGACGGGATTAGTTTTGGCGACAATCATTGGCCAGACCTCACCCAATACTTCATGTTCGGTGACCGGGTGATGTGCCTGGGCAGCTGCTTCCCATTTTCGTCGGGCGACCCCAACTGGGACGTGCTCACAAACGCGTTCAAGAATATGGACACCGGTAAAGATTATTTGTTTAGTAGCGACAAGATTGGCAGCACGAATTACTACAAAGGTGATACCATACGAACAGCATATAGCTTTGACCCGCGCGTTACCTTGCTAGATATCCAGCTTATCGAAGCGGAATCGGCGGTAGCAGTTACCTGTGACGATGGCTCTCCCTGGCGTAACAAAACCGAACCCGCCCCCCAACCCGCCGCGGGTACTATCTCTGACACCTACCCATTGCAGGCCATTGTAGACTTTTCCTCGCCCGACGGCCGCACAATCGTGCTCTCGGACAACGTGAGCATAAAAACCCCTACCGCTGGGGCGCCCTGGAACCTTACGGGTGGAAAACTATGGAAAGAAGTGCAGCTCATGGTGGCACTAAAGACTCGACCGACGAGTGATTGCCGCATTGTCCGCGTTACCAAAGAAGGCGTGATAACCCACATACCCGATGGCGACTGTACGTTCTAAACACCCAGCCGGGATCGTCTTGCTCGAAGGCGTTATTGCCATCGGGGTTATTCTGGTGGGCGTGGTGGGCTCGCTGGTGCTGGTCAACACCAGCATCAACCTGGGCCGCGCCAACCAGGACCGGATTGTGGGCCAAAGTTTGGCGCGGGAAGGTTTGGAAATTGCCTACAGCCTGCGCAACTCGGGATCGCTGCGCAAAGTTGAAGACCCGCTGGTGAGTTGGAGTTCGTACCTTTTTGAAAATGCCTTGAAAACTAGTGATCCAACAATATACCTAACCACCTATGATCTGGGCAATATGGAAGGCGCGGTATGTAAGGTTATTCATCCTAGTGACCCAGCATGCACAGTGGGTGTTTCGAATGTGTGCACCACCAATAATGATGATGATATTGCTCTCACGAGTTCGCGTGATTGCGATGTGCAAGTCTTAGGGAATTACTTATTTAAAAGTTGGCCAATGCCTACGGGTTGCGAGGGTGTGGGTGGCCCCCCCCGTCTCGCAAATGCGCCTGCGGATTGCGACTATCGTGACGATGACACTACGAACGTCGCTGACGTAACGACACTCAAAGATTTGATCCTCGAGCAATCTTTCCAGTTCGGCTTTGCCTACCCATCGGTTGCTACAAGCGTGCCGCCCGGCAATTCTCCCGATGGGCAATTAACCTTTTACAACCCCCTGCTTGCCAGTACTTTGCTCCAAGACGGGCAATACACAGCATCAGGTCATCCAGAGGAAGTGTGGGATGACAATCGGGCCAAGGTGTATACATACCAAGGTACGTACCTGCAGTTGCAAAATTCACCGGTGGACTCGGGCGTTGTGCAGAGTAAATACTACCGAGTGGTAAGTTTGCAGCCGATTTGCCGTGGGACAATAACTGATAATGGTACAAATCCACCCACAATTACTACCCATGAACTCGTTGTGGATAGCGGAAGCGCTTCGAACTGTACCGATTACGTTGCGGCCAACAATAACCAAGGAAATCACGCTGCCGATGACTGGGACACTGAAACGACTAATGTTGGCGCACTGGTCACCAGCGAAGTACGCTGGCCAAAAGCCGATAGTGCGACAAGAGTCCGCTACCAGGAATTCCTCTATGATTGGATTTCACTTTAGAAGTCACAAGCAAAGTATGGGTTCACCCAGCACCACTTTGCCGGTGAATTCTTGGGCTGCCCGGAAAAGTGGTGCTGGGTTTACTCTGATAGAAGTACTTGTTACCATGGCAATTTTCTCGATTACGGCGCTCATGGCGGTTAACGTTTTTCTCATTTTTGTGCAGCAGCAACGCCGGGCGCTCAACCAGCAAGAATTGCAAAACGACGCCCGGGCCGTGGTGGAGCAAATTGCCAAAGACTTGCGGGAAGGGAGCGTGGACTATTCGTACTACTCAACCTTTCTTGTTGGCGAGCCGAAAAAACTTTTTGCTGCTTTAACCGGTACCGGCAATGAATGTCTCGTAGTACGTGATGCGCTGAATACGCAAATTTTATACCGATTGAACAGTACGACAAAGACAATTCAACGTATGGTGCCCATTGCGCCGGTGACAGTTGCATGTAATGATGCTTCACTGACTACTGCTTGGGACAATACCGATATTTCTCCCCCAAATTTAACCGTGAGTAGCTTTACTTTTTTTATTTCCCCGTCGGAAGATCCGTTTGCCGCGCAGGTTGCAATGGAATGTGGGACCGAGAGTCCACCTTCTTTCACGGAGCTGAATTGTCGGTGGGGGACGATTTGCGAAAATCCGGATGTGGCCGATACATGCCAAAACGAGCGTGGCGGGAAATGCTACTGCTTCCCACAGAAATTCGGTGATACAGTTTCGCTGCACCCACGCGTTACCTACAGCCTGGAAGTCTCGCGCACCAGCGGCCAGCAGACCGTGAGCCAGATTTTCCAGACCACGGTTGCCAGCCGCATATTCAAAAATCTTGACCGCTTGAATACCTATGTCCCGTAAACGTCGCCAACCCAAAGGCATTACCCTGCTGCTGGCGATAATGATTATGTCGTCGGTGGTAGCTATTGGCGTTACCTTAAGCACGGTGCTGGTGTTCCAGGTGCGCATTAACGCCGTGGTTAAAGAAGGCCACCAAGGGTACTACGCTACCGAGTCGGGCATGGAGCTGGGCTTGAACAAGCTGAATGCTCTCAAGTCGGGTACGCTCTCAAGTGCGCTCGCACAGTTGACAACGGCGACGTTGCCTGGTCAGAACAGTGGGAGCGTAGATGACGAAAATAGTTCGTACTTCTACCCATCAACCGGCGGGCTTTTGAGCGCCAGTGCTCAAGTTGGCAGCGAAGCTTCGGTGTACCAGACGGTGAAAGAGAACCAGAGCGTCTTTGTGGAGCTTTACAATGTGGATACTTCTATTTCGTCGATCGGCACAACCCCAGCGCTCTGTGTGTACGCTGAGAGTTCTGGCGGCGATGACGAAGTGCTGGAGGTGAGTTGGGTAGCGTGGGACACCCTGCTAAATCTCTCCCGAACTCAGAAAATTTTAGTAAGCTACAGTAGTTTCCACAGTACCAGCGGCTGCGGTATCAGTGGCAGCAATGGATATGGGTTTAGTGTGCCCATTACCCAGTTCTACCCCGCCTATCCACTTGGGGGAGATTTTGCTGGCTTCCGCATACGCGTTACTCCACTTCGTTTGCCTTCACCTGCAAACGGTGATGTCGCAAATTTTAGGGTGTTCACCGACCCTGCGGTTACCTCGCAGATCCAGGTGAAGTCCATTAGCAGCGCCGCCGGGCAGAAGCAGGCCTTGGCAGCGCTCTTCCCTTGGTCCTTGCCGCTCTCGGGCTTGTTCGACTTTGTTATCTTTAGCGAAAAAGAATTGAAGAAGGACATTCCCATTCAAATTGCCAACGAGCTCAAGCGGTATGGGCCATACGATGCGGATGTAATAACTTGTCCGGGCGGCGTATGCACGTTGCTGGGTGTTGCCAGTACAGATCCACTATACGAATGTAACCTTGCGCCTTGCACGTACTACCTGCGTTTGAAAGCAGCCGATGGTAGCGGCGGATGGACAGCAACTGGGGCAACTGTGAATACGACCGGCACGGGTGGCCTGCAAAATATTGCCACCCTGAATGCTTCGAGCTGCATTATGCCCTTGCCATACACGTTCTCCAGTAATGTTGGTCAGACTGTTACCTTTGTCAATAAGCCAGCTACCCTAGAAAAGTTTGAACTCCTCACCCGCCCGGCCTTTAGCACGTCGGACGAGGGGTATTGCCCGTAAGTTTTATTGCTAAGGCGGGGTAGGCGAGGTCCCTTGACCTCGCCGAGGCAACGCCTGGGTCAAGGGACCCAGGCTACCCTTTTAGCGAGGCAGGAGATGAGGATTATCATTGGTAATTTCACCGATCGATGGTCTCCCCGACTAAACCACCCCGTCTCCCGCTCGAGCGGGACACCCCTCCTCCGAGAGGAGGGGATATTATATAGCTATCCTCCCCTCTCGGAGGGGAGGACTAAGGAGGGGTCTACCCTCGGCAATATAAACGACGTGCGTACTTCCTTCCCCACCACCTCCACCTTCAACGCGTGGAATTTTTCTTTGAGCAGGCCGCCAAAGGCCGCTTGGATGGGCTGGCCACCCCCGCCCGAAACCGTGACGGGCACGCTTTTCGCAATGCGGTCATTCGCATCCCGCTCGAGGACCATAGTGTAGTCAATGGCCGTATGCACGTGGCCGGTGAAAATGTAGTCCACTGGGTTGGCGGCCAGGATTTGCATAAAACGTTCGTTACTCGCGCGTGACGTTCTGGTTTCGTCATCACCGAGGATATTGGCCAGCGGGTAGTTGAACGGCCGGTGAAAGGCGAGGATGGTTACTGAATCGGCAAGTCTGCGAGACGGCGAGTCAGCAAGATCTTTTTCTAGCCAATCAAGTTCGTCTGTAGGGAAACCAACTTTACGGTCGGCATTGTCGAGCAGCACTAAATGCACGTTGCCAACATCCAAGCTGCGCCAGCGTTCACCAACATTTTTTGACCAAGCTTGGGTGGCTTGGTCGTCAATAATATCGTGATTGCCGGGCACCATGTACACCGGCACGCGTAAGCCTAATTTTTCATGCAAGGTTTTTAGGGCCTGCAACTCGGCTGCTGCACCGGTGGACGTTGCGTCACCCACGTGCAGCACAAACTGGATTGCCGAGTCGGCGGCAATCTGCCGGATGAGGTCGTCGTATACCGGGTTGCTGCCTTCGTTATCACCAATGACTGCAAAGGTTTGGCTTGGCGTTCGGTTGGTTGCAAAGTTCGGCAGCAGCGCATCTACCACGCTCGCTGGGCTATTGCTCCGCGTCTGCCACAGCAGCAATGCGCCGGCAACGGCGGCTACGAGGAGTAAAATACGGTATACTGGACGCATGGTTTCGTCAGCATACACTATGTCCAAAACCCAGGCCAAAACTCGCGTGGCCAAGCTCCGCGAGCAGATTGACCATTACCGGTACCAGTACCACGTGCTGGACCAGTCCGAGATTTCGGATGCCGCGCTGGACTCGCTCAAGCACGAGCTGGAACAATTGGAGCAGCAGTTTCCCGAGCTCGTCACTCCCGACTCGCCGACGCAGCGCGTGGGCGGGGAGCCGTTGGCCAAGTTCCAAAAAGCCCCGCATGGTGTGCCCATGCTTTCGCTGAATGATGTGTTTAGTCCAAAAGAAGTGCAGGATTGGTCCAAGCGCAATGCCAAGCTCGTTGCCGGTATTACCGAGTACTTTGCCGAGCTCAAAGTGGACGGCCTGGCTTTGAGCCTGACGTACCGTAACGGCGTGCTGGTGCGGGCGGCGACGCGCGGCGATGGCCGAACTGGCGAAGAGGTTACCGAAAATGCAAAGACGATTGAAGCCATCCCGCTGCGCTTGCGGCCTTCCACACGTACGTTACCAGCCGAAATAGAAATTCGCGGTGAGGCTTTTATGCAAAAAAAAGTGTTTGACCAGCTCAACGCGGCTTTGCACAAGCGCGGCGAGCAGCCTTTTGCCAACCCGCGCAATGCATCGGCGGGCGCTATCCGGCAGCTGGACCCGAAAATGACGGCGAGTCGAAAACTTTCGTTCCTGGCGTACGACATTGTTACGGATGTTGGAGCGATAACGCACGAAGCCGTGCATGCCCTGCTGGCCGAGCTCGGCTTCCAGAGTGGCAGGCATAACCGCCGCTGTGCATCGCTCGCCGACGTGGAGCGCTACCATTCGGATATCGAGAAACTCCGAGCTAAGCTCCCTTTCTGGATTGACGGCAATGTGGTGAGCATTAACGATCTGGCAACATTCAAGCGCTTGGGGACGATTGGTAAAACCCCGCGCGGCGCAATCGCCTATAAGTACCCCGCCGAGCAGGCCACAACCGTTGTCGAAGATATTCAGGTGCAGGTGGGGCGTACGGGCGCCCTCACGCCGGTGGCACACCTGCAGCCTGTCCTGGTGGCTGGCTCAACCGTATCCCGCGCCACGCTGCACAACCTGGACGAAATTCGCCGGCTCGACGTCCGCATTGGCGATACGGTCATTTTGGAAAAAGCCGGGGATGTAATCCCCGACGTGGTGCAGGTGCTGCCGAAGTTCCGCACGGGTAAAGAAAAAATTTTCCACATGCCCGCGCATTGCCCGGCGTGCAATGCCAAGGTCGTCCACCCCGCAGGCGAAGTGGCCTACTACTGCACCAACAAGCACTGTTTTGCCCAGCGCATGGAAGAGCTGCAGCACTTTGTGGCCAAGAACGCCCTCGACATAGACGGCCTGGGCCCGAAAATCCTGGAGCAACTCTGGCATGCCGACCTCATTCGTACCCCCGCCGATCTCTTTACCCTCACCGAAAAAGACCTGGCGCCACTGGAGCGTTTTGCCGAAAAATCGGCCGCAAATTTGGTCGAGAGCATTCAGGATGTGCGCAAGGGCGTAGATTTTTGGCGCTGCATAAATGCCTTGGGCATCCGGCACGTGGGCGAGCAGACCAGCCATGACCTGGCCGAAGCATTCGGTACCATCGCAAAACTGCGCAGCGCGTCACTCGAAAAACTCTTGGCCGTGCGGGACGTTGGGGAAACCGTGGCGCAGAGTTTGGTTGCGTACTTTGCCGACGCAACCAACCGCAAACACCTGGATGCACTGCTTTCACGTCTCACGGTCCGTACCGAAAAACCGCGTATTGCCGGCCCGCTTTCGGGTAAGCGTGTTGTTGTTACTGGTTCGCTGCAGCACTTTAGCCGCGACGAAGCCAAAGCCGCCATTCGCAGTGCGGGCGGGGAGTGGGTAAGCAGCGTGAGTGCGAAGACGGACTACGTGGTGGTCGGTGCCGATCCTGGCTCGAAAGCCGAGAAGGCCAAGAAACTCGGTGTCCGTATTCTCGATGAAGCAGCATTTCGAAAACTGCTACAATAAGCCTATGCACCTCTCGGACGACGACATTGTAAAACTCGGTACGCTCGGCCGCCTGGCGCTTTCTCCCGAGCAGCGGCAGACCTATGCCGAGCAGCTTTCCCGTATTGTGGAATATACCGAGCGCCTGGCGGAAGCTGACGTTGCTGCAACCAGTGCCCACCTGCGTCCAGCAGTACCCGCAGACCACTTGCGCGAGGATATTGTGGTAAGCGTAAATGCCGACGGGGCAACCGCGCTCGCCCCAAAACGCGAGGGCCGCTTCGTTGTAAGCCCGCCCATTGCCTAAGCTATGGATCCGAAACGTCTGACTATTACCGAATTGCACGCCGCATACGAGAACGGCAGTTTGACCGTAGAAGCCGTCACCAGTGCGTACCTGGACAGCATTACGCATCAGGATGGCAAGATTAAAGCGTACTTGTCCGTGCTGGCCACCGCGGCAATCGAACAGGCCGAAGCCCTCGACCGGCGGCTGGCGGCCGGGGAAAAACCTGCCGGCCTTTTTGGTGTACCCGTAGCAATCAAAGACAACCTTTGTTTGGTAGGGACGCGAACCACTGCGGGTTCAAAAATTTTAGAAAATTACATAGCGCCCTACACGGCCACGGTTGTTCAGCGGCTTATAGATGCCGGTGCAGTTATCCTCGGCAAAACCAACTTGGATGAATTTGCTATGGGTTCTTCCACGGAAAATTCGGCTTTTCAAAAAACCACCAATCCCTGGGATACCACCCGCGTGCCTGGCGGTTCTTCTGGCGGTTCAGCCGCAGCTGTTGCCGCCGGCGAGGCATTGGTGGCGCTGGGGTCGGATACCGGCGGTTCTATTCGACAGCCCGCCAGTTTCTGCGGCCTCGTTGGCCTTAAGCCCACCTACGGTCGTGTCTCGCGCGCGGGGGTAGTTGCCCTGGCATCTTCCCTAGACCAGGTTGGCCCGTTTGCGCGTAACGTCGCGGATGCGTTTAGACTTTTCCAAACGATTGCCGGCCAAGATGGTGCGGACGCAACCACAGTTGATGCGCCGCGTGTTGATGCCGCGTCGTTGACCAAAGGCTTGCAAGGCATGCGCGTAGGCGTCCTGCCCGATGCAGACATGAAAGGGGTTGATCCCGGGGTGGCCGAGCGGGTTGCCGATGCCGTACGCACCCTGGAGAAAGCCGGGGCCACTATTGTGCCGGTGACAATCCCGCACGCGCAGCTTTGCCTAGCAATCTACGCGCTTATCGTCACGAGTGAGTCGAGTTCAAACTTGGCCCGTTACGACGGCCTCCGCTACGGGACTACCTTGGAACCCAAACCGCAAGAAACCTTCGCCGCCTACACCACACGCGTGCGCGGCACTGCCTTGGGTGCCGAGCCGCAGCGCCGCACGCTACTCGGAACCTACGCGCTCTCCAAAGGCTATGCCGACCAGTTCTACCATCGCGCCCACCAGTTGCAGGCGGCAGTTGCCTGGGAGTTTGATAATGCCTTCAAAATTGTAGATGTGCTGTTCGGGCCCACCTCGCCCTCGGTTGCTTTTCCCCTGGGCGAGAAGGCGAATGACCCGCTGACCATGTACCTTTCGGATATTTTTACCGCACCCGCAAATATTGCCAACGTGCCAGCACTTTCGTTGCCGATTGGCTTTAGCCAGAAACTCCCGGTCGGCGGGCAGTTCGTGGGGCCGCGCTTTAGGGAAGATGTAGTTTTTCGCGCCGCCGCCGCCTTCGAGACCGAGAGCGGCATTACCAACCTGGTCGCCCCTTAAGCGTAGATTGCCTTTTCCCGAACACACTGGTAGCATTGCTTATATATGACCGACAAGAAAATTACCGTTGCCCTCATCGAGGACGATCCGCTTATCGCCGATATGTATACCATGAAGTTCACCAAAGAAGGGTTTGATTTGCAGCACGCCGCCGACGGCGAGGCCGGCATTGCCCTGGTGAAAAAAATGAAGCCCGACATTATCCTCCTCGATATCATCATGCCGAAAATGGATGGCTTCCAAGCGCTCAAGCTGCTCCGCGCGGACAGCGAATTCAAAACTACCCCTATTATCATGCTGACGAACCTCGGCCAGGAAGAAGACGTGCAAAAAGGCCGCGAGTTTGGGGCTACCGACTACTTTATCAAGACCAACTTTACGCCGGCGGCAATCGTTGATAAGGTCAAAACTCTCCTCAAAAAGTAAGCATTATGGCCACCCCACACCCCCGCGAAGAGCGTACCGTCGTTTTGGTCAAACCCGATGGCGTGAAGCGCGGTCTCATTGGTGAGATTATTGGCCGGTTCGAGCAGCGCGGTCTCAAGGTTATTGCCCTAAAAATGATTTGGGCTAAGCGGGAAGAAATGGACAACCACTATCCTAAAGACGATGCCTGGACGCGCCGCGTCGGCGAGAAAACTGCCAAGACCTACGAAAAGTACAGCTACGACATGCAGGCCGAGTTGGGCACCACGGATTTACTGGAAATTGGTAAAATGGTTCGTGGTTGGTTGTTGGATTTTATGACCAGCGGCCCAGTGGTCAAAATGATCGTGCAGGGCGTGCACGCCGTGGATATGGTCCGCAAGATTGCCGGCCCGACCATGCCGTACTTGGCCGAGATGGGTACGCTCCGCGGCGACTACTCGGTAGATTCTGCGGCGGCGGCGAACAAAGAAAAGCGCAGCGTGCACAACATTGTCCACGCGTCCGAAACCGCTGCCGAAGCTGAAAACGAAATCAAGAATTGGTTTACCCCGGACGAAGTCCATGCCTACAAGCGCATGGAAGAGGATATACAGTTTTAGGAAGTTATCAAATAAATAATCTAGCGCGGGCGTCCCTGCCCGCGTTTTGATGCGCAGGCACAGAGGCCTGCGCTTGGTCTTCACGTCTTATTACTCCCACGGAAATACCGGATTCCCGAAGTGACCGTTCTCTGCGGTCTGCTTGTAGATGGGCTTGCGGAGGCCGAGCTTTTCGATGATCGCTTTAGGCGTGAAGTCAAACTCCTTCTCGATGAGCGGCCGCAGGTCTTCCTTGGCATCGCTCTCCACATCAACCATCACCGGTTCGGCGCGGCCAATGGCGTAGGCCACGCGCACGGTCGCCCGGTGGCAGAGTTCGCGCTTCACCAGCTGCCGCGCCACGTAGCGGCAGAAGTAGGCAGCCGAACGGTCAACTTTCGAGGGGTCTTTGCCGCTAAAAGCGCCGCCGCCGTGCGGAATAAGGCCGCCGTAGGTATCCACCATAATTTTCCGGCCGGTTAAGCCAGTGTCAGCGAAGAATCCGCCTTGGACAAAGCGGCCGGTTGGGTTTACGAGAATTTCAATACCAGTGAGATTACCGAATACTGGCTTGAAGAGGTGCTCGGTGAGCTGCGCTTTAATTTCTACCTGCTCAATGTTCTCTGCGTGCTGACAGGAGACGAGGATGGTTTTGAGATTTCCATTCGCATACGTCACCTGTGACTTTCCGTCTGGTTTCAACCACTCAAATCCTGGCTTTGCTCGGAGCGCAGTGAGTCCGCGGGTGAGGGCGTGGGCGGCAACAACCTGGCGGGGGAGCATTTCGGGTGTCTCATCTGTGGCAAAGCCGTACATCATGCCTTGGTCGCCCGCGCCGCCGGTGTCCACGCCTTGGGCAATGTCGGGGGATTGAGGCACCACATTCACGATGATTTTTAGCGTCTCATCGTAGCCAATTTCTTTGTAGAGTGTTTCGGCGAGTTTGGCGTGGTCCACCGTGCCTTTCGATGTGGCCTCCCCGCCAATGAAGAGGATGCCATGTGAGCCCATGCTGTTCACCGCCACGCGGGAGAGGGGGTCTTGTACGAGGTAGGCGTCCACAATCGCGTCCGAAATTTGGTCGCAGATTTTATCCGGGTGGCCAATGGTGACTGACTCTGTCGTGGTAAGCATAGCGTTTACGAATTACGAAAAGAGATACGATTATATGAATGGAGTACGTTTACAGTACTCTCTCACCTTGGGGAGCCGCAGGCGGGTGCGACCCATCGGAAGCACCCAGGTGCCCGACCTCCGGTCCTACGGACCGATAGGTCCGGAGGAAGGGCGAGAGAGGGGAAGGCATATACATTACGAAGCGCCTTCCGCGTAAACGGAAGGCAGTTGGTGGTAACTGTGTATCTTCCCTTGCGGGCTCGAAGTAGCACTTATGTCTTATTACAGACGAGTTGCCGGCTGGGTGTCCACCTCCGCCAAGGCTTCGGCCTTTGCCGACCGAAGTCGGCTACGGCCGACGAAGGTCGGCGGACAGGTAAGCGAGCGAGAACTCTTCCCAGCACTCTTGATACGCGAATTGTACAAACAGTGTAACAGGAAAAACAGGCTATGCAAATAAGTCTGGATAGTGCATTCATATCGGGGTCCCCAGAAATTTGGCACGGACCGAGAGAAGCGAGGGAGTACGAATTTCTGGGGTAAAGCGAGGCTTCTCACGAAGGGCGAAGTTTTTGCCGTTCACGGCAAAACGTAGCCCGACGTGAGAAACGAGCTGGTCGGGGTGCCGGGACTTGAACCCGGGGCCTCTTGCACCCCATGCAAGCGCGCTACCAACTGCGCCACACCCCGACGATTGCGCTAGTGTACGTTGTGTCCACTTTTTTGTAAATAAAGACCCGAGTCATGGTGACTCGGGTTGGTTGTAAGTCTGTTGCTGCACCGGTAGCGCGAAGCGGCCAAAAGTAGTGACGTCAATTTCCCTAATGAATGTGCAGAGTTCTGCTTTCGGATCTTCGGGGATGTCCTCCATGGAGTAGGTGAATTTTACTAGCTCTTCATCAGGAAAACCAAGGTCATCAATGACTTGGTACCCAATCATGTACCGCTCAATGAGTACTTTTGCAAAACGTTCTGCAGGGTATCTGGCAAACCGGGCCGGTCGATCACATTCGATGGCGCACGCGAAAGCTAGTGCCACCGCATCGCAAAATCCTTCTTCCGTGAGTGTTTTTTCTGGAATCAGCGTCCGGCCAATATTCCAGGAAATCAGCTCAAGGACGTAGCGCGCCACCGCTTCCCGGAAAGTCCTCTGGGGTAGGTTGCAGGTCTCTTCTAAAAGTTCTTCCGCATCTTCGATATCGCTGACCATGAGTTCACGGCATTCACGTATTACATGTGCATGTGCGTTGTTCAGGTGCATGTTGCTCCTTTGAATTGTTTTTCTTTTGCCTCCAGTCTACGCAACCACAGGCCCGTGTCAAGGCGGTCGTGGTAGCATAGAGCTATGCACAACGAGCACGTCCACCAGGTCAATGGCCTCCATATCCACAGCTTCAGTGCGGGGTCGGGAGACCCACTCGTTTTTCTGCACGGCTGGAGCGTGCACGCCGGCGGGGCCCAGCACGTGCGGGAGTCGCTCGAAAAAACCCATTGTATTTTTACACCTTCGCTCGTGGGTCACGGGAAATCACACCCTTTACCACGGCCGGATTTTACCGTACGAGATTTTGGGAAGCTCTACGCCGACTGGATAATTCACTTAGGCATCCGTAACGCTACCTTGGTCGGGCATTCGTTTGGCGGTGCTGTGGCGATTGTCGCAGCTTCACTGCTCCCCGCGAGCACCCTTCGAAGGCTGGTGCTGATTGACCCGCTTGGCGCACCAATACAGCGAACCCGAACAGGTTGGAACGTGCGGTGGTTGCAAAAAGAGTTACAGAATATTACCCACGCGCCGCGGCGGTACGTGCAGAATGTCGTCTCGCCATTTGGGTACAACCTTCGCAACAATACTCGCGACCTCTTCCGCTTGGCCGAAGAATGCAAGCGGCTAGACGTCCGTGCTGAAGCGAAAAAAATATCCATTCCAACACTGATACTCTGGGGTGATCGGGACGTCTTCGTCCCAATCTCGGTTGGGGAAGAGCTGGCCAGCATTATGCCGCACGCAATGTTGCAGGTGGTACCTGGCATGCACGACTGGCCACTCCTCAACCCCGCAGCGCTGGCAAAGGCTTTGGAATAGCAAAAAACTGGCTGGGCGCCAGTTCATTGGAAAAACCTAGTTACTTCGTTGTTTTCCGGGCTTCGGTACGGATGCAGGACGTGCACGCATCAACCCGCTTGCCGCCGGTAAAGACGGTTTGGATGTTTACGTGTTGCCGCCGAATAGTGGCGACTTTGGAGTGGCTGCGCTGGTTGCCTTTCAGGCTGCCGCGTCCACAGATGGTGCAGGTTCGGGCCATACGGTATAGTTGAGTGAGCAGTGGTTCGAAGACTACCAGTATAATCATTTCCTGACAAGCCCTAATGAACTTCATCAATATCCTCCTGTCGAATCCCGCGGTTGCGCTGGCGTGGGTTGCCGCCATAACCGTGGCAATTACCATCCACGAATTTAGCCATGCCTTGGTGGCCAAACTGCAAGGCGATAGCACGGCCGAGCTGGAAGGCCGGGTGACGCTCAACCCGCTCTCGCACGTGGACCCCATGGGGTTTTTGGTCCTTGTCCTTTTTGGTTTTGGCTGGGGCAAGCCCGTGCCGTTCAACCCGTACAATCTCAAAGCCAAACGCTGGGGGCCGGCAATTGTTTCCCTTGCCGGACCAGCCTCAAATCTTCTGGGCGTCCTCTTCTTTGGTTTGGTATTTAGGTTGGTCCTGCAAATTGGTAACCTGCCTGCCGACAACCTCCTCCACACCTTCCTGGCTTTTTTGGTGCAGTTCAACGTGGTCCTCATGCTTTTCAACCTCCTGCCCATCCCGCCGCTGGACGGTTCCAAACTCCTCTCCCTGCTCCCGCAGCAGTTTGCAGGATTAGTCGAAGGGCTCCAGCGGTACGGCTTCGTCATCCTGCTCTTCCTCATTTTCTTCGGGCAGAACTTCCTCGGCACAGTTTTTCAGGCCGTTGAAACTTTTGTCTTCCGGATTATTGTCCCATAGTGGGTTACGAATTACGAAAAAAGATACGAATATACGAAATACGAATTCTCTAATCAGAATTATAGGCTTGAACAAGTAGATTCGTAATTCGTATATTCGTAGGTACCATTCGTATTTCGTAACACTGGTTCCCTTGACGTACCCTCCTCCCCGTGGTACGCTCTCACCTGCTTGAACCTGTAGAATTTCCCCAACGTTCTTCATCAGACAGCGGGGCCAGACACCACCGCGGTCATTTGTTTCTACTCAAAATGCCTACCGTCAATCAACTCGTGCGCAAAGGGCGCTTCAATGCCCGGCGTAAATCCAAAACCCCGGCTCTCCAGCCGGTGCTCAACGCGCTCAAGCGCTACCGCCATGAGCTGCCCGAAGGCAGTCCGTTTAAGCGTGGCGTGTGCGTAAAAGTGACGACCACCACCCCCAAGAAGCCAAACTCTGCCCTCCGCAAAATTGCCCGTGTGCGCCTGTCCAACGGCATGGAAGTGACGGCCTACATCCCGGGCATTGGCCATAACCTGCAGGAGCACTCTATTGTGCTCATTCGCGGCGGCCGCGTCAAAGACCTACCGGGTGTCCGCTACCACATTGTTCGCGGCGTGTACGACACGCAAGGCGTGGCCAATCGCAAGCAAGGCCGCAGTTTGTACGGCGCTAAGCGCCCTTCCTAAAATATGCGCGGTAAACAAGCACCACGTCGTGTTATCCAACCAGACCCGAAGTACAAGAGTTTGGCGTTGGCAAAATTCGTCAACTACCTTATGGAGCGCGGCAAGAAAACCGTGGCCCAGAAAATTGTCTTCCAAGCCCTCGATATTCTTCACGAGAAAACCGGCAAGCCGCAGCTCGAAGCGTTTGAACTGGCCATCCGCAACGTTGCCCCGGTGGTCGAAGTAAAAGCCAAGCGCGTGGGTGGATCTAACTACCAAGTGCCAATGGAAGTCCGCGGCGATCGCCGGCAAGCGCTGGCCTTCCGCTGGATTCTTACGGCCGCCCGGGGCAAGAAGGGCAAGCCTATGGCGCAGAAGCTCGCTGCCGAACTCATTGCCGCAGTGAACAACGAAGGTGATGCGGTCAAGAAGAAATTAGACGTTCACCGCATGGCAGAAGCTAACCGCGCCTTTGCCCACTTCGCGTAGCGGCGGCAGGGGTGCGTGCGCTATCGCGTCGCATTGGCGGGCAGAGCCCGACCACTGCGAGCGCGACCCTTCGGGCTTGGTCTTCGCTGCGGCACTCACTCACCGTACGTCAGTACGGTTCGTTCGTTCCTCGCTCCAGACCGTCGTATCGCACTGCACCGCTGCCGCCTTTGGTTCATGTATTTCGTACTATTGTATCCCTTTTCGTAATTCGTAATGTATGCCCCGTGAATACTCGCTAGAAAACACTCGGAATATCGGTATTATTGCCCACATTGACGCGGGGAAGACCACCGTGTCCGAGCGCATTTTGTTCTACACGGGCAAAAAGCACAAAATTGGCGAAGTGCACGAAGGCGCCGCCGAAATGGACTGGATGGAACAGGAGAAAGAGCGCGGCATCACTATCACTGCCGCCGCCACCACCTGTTTTTGGAACGGCAAGCAAATTAACCTCATTGATACCCCTGGCCACATAGATTTCACGGTCGAAGTGCAGCGCAGCTTGCGTGTGCTTGACGGCGGTGTGGTCGTTTTTGACGGCGTCGCGGGCGTAGAGTCGCAGTCCGAGACGGTCTGGCACCAGGCCGAAAAGTTTGGCGTGCCGCGCATTTGCTTTATTAACAAGATGGACCGCATGGGCGCGGATTTCTATTTTGACCTCAAGAGCATTCACGAACGACTGACCACGCGCGCGCATCCGCTGCAGCTGCCCATTGGCGCGGCCGAAACTTTCAAAGGCGTTATCGATTTGTTTACCCGCAAAGCTTATATTTACAACGACGATCTCGGCCAGGATGTGCAAGAAATTGACGTGCCAGCCGACATGAAAGAAAAGGTCGAAGACTATCGTCACAAACTCATCGAAGCAATCGTGGAGAATGACGAGCAGCAACTGAACCAGTACTTGGAAGGCAAAGAACCGGCCTTGGCAGAGTTGAAAGTGACCTTGCGCAAAGCGGTTATCGCCAATGCACTGGTCCCTGTGCTCTGCGGTTCGGCACTGAAGAACAAAGGCGTGCAGCTATTGCTCGATGCCGTGGTGGACTACCTGCCCAATCCGCTGGAAGTTTCGGCCGCGAAAGGTACGGACCCAAAGACCGGTGCCGAAGTTGTGTGCACACCGGATGATGCAAAACCATTCGCGGGCTTAGTCTTTAAAATTGCAGCTGACCCTTTTGTGGGCAAGCTGGCTTTTTTCCGCATCTACACCGGCAAACTGACGGCTGGTTCCTACGTGTACAACACCTCAACGGGCGAGAAAGAACGCGTGGGCCGCATTGTCCGCCTCCACGCCAACCACCGGGAAGAAGTGCAAGAAGTCTTTACCGGGGAAATCGCCGCTATCGTCGGCCTCAAGAAAACTTTTACCGGCCACACCATTTGTGACCCCGATCACCACGTGGTGCTGGAGTCTATTACCTTTCCCACGCCGGTTATAGACCTGGCTATTGAACCCAAGACCAAGGCCGACCAGGAAAAAATGGGTACCGCTATCCAGCGCTTGGCCGAAGAAGACCCGACGTTCCGCGTAAAGTACAACGAAGAAACCAACCAAACCATTATTTCGGGTATGGGCGAATTGCACCTGGATATTATTGTGGACCGCATGAAGCGCGAATTCAAAGTGGAAGCAAATGTGGGTAAACCCCAGGTTGCCTATAAAGAAACCATTACGGCCAGTGCCGAAGGCGAAGGCAAGTACATCCGCCAGACCGGCGGCCGCGGTCAGTACGGGCACTGTACGGTCACTATCGAACCCAACGAAAAGGGGAAAGGCTACGAATTCGTCGACGATGTCAAAGGCGGGGCGATCCCGAAAGAATTCATTAAACCTATTAATAATGGCATTGCCGAAGCCCTGGACCGCGGGATCTTGGCGGGCTTCCCGATTATCGATGCCAAAGTGACCGTGACCGATGGGAGCTACCACGATGTGGACTCTTCGGAAATGGCTTTCAAAATTGCCGGTTCCATGGCCGTGCAGGCCGCGTTCAAAAAGGCCAAGCCTGTTCTGCTGGAACCCATTATGAAGGTTGAAGCGGTTACCCCCGAATCTTTTATGGGTGATGTCATTGGCGACCTTAACAGCAAGCGCGCCCAGATTAAAGAAATGCGGGACCGCGGCAACATGCGCGTCATTGACGCAGACGTGCCACTGGCCGAAATGTTCGGCTATGCCACCGCCCTCCGGTCCATGACCCAGGGTCGGGCCTCGTATTCCATGGAATTCAGCCATTACGCCGAAACGCCCCGCAATGTGGCCGAAGGCATTATTGCCAAGGCGGCGGGCCAGCCTGCCGCGAGGTAGGATTTGACGTAATGGCGGTGCCTTGGTATACTCGCTCTTGCCTCGAAATGTAGTTTTCCCATACCTTCGTAACTTCTCTATCATTTAACGTTTACGACCATGGCAGACATGTTTGATCGCAGCAAACCGCACGTGAACGTCGGGACCATTGGTCACGTCGATCACGGCAAGACCACCCTGACGGCCGCCATCCTAAAATCCCTTGGGGATGCTGGATTTAAGGCCCAGAGCAAGGGTGTAGACCAGATTGATAACGCGCCCGAAGAAAAGGCGCGCGGGATTACCATTGCTACCGCGCACGTCGAATACGAGTCCGAAAAGCGCCACTACGCGCACGTCGACTGCCCTGGCCACGCCGACTACGTCAAGAACATGATTACCGGTGCCGCCCAGATGGACGGTGCAATCCTTGTCGTGTCCGCGGCCGACGGCCCCATGCCCCAGACCCGCGAGCACATTCTGTTGGCTCGCCAAGTTGGCGTGCCGTACATTGTGGTGTTCCTCAACAAGGTTGACATGGTCAACGACCCAGAGCTCGTCGATTTGGTGGAAGTAGAAATTCGCGACCTCTTGAAGAAGTACGAGTACCCTGGCGACACCACCCCGATTATCCGCGGTTCGGCCCTGAAAGCGCTGGAAGGCGACAAGGCTGCCCAGGAAAAAGTGGTAGAACTCATCAAGACCCTCGACGAGTACATTCCCGAGCCAAAACGCGATCTCGATAAGCCCTACTTGATGCCCATCGAAGACGTTTTCTCCATTGAAGGCCGCGGCACGGTGGTTACCGGCAAGATTGAACGCGGTATGGTGAAGATCAACGACGAAGTAGAGATTGTCGGCCTGAAGGCCACGACCAAGACCGTCGTAACGGGTATCGAAATGTTCAAGAAGCAGCTGGAACAAGGCCAAGCAGGCGATAACGCCGGTATCCTCCTCCGCGGTACCAAGAAAGAAGACGTGGAGCGCGGGCAAGTACTGGCCAAACCCGGTACCATTACCCCGCACACCGAGTTTGAGAGCGAGTGTTACGTGTTGACCAAGGAAGAAGGTGGCCGTCACACGCCGTTCCTCAAGGGTTACAAACCCCAATTCTACATTCGCACAACCGATGTCACGGGCGAAGTAGAATTGCCGGCCGGTACCGAAATGGTCATGCCCGGTGACACCATCAAGCTCGTCGTCAAGCTCGTTGCCCCGGTAGCCTTGGAAGAGAAGCAACGCTTCGCCATTCGCGAAGGCGGCCACACGGTCGGCGCTGGCGTGGTAACCAAGATTCTCAAATAATTTCATCGAGACCTCGCCCCCTTTGACCAACCAGGGGGCGAGGTTGTTCCCCTCGCACCTTTGCCCCTTTCATGACCGCTGAAGAAATTCCACAACCCGTCGTTGCCAGCCCAGAAGAAGAGCCGCACCAGCGCATCCGTATCCGCATACGCGGGTACGACCACAAGATTATTGATCAGTCTATTCAGACGATTATTGAGACGGCCAAGCGCACCGGGGCAACGGTGAAAGGTCCAATACCTTTACCAACCGAAAAGAATCGCTTCACCGTTATCCGTTCATCTTTCGCCCACAAGAATTCGCGCGAGCAGTACGAAATGCGGACGCACAAGCGCTTACTCGATTTACTGGATCCAACTCCAAAGACCGTGGATGCGCTCATGAATCTCAACTTGCCTGCCGGGGTTGACGTGGAAATTAAAATGTAGTTCAATGCGGTGAGGTTGTTTGTTCAGTTTCTTCTGGACTCCCAACCCGACCGCATACACAGGCCGTACAATTCGCGTTTTTGGCAGTAGGTTCTGGGGCTCATAATAGTTGTACTGGATAAGCGCCAAGCCCCAAGATAACGATTCGCCACGTACAGTGCGTCCTTCGGACTCGCTCACGTATCTGGCAATCACGCCAGATTTATTTTTTTATATGCCCTTCATCCTCGCGAAAAAAATTGGCATGACTCAGCGTTTTAAGGACAACGGTAACGTTGTCCCCGTGACGCTTGTGGAAGCGGGCCCGTGCGTTGTCACCCAGGTGAAAACGCCAGACCACGATGGCTACAGCGCCGTGCAGCTTGGTTTTGGCCAGGCCAAGCACCCCAGCAAAGCCCGTGCCGGGCATACCAAAGACCTTGCAGGCAACCAGCACCTCCGTGAATTCCGCATTGACGATGCCAAAGGGCTGGAGCGCGGAACGGTGATTCCTACCGATACTTTCAAGCCTGGTGACAAAGTGAAGGTGACGGGCACGTCGAAAGGCAAGGGCTTCCAGGGTGTCGTCCGTCGCCACGGTTTCCGCGGCGGACCGGCGAGCCACGGTCATAAGGATAACTTGCGCATGCCGGGTTCGATTGGCGCCACTTTTCCGCAGCACGTTATCAAGGGCAGGCGCATGGCCGGCCACATGGGCGACGAACGTATCTCGGTGAAAAATTTAGAAATTGTTGACGTAGACGCGGCTAAGCACCTCATTGCTATCAAAGGCGCAGTTCCCGGCAGCCGCGGTGCGCTCCTCCTCCTGCAATCCGCCTAAGTATTTTTATGGCAGACGCTACACTCACCATTCCGGTCTACAACGCTGACGGCAAGCAAACGTCAGAAGTGACGTTGGACAGCCGCATTTTTGGCCAGAAGCCAGATGCCGGTTTGCTGCACTTGGTTACTGTCCAGCAGCAAGCCAATAAGCGTTTGGGTTTGGCCCACACCAAAACCAAGGCCGAAGTGCGCGGCGGTGGACGCAAACCCTGGAAGCAGAAGGGGACTGGCCAGGCGCGCCAAGGCTCCATTCGCAGCCCGCAGTGGCGCGGCGGCGGCGTTATTTTTGGTCCTCGCACTGGCCGCAACTGGACTGGAAAATTGAATGTACAAGTTCGCCGCAAGGCACTGGCCATGGCGCTTTCGGTAAAAGCCGAAGCCAAGCAAATTCGTTTGGTCGAATCGCTCCCAACCGATGGCAAGACCAAGCCGGTTGTTGCGCTTTTGAAAAATACCAATGCCGACCGCACGCCCCTGCTTATCCCCGCCACGCACGACAGCATGATCGTGCGCGCCACGCGGAACCTGCAGCGCGTCACCGTGCTGCGCGCCGATAGCTTGAATGCGTACGACGTCCTGCGCAGCCACCGCTTGGTGTTACCCGTCGCCAGTTTGGCGGTCATTGCCAAGACCTACTTTTCTCCAGCGAAAAAGCAGAAGTAATTCCTATGGGACTTTTCGATAAACTCCGCAAGAAGTACGACACCACTGCAACGGCCAAAAAGCCGGTGCATACGGTTGCGACCAAAGCAGAAAATGCCAAGGCCGAGAAGCCAGCAGAACCGAAGGAGAAACCAAAGGCGGACAAGCCGCGCGTGCTCAAGTCCGATACCCGCCACGCCCACCGCGTGCTCCTGCGGCCGATTCTTACTGAGAAGTCTACACGCCTGCAAACTGCCGGCCAGTACGTATTTGCGGTTGCGCCAACCGTGAGCAAAATCGAAGTCCGAGATGCAGTCTTTGCCGTGTACGGCGTTCGGCCAACGCACGTCACTACCCGCACTGTCCTCGGCAAGGTTGTCCGCTTCGGCCGCACGCAAGGCAAGCAGAAGGCTTGGAAAAAAGCCATGGTAACGCTGCCGGCGGGGAAGACTATTGATATTTCTTAAGTATGGCACTCACCCTCTACAAACCAACAACGCCAGCCCGCCGACACGCGGGGGTGCGCGGCTGGAAGAGCGAGGTAACCAAGGATACTCCCGAGAAGAGCCTGCTCACGGTGCGTCCGCGCAACGCCGGCCGCAACAACCAGGGCAAGATTACCGTGCGGCATCGCGGCGGTGGTGCCAAGCGTATGATCCGCAACGTTGACTTCGCGCAGTCGAAATTCGACGTGCCGGGCACGGTAGTGGGTATCGAGTACGATCCAAACCGCACCGCCTACATTGCCTTGCTCCAGTATGCCGATGGGGAGAAGCGCTACATTTTGGCCCCCTCGGGCCTCAAGCCAGGCGCGCACATTGTGAGTGCAACCAAGCGCGTCGAAGTAACCGATGGCAACCGCATGCCGCTGAAAGATATTCCCGTGGGCATGGCCATTCATAACCTGGAATTTCGTCCCGGCCGCGGTGGCGTCTCGGTTCGTTCGGCAGGCTCTGCCGCAGTGATTATGGCCGTTGAAGGGAATGTGGCGCAGGTAAAAATGCCTTCCGGTGAAATTCGCGTCATCCCCGCCGATGCCCGTGCCTCGCTGGGGCAGCTCTCCAACATTGACCATGGGAATGTGCGTTTGGGCAAAGCTGGCCGTACCCGGCACAAGGGTTTTCGCCCGACCGTCCGTGGTAAGGTAATGAACCCAGTTGATCACCCGCACGGTGGTGGCGAAGGCAACCAGCCTATTGGTATGAAGCACCCGAAAACGCCGT
The DNA here is from genome assembly GCA_038065015.1 of Patescibacteria group bacterium. Lineage (GTDB taxonomy): Bacteria > Patescibacteriota > Patescibacteriia > PEXW01 > PEXW01 > CAIPSZ01. The sequence goes on along the minus strand of JBBTRU010000036.1, from coordinate 6,233 downwards.
GGGGTAAGAATGCCTTAGGCGTGAAGACTCGGAAGAAAGGCAAGTTCTCCGACTCCGCAATTTTGCAGCGTCGCCCCAAGAAGTAAACCTATGTCACGATCCCTCTCCAAAGGTCCGTTCACCCATCCGAAGCTTCTCAAAAAGCTTTCCAAGCTTCGCGTGGGCGATAAAACCGTCATTAAAACCTGGTCACGCGCCTCCGTTATTACCCCGGAAATGGTCGGCTTCACCTTTGGCGTGCACAATGGCAAGAATCACATTAGTGTCACCGTCAGTGAAAACATGGTTGGTCATCGCTTGGGAGAATTTTCACCCACGCGTAAGTTCGTCCGTCATGGTGGCAAAATGCAGAAAGATGCGGAAATGGCCGCTGCTGCCGCTGCGGCAACGCCCAAAGCTGTTGAACCCGCGGCCAAGAAGTAAATTCCTATGCACGCCTCTGCAACCCTCCGCAACTATCGCGTTTCTCCCCGTAAGATCCGGCTCATTGCCGGGCTGCTGCGTGGCAAGCGCGTACCGCAAGCCTTGGATATCCTCACCCATTTGCCCAAGGGGAGTAGCGCGCAAATTCGCATTCTGCTCCGTTCAGCAATTGCGAATGCCAAGCAGCACCACGACCTTAGCCCCGAGCAGCTCATTATTAGCGCCATAACGGTAGACATGGCGCAGCGGCTCAAGCGTTTCACGCCCAAAGCCATGGGCCGGGCAAATCCTATTCTCAAACATGCCTCGCATATTACCATTACGGTCAAGGATGCGCCCGCCGCTAAAGTGAAGAAAGTTAAAGCTCAGGCGAAGACAGAAAAGCCCAAGGCAAAAACTGACGTTGAGCATGTTCCCGCCACTCCAGCCTCCGCACCCTCACCCTCCTCCCAGTCTTAACCTATGGGCAATAAAGTTCACCCAACGTCGCTGCGTCTCGGTATTACCACGGAATGGTCTTCCAAGTGGTATGCCAAGCGTGATTTCCGCACCTTGCTTCAGCAGGATGTAACCCTGAAGCGTTTTATTCGAACAAAGTTACGCGCGGCGGGCATTGCCCGTACGGAAATTGAGCGCTCTGGAAACATTGTCACCATTACCATTATTACGGCCAAGCCCGGTATCGTCATTGGTCGCGGCGGGGCTGGCGTAGAGGATTTGAAAGTGCAGCTGGCAAAATTGCTTCCGCCGAAGACGAAGTTTAAAGTGAACATTCAAGAAGTCGCAAACCCGGCAATTGTGGCGCAACTCGTTGCCCAGAACATGATCGAGCAACTGGAGAAGCGCTTGCCTTTCCGCCGCATTCTCAAGCAATCGGTTGAACAGGTGAAGAAAGGCGGCGGCCAGGGCGTCCGCGTGATGGTTGCCGGCCGCTTGAACGGTGCGGAAATTGCCCGTACCGAATCGCTCACTTGGGGCAAGCTCCCGTTGCAAACCCTGCGCGCCGATGTTGACTTTGGTCGCGGCGCAGCGTTTACCACCTACGGCGCCATTGGCGTGAAGGTGTGGATCTACCGCGGCGATATTTTCGAAAAGAAAGCTGTTGAAGCCAAAGCGAACTAACCCCCTATGCTTACCCCGAAGAAGGTCAAACACCGAAAGCATCACCGCGGCAGCATCCGCGGGAATGCCACGCAGAAAACCCGCGTGAGCTTCGGCGCGTATGGCCTAAAAGCCATTGAAGGCGACTGGGTGAGCGGCCGGCAAATTGAAGCGGCTCGTCGGGCAATTACCCGCTTACTTGCCCGCGGCGGCAAAGTCTGGATTCGTGTTTTCCCGGATAAGCCTATTACCGTTAAAGGCTCTGAAATTCGCATGGGTGGTGGCAAAGGCGCCGTGGACCATTACGTTGCCGTCGTGAAGCCTGGCACCGTCATGTTTGAACTCGACGGCGTGACCGAAGTAGTTGCCCGCCAAGCCATGCAATTAGCCGCCTACAAACTCTCCGTCAAGACCAGGTTTGTCACCAAAGCGGACACCGTGTAAGCTCCTATGACGCTCAAAGAACTCCAACAGAAGACCGAAGCAGAACTCCGCACCATTTTGGCGGAGGCTCGTGAGCGTTTGCGTGACCTTCGCTTCCGCGTGGCGCAGGATGCGCACAAGGATGTTCGGGAAATTCGCGAAGTACGCACTGCCATTGCTCGCATTCTTACCCTCCTGCATACGCCACGCTCCGGCGGGCAAGCCCTTCCACCCGCTACTCGTACGCCCAAGACCTAATGACTATGACTACGCAACCAACCACCACCGCTGAAACAAAGCCCCGCGAATTCACCGGCACTATCGTCTCGAACAAGATGACGAAGACGGTCGTGGTGCGCGTGGACCGCGTGCTCGTACACCCGCGTTACGGCAAGCGGTACCGTTCCAGCGAAAAGTATCAGGTGCACGCGCCAACGGGTACGTTTACCGTGGGCCAGCAAGTGCGCTTTGTTGAATGCCGGCCAATTTCCCGCCACAAGCGCTGGCGCATTATTCCCGACGCAAAGTAATATATGGTGCAACTTCGTTCCAGACTTGTGGCAGCAGATAATACCGGGGCTCGCGACCTCGAGGTCATTACCGTGCTGGGCGGCTACAAGAAGCACTACGCTCGCATCGGCGACATTGTGAAGGTTGTGGTGAAAGCCGCGATTCCGCACGCGTCGGTGAAGAAGAGCGAAATGCACCACGCCGTTATCATTCGATCCCGCAAAGAAACGCGCCGCGCCGACGGCACCTACATTCGCTTCGACGACAATGCCGCCGTGATTGTGGACCTGAAATCTAAAGACCCGAAAGGCACCCGTATTTTTGGCCCGGTAGCCCGCGAGCTCAAAGCGCGTGGCTACAGCAAGCTCATTTCACTCGCTCCCGAAGTTCTCTAACCGATATGATCCTGAAGACTGGCGACAACGTGTACGTAACGGACGGCCGCAGCCGCGGCAAGAAGGGGAAAATTCTCCAGGTCTTCCCGCGTACCAATCTCGTCGTTATCGAAGGTGTCAACGAGCGCACCCGCCACATTCGCAGTCGGCGCGGTAACGAGAAAGGCCAGAAAATTTCTTTCTTCGCCCCGGTCCACGCTTCCAATGTCATGCTCGTGTGCGGCAAGTGCGGCAAACCCCGCCGGGCCAGCGTCCACGTGACGACGGATGGCAAGAAACAGCGCGTCTGCACGAAGTGCAAAACTGCATTCTAACCCTATGACCCAACGCAACGTCCCACGTCTGCTGCAGCTCTACCGCACCAAGGTTGTGCCGGCATTGGAAGCTGCACTGCACGTGCAAAATCCGCACGCGGTGCCAGCCATGTCCAAAATCGTCCTCAACGTCGGTTTTGGCGATACGAGCAAAGACCCGAAGTTGCAGGAAGCCGTGGTCTCCACGCTTACCCGCATTACCGGCCAGAAACCCGTGCTCACCAAATCTAAAAAATCCATTTCGGCATTTAAGATTCGACAGGGTATGGTCATTGGTGCCAAGGTAACCCTTCGCGGCACGCGCATGTATGAGTTTCTCGATAAGCTCATTAACGTTGCCCTTCCGCGCGTCCGAGATTTCCGCGGTATACCCGCGAATGCTTTTGACCGGCAAGGGAACTACACCCTCGGTTTTAAAGAGCACCTGGCCTTTCCGGAAATTCGTTCTGACGAAGTGGAAAAAATTCACGGCTTGGAAGTGGTTATGGCCACTACGGCCAAAGATGCAGTTGCGGGCCATGCCCTCCTGAAAGCACTCGGCTTCCCCTTCCGCGCCGCAAACGATACGGATGAAGTGGCAGCAAAAAAGCCGAGCAAGCAAGATTCGCTCAAGAAGAAGAAAATCTAACCCCTATGGCCAAGTCCTCGATGATCGCCAAAGCCAAGCGCAAGCCAAAGTTTTCCACCCGAACGGTGCGACGCTGCTGGCGCTGTGGCCGACCGCGAGCGTACATGCGCAAGTTTGATATGTGTCGCATCTGCGTGCGGGAACTGGCAAACAAAGGGGAAATTCCTGGTCTTCGCAAAGCCAGCTGGTAAGCAACCACAACTCACACCTATGGACTCTATCGCTGACATGCTCACTCGGATCCGAAACGCGGGCCTCGCTCGCCTTCGGACCGTCACCATCCCGTACTCCAAGCAACGCTTTGCGATTGCCAGCCTGCTGGTGCGCGAGCACTACCTGGCGTCGGCTATTCCGGCACCGGATAAGCGGACGTTTACCGTTACCTTGAAGTTTAACCCAGATGGCACCGCGTTTATTCAGGAAATTACCCGGCAATCGAAACTCGGCCGTCGGCTGTACGTTTCGGTGGGTGCTATTCCGCGCGTGAAGAATGGGATTGGCATGGCAATCATCTCTACGCCCCACGGCATGCTCACCGACCGGGAAGCCCGAAAAGCCCACGTCGGCGGCGAGCTCATCTGCACTATTGCCTAACCTATGTCACGCATCGGCAAACAACCTATTACCCTACCCACTGGTGTCACCGTTACGGTGAAAGCGCCGGATGTAACCGTGCAAGGCCCGAAAGGCACCATCACGCTTCGGCTGCACCACCGCATGAACGTGGCCACGGAAGGGAGTGCGGTTACGGTGAGCGTGCCATCACCCGATAATCGGAACGATCGCGCCCTGTGGGGGCTTGGCCGCCAGCTCGTCGCCAATGCCGTGGAAGGCGTGAGCAAGGGTTTTACCAAGCGCCTGGAAATTACCGGGGTAGGTTTCAAAGCCGCAGTGGAGAGCGCGGGCTTGCTCCTCAACTTGGGCTTTTCCCACCCCATTCATTTCGTTGCGCCGCCGGGCATTACCTTGGCGGTGGAGAAAAATGTTATTGTAGTGACGGGCGTGGACAAGCAGGTGGTGGGTGAAACCGCGGCAAAGATCCGTCGCCTCAAACCCCCAGAACCGTACAAGGGTAAGGGGATTAAATATGCTGGTGAAGTTATTCGTCGCAAGGCTGGCAAGGTCATGAAGGCCGCCGGCGCTAAGTAAACGTATGCCTACACGCTCACGCACAACTCGTCGCCAGCACCGCCACCGCCGCATTCGCAGCAAGGTGCACGGCACGGCTGCACGCCCGCGGCTCGCAATTTTTCGCAGCGCCAAGCACATGCGCGCCCAGATTATTGATGATCACATCGGCAAAACTTTGGTTGCGGCTACGGACCAGCAGCTGCCAACCCAGCCGAAAGGCGGGAGCGAGCAAACGCGGAAAGTCGCCGTGGCGGCCGCCGTTGGCAAGCTCATTGCGGAACGCGCGGTTGCAAAAAAAATTACCGCAGTTGTCTTTGACGTTGGCGGCTACCGCTACCACGGTCGCGTCCGCGCGCTCGCTGATGCGGCGCGCGCCGGCGGTCTCATTTTCTAGCCCATTCAGCCCATATGCCCCCACCAGGTAATCGCCAAGGTTTCTCCGGCCGCCGCCCACACCGCGAACGCGAGAAATCCGAATTTGACCAGAAGACTATTGACCTCGCTCGCGTGACGCGCGTCGTTGCCGGCGGAAAGCGCATGCGTTTTCGTGCGTGCGTAGTCATTGGTGACCGCAAAGGCCGTGTGGGCATGGGTTTGGGCAAAGGTGCAGACGTGCAAGGCTCGGTTGAGAAAGCGGTGAGCGCGGCGAAGAAGCACCTCATTACGGTTGCGCTGAGTAAAGGGACTATCCCGCACGCAATTACCCTGAAGTTCGGCGCGGCTCGCGTACTCCTAAAACCAGCGCCGCCTGGGTCGGGGGTCATCGCCGGTGGTGCAGCACGGACGGTGTTGAGCTTGGCCGGTATCCGTGATGTCGTGAGCAAAATGTTGGGCTCCAAGAATAAGATTAATAACGTGCACGCCGTCATTCTCGCGCTCGGCAAACTCCAGAGCCGGGCGGCGGCAAAGCCCAAGGCCTAAAAGCATATGTCTACATCGCTCCACACGCTCAAAGCCAATCGCGGTAGCCGAAAAACGCACCCTCGTCGTGGGCGCGGGAATGCTTCTGGCCACGGCACCTTCAGCGGCAAAGGTATTAAAGGCCAGCGCGCGCGCAGCGGCGGCCGCAAGAACCTGCGCCGGCGCGGGCTCAAGCAAATGCTCATGCAGCTCCCAAAGTCTCGGGGCTTTGGCAGTCTGCACGATTCCGCCGCCGTGGTAAATCTCTCGGTGCTCGACGCGCATTTTCCGGCACAGGCAAAAGTGACGCCCCAGCTCTTGCTCCGCAACAAGCTAATTAAAACGGACACCTTGGTTAAAGTACTTGGCGATGGCAAGCTCACCCATCCGTTGCAGGTGAGTGCGCAC
>JBBTRU010000035.1:0-13893 GCA_038065015.1 Patescibacteria group bacterium | reverse complement strand
CGATTGCGCCATTTGCTCCTGCTTGTACGTCAGTGCAGGCGATACCATTACCACGAACGACCTCCGGCACGCCATGCTTATTGGTTCGGCGAATAATGCCACTCGAGCGTTGGCGCGTTCCACGAAGCTCACCGAAGCGCAATTTGTACAACTGATGAATGATAAGGCAAAAGCACTCGGGCTTGCTTCACTCACCTTTGCCGATCCGACCGGTCTGGACCCGGCAAACCAAGGTTCGGCTACCGATATGGCTAAGCTCGCGGCGATTGCATTTAATAAGCCGCAGATTGGCAAGGTTGCGGTGAAGCGTAGCTACAGCTTTAGCACCCTGAATACGAAAAAGCCGCACACGATAAAAAATCGTAACAAGATGCTGGAAACCGATTGGCAGGTCACCGGGATAAAAACCGGGTACATTGAGGAATCCGGGAATTGCCTCATTACCCAGGTGAAAGGGAAGACCACCGGCCGGACGATAGTGACGGTAATTTTGGGTGCGGCTTCGGCAGCGAAACAGTATGCCGATACCGAAAAAGCTCTGGATGTAGGTTTTGCAAATCTCAAATGATTACTTTTGAACGCGTTTCAAAGTTCTACCCGCACGGCGTCAACGCGCTCAAGGACGTGAGCGTGAGCATTGCGGCCGGGGAATTCGTCTCAATCGTCGGCCAGTCAGGCACCGGGAAAACCACGCTGGCAAAGCTCATTATTGCCGAAGAACACCCCAGCGAAGGACGGGTGATTATTGGCGACTGGGACATCACCCATATCCCGACGGCCGATGTGCCGCTGCTGCGCCGCCAAATTGGCGTCGTGTTCCAGGATTTTAAACTCTTGCCCCAGAAGACGCTTTTTGAAAATGTGGCGTTTGCGCTAGAAGTTTCCGGCGCGCTGCCCTCCAAGATTCAGCAGATTGTGCCGCAGGTGTTGAAGATTGTTGGTTTGGATCAGAAAATGCACCGCTTTCCGCGGGAGGTGAGCGGGGGGGAGCAGCAGCGGACAGTTATTGCTCGCGCGCTGGTGCACCGGCCAAAAATTCTCCTGGCTGACGAACCAACCGGTAACTTAGACGCGATTAATGCCAACGAGATTATCGAACTCCTCCTGAAAATAAATTCCTTTGGTACCACGGTCGTGCTCGTTACGCATAACCGAGAAATTGTGAATAGTTTGCGCAAGCGCGTCATTACCCTGGATCGGGGCCATTTGGTTTCTGACCAAGCAACCGGGAAATACCGCCTATGATCCTGCTCCAAACGACACGTGCCATCCGCTTTGCCCTCCAGAATTTTCGGCGGAACCTTTGGCTTTCGATAGTGACGATTATCATTATTGCGGTTGCAGTTTTTTCGGTGAGCCTCGTGGCCGCGCTCAACGTCCTCGGGCATCGCGCCTTAGCCACGGTAGAGCAGCGCGTCGATGTAACGCTCGAACTGGTGCCGAGTGCATCCGAAGCAGACATCGCTACGTTTGTGGAACGTTTGCAAAACCAACCGCTCGTGGCAAGTGTGGCGTATTTGAGCAAAACCGATGCGCTCGAAGCATTCAAACGCAACCATGCGAACGACGCGAATATCCAGAATCTTTTGGCAGAACTTACGGACAATCCGCTGCCGGCGAGTGTCACCCTCAAGGCAAAGCGGATTGCGGACTATGACAGTATTCTCGCTTTCGTAGATTTGGATGAAAATGCCAAGTTCGTTGCCGATAGCAAGCGGGATTTTAAAGACAGTCAACTGGTCATTGAGAAGCTCACGACGCTTACGGATCGGGTTCGGGATATCGGCTTTCTGGTGAGCAGTGTCTTTGCCTTCCTCTCGCTCATTGTGGTATTCAATACCATTCGCATTGCCATCTACACCCACCGGGAGGAAATTGGCATCATGCGTCTCGTGGGCGCTTCGAATGCCTTCATTCGTTCGCCCTTTATCATCGAAAGCGTGCTCTATAGCGTCATCGGTGCCGGCTTGGCTATTACCCTCCTTGTCCTGCTCTGGCAGGGTGCGACACCAACGTTGCACAAATTTTTCTTTAAAGACACCACGGTAAATTTGGGTACGGTTTTGCAACAGAACCTCTGGACTATCGTGGGCTGGCAATTCTTGGGGGCATTGCTCTTGAGTACATTCAGCTCGACCATTGCCACCCGTCGGTACTTGAAGGTGTAAAGTTTTCGGGCTAGGGTAGGGGACATACTCCGGGATCGTCTAAAGGTAGGACATGGGCCTTTGAAGCCCAGTATCTTGGTTCGAATCCAAGTCCCGGAACCAAGAGGAAAACATCTAAAAATATTAGATGTTTTCCTCTTCCGTACTGTGGGTGAGGATTCGAAGCCTGCGACCCATCGGGAGCAGGCCGGCCCCGCAGGGGCGAATCCAAGTCCCGGAACCAAACAATTTTTCAATAAATATTAGCCTTCCCGAGGAAGAGCTTCATTGGGTTAGAATCACTTGACTTGTTACATGAAACGCGCGAGGCTGGAAGCACCTTTACCATTAACCAAGAAACCTATGGATATTGCTCCAACAACCCAGCCAACCCCCAAGAAGCCAAATAGCACCCTAAACTGGGCTATTTTGGTGGTCGTTCTTGTGGTAGTCATTGCAGGGACAATTTACGCAATAACCAGGCAAGAACCTATAACGAACGCTAACACTATTGCGAATGGCAATGCCACAGTGAACAAAAATACCCAGACCAATAATAGCAATGTAGCGGTTGACACGAGTGGATGGGCAACATTCACAAATAATCAACAGTACATCACCGTCAAGTACCCTCAAAACTATCAAGCGAAGGAACGTACATCATCGGAAGGGCAATGGGTAGTGCAATTTGTTGATTCAGCCTTTGTCAATGCGGAAGTTGGTGTGCCTTACATTGATATTCAAAAGCTGGCATCAGAAGCTAAAAATATCGAGCAGTGGACTCAAGCGTATCTGCAGGATAAGTCCTCTCAAAGCTATGAGCAACTGTCTATCGATAGCAGACAGGCCACGAGTTTTACTGTGAATAGCGGAAGTCGTGGCTATGCTGTCATTGCACCTACTGAAGAACAGGTGACTCTAATTTACGTATTCCACTCAGGGAGAAGCGATGTTGAAAAAATAGGGAGTACGATGGTGGATACCCTCAAGTTTAACTAAAAGTATCTTTCATTGACAATTTAATCTTAGCTTAACTACAGAAACCCTTAAACAAAAGAAAGGAGTGTTCTATGAGAACACTCGTGTTAACGACCGCGCTTATTGTACTGTGTTTGTACACAGTCGCAATGGGCTACCCATCACTTAAACTCCCTGTAGTAGATGACCAGGTGCTTAAGTGCGACCAGCACTACAACGAATGTGCGCCCACACATTGTCCTAACGTCACTTATAACCTTGCCTGGGATTTTAACCTGAACGGCTTTGGAGGAGATGCTGACCTAGGTTACCCAGTCGTCGCGTGTGCAGACGGTCGAGTAGTTTATGCTCAGAACTATAGCCCGGGTGTCGATGGGTGGGGTAACTGCGTAGTAATTGATTACGATAACGACGCATCTAACCATCAAGGACTCTACGGGCACCTTGAACAAATCTTTGTAAAAGTTGGCGAAAACGTAAAAAGTGGACAAGTCATTGGTGCTATCGGAAAGGGTGACGGTAATTACTCGGCGCACCTGCACTATCAGGTACAATCTGGTTCCACTCCAGATGCACAGTCGGTTTCAGCATCATTTGCTGATGCAGGCGTGCCTACCTTTCCCAATACGTACACCTCCCAAAACTCCAGGACCATTGACCTCGAACAATCTGCACAAGGCGGTGCAATTGGAAATAAAAATGGCGCCGTTGTCTGGTGGTACGGCTGGGATGCAGGCAATCGGTATGACGGCAGTAACTGTGCCCGTCGTTGTTACAAGCAGGCGTATACCGGTGGCACGTATGGCAGTTGTGCCATCGTGTATGACGGCCTCGGCGGTGCACGGAAAGCGTACACCGTCCGTACCGGCTTCTGGAATAACGGCCAAGGAAACGGGTGGTCGCAGTTGAGCCCAGCTGGACCGCAGTCATCCCTCGGCATGCCCATCACCAATGAGTATGCCAATGGATCTGGTGCACGGCAGGACTTCCAGAAGGGCTACCTGTACTACAACGGCAGCACCGTATCGGTGAATAGCTATCCGAACGATGCCCCCGGTTGGACTTCGTCCGGTTGGAACAACCAGTACTCGTACCTTTTCGCTCGCGCATACGAGCGCAACGGTGCGCGAAACACCCTCGGCGAAGCAACCGGCGTAGTCTACTCGTGGAACAACTTCCGTCGGCAGAACTTCAGCGCTGGGAAGTGCATCATGTACGACCCGAACAACGCCGCGGATAACCCGCTCGCGACAAATGAGGCGTACTACCTGGCGGGTAACTTCTACACTGTGTACTTCACTGAGTACCCGAGTGCCTGGCAGACCATCGGCCAGCCGACGCGAGACCGGGAAGGGAGTACCCAGTATTTCAAGACCGGTCGCATGGTGGAGGAGGCGAATGGCGTTATCCGCGTGTACAACGCGAGTAACCAGCAGGTGTGGACGAACTACGTTAGCGGTTCGGGTGGTAGCTCGACCCCGCTCACCTACATGACCGGCCCCGCGCCTGCTGGGGACATTGCCGCGATGATAAGTAGTCGGATGACCGCGCCGTTGAACAACAAGAACCCGTACGGCTTCTGGCAGACCCCGCAGCAAGTGAGCGGCGGGTTCAACGTCACGTACTGGTGGTACGACTACCCCTCTACCCCGGCGTACCAGGGAGACAATACCTCCCAAAACTGCTACGTCGCAACTGCCACGGGGCAGCCAGGAGCGGTCGTCCACGACGTGTACGGGGCTGCCCGGCAGTCCTTCTACGTCGGCTGGTGGCCGTGGGACAACTGGAAAGGCATGGGGCTAAACTGTGGCAACTGCCCAAATCCGGCTGGCACCCAAGTCACCGGCCAAGGCGGATCGTACTCCTGCCTCGGCATGCCCATTACCAACCTGTACCGGCCTACCCCAAGCGAGAACTACGGTCGCCAGGACTTCCAGCGTGGGTACATCATCAATGGGGTGATTTACTGCTACGACCACATCACTGCGTTCACCCCTGGCTGGACGATAAACGGCTGGAATAACGTGTGGTCGTACATCATCACTGACTGTTACGACCGCTACGGTGCTGCCGCTGGCCTCGGCCACGCCACGCAGCTAGTCAACACGAACTGGGACGGTACAGGGTACTTCATCCAACCTTATGATGGTGGTACCTACGGTCCTATTATGCTTGTGTACAACCCGAACGGTCCGAGTGAAGCGTACGGAGTCTCCGGCAGCTTCCTCTACGCCTACACGATGGGCCTCGACGGCAGTGGCGTGCGCCTCTCCACGCGGATTGGCTCGCCCACCGAGGCTTTCTCTGGGAACCGGCAGCAGTTCCAGTACGGGTACATGACCATCAACTATGGGACGAACGTCACTTACGTTTACCTAAACGACAACACGGAGATTTGGAACAGCCAGACCGGCGCACACCTAGGGAAAGTCGCGCAGACCACGCTCCCAACGGTGTTCGCCCTGAACCAGAACTACCCCAACCCGTTCAACCCGGCAACGACGATTGCCTACAGCCTCCCGAGTGCGACGCACGTGACCCTAGACATCTACAACGTGCTAGGTCAACGTGTAACGACACTCGTGGACGAGCAGCAGGCAGCGGGTGAGCATACCGCAACATGGGATGCGAACCCCTTTTCCTCCGGTGTGTACTTCTACCGAATCCAAACGGAAGAAGCCACGGAAACGAAGAAGATGCTCTTGCTGAAGTAGAAACCAACTAACAATCAACACGCCCTACGGACACATTCCGTGGGGCGTTTTTCTATTCGAAAGAAAACCTGTAAACTATGGTGAGTAGCGGGGTGGGGCAATTTACAATGCTACCGTTTGGAAGCAGAAGTTGGACTTTCCGCTCAACGCTACGGTTCTAACGTCGTCCAGTAATCGGAACCATCTCGTTTCGCGGTCACAGTTCCGCGTGACGCGCATTCGTGTATCCCGCCGCACCGTTCCCACGAAGCCTCGCTTGACCCCTTGGATTCGGGTTCGTTCAGCGAGATGGTATACTACCGCTATGCAAGAGAAGCTTGTTCGTGAACTCATTGGTCAGGGCGTGCTGCACACGGACCCGGTTATTGCCGCCTTCAACAAGGTGCGGCGCAGCGATTTTGTGCACGAAGAATTGCAGCCGAATGCCTTTGAGGATGCGCCCTTGCCCATTGGCTACAATCAAACTATTTCTCAACCGACCACGGTTGCCATCATGCTGGAATTACTACAGGTGCAACCCGGCGACCGGGTGCTGGAGGTTGGGTGCGGTTCGGGCTGGTTGACCGGGCTCTTGGCGGTGCTCGTCGGCAGCACGGGCATTGTGTATGCCATTGACGTTATTCCCGAACTGGTGGATTTAACCAAAGACCACTTACAGGCGTACCATTTTAAAAACATAGACGCGCGGTGGGGGAACGGCTGGCAAGGGTTGCCACGCCATGCACCCTACAATCGGATTATCGTGTCCGCCGCCGCGCCGAGCGTACCCTCGGCGCTCACCGCGCAGTTGGTGCGCGGTGGCCGGCTCGTCATGCCTATTGGCGGAGATTTGCAAGACCTGGTGCTCGTCGAAAAGCCCGAAGACGGCCCGCTGCGGGAAGAGCACCATCCCGGCTTCCAGTTCGTTCCCCTCGTCACGCACGACCATCACGGCTAACGCATATGGATGTCGTCATTCTCGCCGGCGGCGGCGGCACACGGCTCTGGCCCGTTTCCCGCACCGGCAACCCTAAGCAGTTTCAACCTTTCCTCGGCAAGCACACGTTGCTGCAGAAAACCTACCAGCGCGTGCGCAAGGGTTTTCGGCCGAACAGCGTTTTTGTGTCGACGAACGCGGTGCAGAAAAAAATGATTGCCCGGCAGCTTCCGGCAGTAGCCGACGACCATTACATTGTCGAGCCCGCCAAGCGTGATACTGCCCCGGCCATCGGCCTCGCGGCAGCGTTGCTCGCTAAGCGCAACCCCGAGGCTATTTTCGTTACCGCAAATGTGGACCACTATATTGAAAACGAAACCGCCTACCACGCGGCGCTCAAAGCGGCTGAAAAGGTGGTACGCAAACACCCACACGCGGTTGCCTTGCTCGGCATCAACCCCACGTACCCGGAGACCGGCTACGGGTACATTAAAATGGGTCGTTCGGCCATGCGCATTGGCAAGCAGGAGATTTTTCATGTTGACCGCTTTGTCGAAAAGCCAGATTTGGAAACGGCGAAGCAATACCTGAAGCAGTGGGAGTATCTCTGGAATCCGGCAATGTTCGTATGGCGCGCGCAAACCCTGCTCGACCTTTTCCAAAAACACTTGCCCAGGCACTACGCCATTCTCATGCGCATCCAGAAGGCGCTCGGCACACCGAGCCAGGCGGCCACAATAAAACGAGAGTTTCCAAAAATGAAGGCAATTTCTATTGATTACGGCATTATTGAAAAACTCCAGCACATGTACGTGCTCCCCGTTGATTTCGGTTGGGCCGATGTCGGCCACTGGCGCACCGTGCGGGACGTGCTGCAAGGCGGCAAACGCGTTAACGTCATTCGCGGCAACCACATAGGTACGGCGCATAATTCGCTCATTTACAGCTACACCAAACGCATTATTGCCACCGCCGGGGTGCAGGATCTCATCATTGTGGATATGGACGATGCCTTGCTCGTCTGCCCGGCTGATCGTGCGCAGGATGTGAAAGCGCTGGTTGATGAACTCAAAGCTCGCAAGCTTAAAAAACTCTTGTGACCGCCAAAAGAATTATTTTTCACCTCTCGTACAGCCTGCTCATCGTCCTCGCCCTCGGGGTTATAGGTTTTATTCGCCTGGTCGATGCGCCTGGGCCGAGCACAGCCCCAACCACATTTAGCATTGCGTCCGGTGAAGGCGTCTCGGCTATTGCCGAACATTTGGTCGAGCGCAGTATCATCCAGTCGGACATTATTTTTAAGGCCCATGTATTTTTTGAAGGCGCGCGCAGCAATTTTTTGGTCGGAGATTTTACTATTCCGCCTGGAGCGAGCATCCGGGCAGTCGTCAACCAACTTACCACCACGCCGGCTTCGGAAGAGGTAACGGTACGCGTGCCCGAATCGGCCACGGCGACAGAAATTGCTGCACTCCTCGAACGCGCCGATGTGCTGCCGGCAGCGGATTTCTTGGCTGCAGTCCGCACCACGGATTCTCGGACCGTTGCCCCGGGCCGCACCTACGACTTTTTGCGAGATAAGCCCGCGACCGCGAATCTCGAAGGGTATCTCTTCCCCGACACCTACCGCTTCTTTACCGACGCTACTGCCGCGCACGTCGTGCAGAAGTTTTTGGATAATTTCGAAGCGAAAGTCTCCACCACAATTCTCGCCGATATTCGGCGTCAAGGCCGAACGATTTTTGACGTCATTACTCTGGCCAGTATTGTTGACCAGGAAGTGCGCACGGATGTGGATCGCAAACTTGCAGCGGGCATTTTTTTGGAGCGCATGCGTTTGGGCATAGCCCTGCAGTCCGATGCCACGGTGAATTACGTTACCGGTAAGCAAGCTCTGCAACCGACGAATGTGGACCTTGCCGCAGATTCACCGTACAACACGTACAAGCACAAAGATTTGCCACCCGGACCCATTGGGAACCCCAGTTTTTCTGCAATCCGTGCCACGGCAAACCCGCAAGGGTCGGCGTACCTGTACTTCCTCACCAAACCCGACGGCACGACGGTCTTTAGCAAGACGTACGAAGAGCACCTGGCCAACAAACGGGCATACCTGCAATAACCATGCGCAAACCCCTCCCACCCATTGTTATTTCGCTGGGCGGGTCTTTAGTCGTGCCCGAGGAGGTTAACGTCCGTTTCCTGAAAGCGTTTAAAAAACTTATCACCCAACAACTGCGGCGCGGGCAACGTTTCATTCTCATTGTGGGCGGCGGTCGAATATGCCGTCGCTACCAGCGTGCGGCCCGGGAAATAACCAAGCTCACATCCGAAGACCTCGACTGGTTGGGTATCCATGCCACCCGCCTCAATGCCCATTTATTGCGAACGATTTTTCGAAAGCAAGCTTACCCGCAGATTATTACCGACCGCAAAAAAATAAACTCCAAAATACGCTCGGCCATTATTGTTGCGGCTGGTTTTAAACCAGGATCGTCCACAGATTACGATGCGGTTTTGCTCGCCAAGGCCTATGGGGCAAATACCATACTGAACCTTTCGAATATCGACTGGGTCTACGATGCTGACCCACGGAAACACAAAAACGCCACGCCGATAAAAAAAATGCACTGGCCGACTCTGTTGAAACTCGTTGGTACACGCTGGGATCCGGGTGCGCATGTCCCCTTTGATCCGGTGGCCAGCAAGTGGGCAGCCCGGTGGGGGATGAAGGTCATCATCACCCGCGGATCCGATCTCGCCAACCTTCGAAAGCTTTTGCTGGGTCAGCCGGCAAAAGGGACAGTCATTACGCACGCCTAAGGCCTTGACGCGGCAAACTGCCTAGGGTATCCTGCACCCACGGCAGCCACAGACCGTACGGTAGCCCCAGAGAAAAGGGGCGGAAATCCTACGCAGGACATGCCCCGAGCCACCCCCCTAGGGTTGGCTGGATAGAACGTCTGTGGTTTTCAACCCCAGACATTTTAATTTACCCCTATGGCAAAATCCCGTCAGCAAAAAGCCGCCAGCCTCAAGCAGTTCCAGGATAATCTGGGCGGCATGAAAGTCGCCGTCTTTACCGCAGTTGATGGCATTACCGTGAAGGAAATTACCCTGCTGCGCAAGAGTTTGCGTACGGCAAATGTCACGTTTATTGGCGTGAAGAAAACTATTCTTAAGAAAGCACTCGAAGCGCAAAAGTTAGACGCTACGCCACTCGCCGCATTCCGAGGTAACGTCGGTGTGGCCTTCGGGGTGGAAGATGAAGTACAACCCGCCAGCATCCTCCATGCTTTTGCCAAGACAAACAAGAATCTCAAGTTCGTCGCGGGTCTACTCAATGGTAGCTGGATGACGGCCGCGCAGGTAACCAGCTTAGCGAAACTCCCAAGCAAGCAAGAACTCATTGCCAAGCTGGTGTGGACCATCAAGGCGCCCCTCACCAATTTTGCAAACGTGTTGGCTGGCCCCATGCGCGGATTTATCCAGGTGCTCAAGGCCAAAGCCGAAAAAGCCGCCTAACTCCTCTCATTCATTCACTCATTAACCCATACCCGTATGTCCGATGAAAAGACAGTCGTCGAAGTGCCAGAGAAGTTCAAGGCCTTGGTAGAGCAGATCGAGAAGCTCTCCGTGCTGGACCTCTCGGAGCTTGTGAAGGTGCTCGAAGAGAAGTTCGGCGTTTCCGCCGCCGCCCCCATGATGATGGGTGCGATGCCGGGTGCTGGCGCAGCCGCCGGGGCCGAAGCCGAAGAGAAGTCCACGTTCAATGTGGAGCTTACCAGCGCCGGTGGGAGCAAGATCGCGGTTATCAAGGTGCTGCGGGAAGCCACTGGCCAAGGTTTGAAAGAAGCCAAGGACCTGGCTGATGCTGCCCCCAAGGTCGTCAAAGCCAATGCGACCAAAGAAGAAGCGGAAGAGCTCAAGAAGAAGCTCGAGGAAGCCGGCGCAACGGTAACACTGAAGTAATACAAGAAAAACCCACCTCGAAACAGGTGGGTTTTTTAGCAGGTTGACCTTGGGAAGGCCCCTCGCTGGAGCTCGGGGCGAAACGCAAGTACCCTTGCGTTTCGGTTATTATTCGGTTATACTATAGGGTACGCATATGCTTATTTTCCATGAACAACCCCACGAGAAGGTGCGGGTCTATGTGGACTTTAACGGGGCGAAGGTCCACCCCAAGGCCTTTGTGTGGGGTGGCAAGCGCTACGACGTGGCCAGCGTCAATTTGGTGTACCAGCGGCGGCGGGGGAAAACCTACGATTGGTGCTTTGCCGTATCTGATTTAGCAAATACCTACGTGCTTTCGTACAACCCCGAGAATTTGGAGTGGATACTGGAAGAAGTGCAAGGGCAGTAAAAAAATAAGCCTGGATCCGTAATGAATCCAGGCTGCTACCCGATGTACGGGCGCTCGAAGGTACCTAGTGATCCCACTCACACTACGTACGTAAGGAACAAGTCTTGCTGTGTAGTTTAGCACTCCCCATGCAACGTGTCATTCTCCATTTAGATATGAACTCCTACTTTGCGTCTGTGGAGCAACAGGCGAATCCATTTTTACGCGGCAAGCCGGTGGCGGTGCTGGCAACGATGACGAGTCACGGCTGCGCGCTTGCTTCCTCGAAAGAGGCCAAAGCATTTGGGGTGAAGACGGGCATTCGCGCAGACGAAGCCCGGCGGTTGTGTCCGCACATTACTTTCGTGGAGGTTGACCCAGCGAAGTACCGCAGTACCACGAAAAAGATTTTCCAGATTCTCACGGAGTACAGCGAAGCCATGGAAGCCTACTCCATTGACGAAGCATTTCTTGACCTCACCGGTTTAGTACCATCGCTGGAAGCCGCCGCGCAGCTGGGCTACGAAATCAAACAGCGTATTATTTATGAAGTGGGCGAGTGGCTGACCTGCTCCATGGGCGTAGCCAGCACCCGCTGGCTGGCAAAGTTTGGCGGCGACACGGCACCCAAGGGCGGGCTGGTTATGCTGCACCGCGGGAACATTGCCGCCTACCTGCAGGGCCGTGATGTGCAAGAAGCTTGGGGCATAGCGGAAGCTACGGCTGCGCGCCTGAATGCCCTGGGTATTTTTACCCTGGACCAGCTCATGCAGGCGTCGCCCGTGAACCTGCTGGAGAGCCTGGGCATGCGCGGGTACGAACTGTGGGCCAATGTCAACGGCGTGGAGCTCGGCGGCTTGGAAAAGCCTCGCCTGCCAAAATCCATTGGCCATAGCCATGTGCTGCGCGTCCGTACGCGCGACGTGCGATTCCATAAAGGCCTCGTGGCGCGGCTGTGCGAGCGAGCGGGCCGACGTTTGCGGGATTTGGGGTTGGAAGCCCACGGTGTGTACGCGCACGCCAATTTGGAGCAGCGGGGCGGCATTGGCGGGAGCAGGAAACTCGGCGGTGGCATATCCAGCACACCGGCAATGTTCCGTGCCGTGTGGGCCATGCTGGAAGCTGGCGTCAGGATGGCTCGACCGACCTACTACGCAGTGGGTTTGTTCCGCTTGCGGCCCATGACCCATCAGCTCTCACTCTTTGGCAAGCCAAAGTCATCCGCATTGGCGCGAGCCATGGATGCCCTGAACAACAAGTATGGCGAGGAGACTATTGTGCAAGGGGAACTGTTGCGATTGGACCACCAGCACGCTCCGGACCGTATTGGGTTCCGGAAGACCGTGGGCGTGGATCTGCCCTTACCCCGCTAACCGCCCTATTTCGTTTTTTCGAGCGTCAGCGTTTGAACGGTATTGCCGATGAGCAGGTAGATTTTTTGCGTGCGTTCATCAACGGCAAAGGCCGTAACATTTTGCAAACTGTCGTGCACGTACTGGTTGATGAATTTTCCGCCCTTGGTGAATACGGCAATGCGCTGGCTGCCGGTGTCAAGAATGTAGAGTTGCTGCAGGTTTACGTCCGCGGCAATTTTTGTCGCACTCTGCAGCACGGGATCAATGGGGGAGAGGACAAATTGGTCACGACGCCCTTGGGTGAACTTCTGCACGTTGCCATCACTGGTGGCCACGTAGATAGAGCCATCAACGCTAAGGTCTACCGCGTTACTCAAGGCTACGGTTTGCTTCAGCCAAGTGACTGCTTGGAAACCCGTACCCCGCTTCGTTGCTCGCAAAATAGTGCTCCCCGCGACATCCACGGTGTACACCCCGCTATTGTAGCTTGCCAGGCTCACGAGATTCGCACTGGTGTTGGGGGTGGTGAGTGATGACCGGGTGCCCGTTTTTACCGCCGGACGCTGCTCAATGATATCGAGGTTCGCCGCGAGCGCCATAAGCGTGCCGCTGCCATAGGTGGTCAAGGCTTGCACACCTGGATCGCCCGGCAGGGTCGTCACCGGGCTTGAGGTACCATCCGATTTGCTTATGCCAACAAGCGCATTGGTTTTTGTATCCACGGTGTAGAGTGATGTACCGAGCAGTACCAAGCCCACCGGCTGGGTTTCGGCTGCAAGCGTTGCAAGCGTGACCGGGGCGGTGCTGACAATGTGCCGGATACTCGCTTGCGCACTGTCCACCGCCGACGTCAGGCGGGTACGCGTCGCCTTGTCATTTTTCGATTTGTCCGGAAGCGTGGCAATGCTCTCCTGCGCTTCTTTTAAGAGCGTCCGGGCGCGTTCCTCATCGCCGTATATGACACTGGAGGCGGCTTGTTCCACTTTTTGTTCAATGGTGGTTATTGCCGCTTGGCTCGCAGCATTGGCGGCGCTGCGGTTTCGCTGGATGCCGACGCCGATGAGGGTGATGGCAAAGAGTGCGGCCAGGGCGACTGCGCCGTAGAAGTACATTCGGTTGCGCGCTGGCAACCCGCGCATATTTTGGACCCGCTCTTCAACCATGGCCGGGATTTCTCGTGGGGCGCGGGAGAGGCGCTGCGTCATGCTGCGCAGCCGTTGCACCAGCGCCGGGGTTGCCCGAAGCACTGCCTGGCCGCGCTGCCAAATGAACGATGGGATTCTTTGCAACGTCCCTTTTGGCAGCAACGTAGCGGCGTGCGTGCGCGGGCTTACGACGTTGGTACCGCGTGGGAGTATCGGGCCGTTACGATCTTCATCGTTGTTTTTCCGTTCGAGTACGGGCGAAAGACGCGTTGGCTTTCGGAGCACCATGGCCCGAA
>JBBTRU010000034.1:0-9969 GCA_038065015.1 Patescibacteria group bacterium | reverse complement strand
CTCGCCTTCGCCGAAGCCACCATGGGATTGCACACGATGTGGCCGTCCAGTACACTGGATTGACAATCCTGCCACACCTGCCTATACTGTAAGGCTCCCAAAAAATACCGCACCTTCCCAACCTGACAACGCGAGTGGTCTGGCGCTTTCGTCGACCGCTCGGGCCATATTCCCTGAACCCGAGCCTGCGTCAAAGACGCAGCAGCGAGTGGTTCGGGGTCGCCTCTTCACCGTTAAGACACGTCTATGACGTTACCTACGGGTTTAGAAGCAATGGGGGTTGGCGCGGTGCTTATGGGCTTTGCCCTGGCACGTCCGCACCGACACGCCCGTCGCCGCCGGCATGTGCTGGCGCCGATTGGACTCCTCATTGAGCTTATGTTTTTCTATGGCGGTATAGGACTCGCGTTGTACGGTTTGATGGGCCTCTACGGCTAGTGGATTTTACCCCCGTTCTAAAAAGTTCGGGGGTTTTCTTTTGCATTGACCAAGCGAAAAAAAATCGCTACCATGCTCCCGCATGGCGCCATCGTCTACCGGTTAGGACACTTGGTTCTCATCCAAGAAATAGGGGTTCGATTCCCCTTGGCGCTACCAAAACGAGCGGGCGTCACGCAGTGGCGATCGATCGTTTTTGCATCGGGGAATCGAACGGGTGCGAGCATGCGGAGCACCCCGGCCCGCAGGGCGATTCCCCTTGGCGCTACCAGCTCGTTGCTCGCGTCGACCTACGTGTGACGCGGCTTTGCCGCATCCCACTTCGGCCTCAGCGAGCAGCCTCGCTTTGCCCCAAACATTCGTGCTCCCTCACTCCGTTCGGTCCGCGCCAAATGTTTGGGGACCCCGAAAGGAACCGAACGGGTGCGAATCTACAACTTCGCCGCCAACTCCACCAACCGGCAGCTATAACCCCATTCGTTATCGTACCAGTTCATGACCCGTACTAAGTTTCCATTTACCTGGGTCGATAAGCCATCAACAATGGCGGAGTGAGGGTTGTCCACGATATCTGACGACACCAGCGGCTCCATGGAGAACTCCATAATGTTCTTCAGTTTTGTCTCGGCAGCTTTTTTTAAGGCCATATTCACTTCCGCAGCATCTTTTGGCGCACGCTTGGCAACAAAAACAAAGTCGGTGAGTGACCCGCAGGGTGTAGGCACGCGAATGCTCACCCCTTCCATTTTGTTCTCTAAACTTGGCAGGGTTTTTGCAACGGCTTTGGTTGCGCCCGTTGTAGTGGGAATAATGTTCAAAGCAGCGGCACGGGCACGACGCAAATCTTTGTGCGGCAAGTCCAAAATTCGTTGGTCATTGGTATACGAATGGATGGTATTCATCATGCCTCGTTCGATGCCAAAAGTCTGCTCCATGACCATGGCCACAGGCGACAGGGAATTGGTCGTACAAGAAGCATTAGAAACTATTTGCGGTTTACTCTTGAGGACTACATCATTCACACCCAATACAATTGTCGCATCAACATCCGCTGCCGGCGCGGAAATAATGACCTTTTTTGCACCGGCTTTTATATGCAACGCGGCCTCTTCCCGTTTGGTAAATCGGCCGGTGCATTCCAAGACCACGTCAACTTTCAATTTTGCCCAGGGGAGCTTGGTCGGGTCTTTTTCGGCAAAAACCTGCATGGTGTGCTTACCCACCAAAATCGACTCGCCTTTTACCCGGACGTCACCATCGAACTTGCCGTGCACCGTATCGTACTTCAAGAGGTGCGCGTTCGTCGGGGTATCACTCAAATCATTGACGGCAACAAACTGCAACTTTGAGTTCTTCCAGCCGGCTCGCACAGCCATGCGGCCAATGCGACCGAAACCATTTATTGCAACGCGAGTGGGCATACGAGGGGTAGGGTAAAAAGGGTGAATTAAATGTTGGCCTTGCCGGTGCTGCCGAGCGCGCGAAATTTGCTTGCCACCAGTGCTTGGATGGCCAGCATGCTGGGTTTGAAAAGCAGGCGAGGATCGAAAACGTCAGGATCGCTTTTCAACGTCTGGCGCAACGTATCCACGAAAGCCAGTTTAAGTTCGGTATTCATGTTGACCACACGGATGCCGTGCTGGATAGCTTCTTTGAGCGAAGCCGCGCTCACGCCCGAAGCACCGTGCAGCACGAGCGGGGTATGCGGCAAAACTTTCCGAATGTCATCCAAGCGGGCAATATCCAAATTGTGTACGGCCCCCTTCCGCAGCTTTATAACGCCATGGACATTCCCAACCGCAACCGCCAGCGTGTCCACGCCCGTGTCGGCTACGAACTTCTTGGCTTCTTCGGGCTTGGTCATAAACGGCTCGCGCTCGGCCAGGGTCATGGCCTCTTCCAGCCCTTTCACCACGCCCAGCTCGCCCTGCACCCACACTTCTTTGCGGTGCGCGTAGTCCACAGCCTGCTTGGTGAGAATGACATTCTCTTGGATTGGCATGTCCGAAGCGTCAATCATGATGGAAGAAAAACCGGCTTGCACGCAAGCAGCCACGGACCGGAACGACTTGCCATGGTCGAGGTGGAGGGCAACGGGAATATTGCCGGCTTCGTCCCGCGCCACGTGCTCCACAATGCTAGTAATAACTTTGAGGCCAGCGTAGCCAATGGTATTCTCGGACACCTGCAAAATAACGGGCGACCGCTCTTGCACGGCCGCGCGCACAACGCTCAAGGTGGTTTCGACGTTCTCCACGTTGAACGCACCCACGGCGTAATCGTGGGCAATGGCATCGTGAATGAGCTCTTTAATGTGCGTGAGCATAGGGGTTAAATGAGTTGGGTAATAAGCTGCTGGAAAGTGACGGGGTTGAGGCTGGAGCCGCCGACGAGCACCCCGGCTATCGTATCGCTATCCACGAACGAGGCAACATTCATGGGCGTAGTGCTGCCGCCGTACAGCACCGGAATGCTATCCGCGCCGGTTGGAAGCACTTCGCGCAAGGTACTGCGAATAATGCGGGCCATGTTAAAAGCATCGCTTGGTTCAATAGTTTGGCCCGTCCCAATGGCCCACACGGGTTCGTAGGCAATGATGAGCGAGAGCGAGGGGAATGCCGAAAGCAACTCGACGCCATGGCGCACTTGTTCCAGCACGACCACTTCGTGCTGCTGCAGGTGGCGCTGCTCATAGGTTTCGCCCACGCAGAGCACGGGGGTTATGCCATGCGCCAAGGCCTGCTGCACCTTACGGCCTATGTCCTGGTCGGTTTCGTGGAAGTGCTGACGCCGCTCCGAGTGGCCGCACAGCACTACACTGCAACCGAGGTCGGCAAGCATATCCATGGAGGCTTCGCCGGTGAATGCCCCGCGCTCTTCCCAGTGGGCGTTCTGGCCGCCCCACCGAATGGGCGTGCCGCGCAAGGCCTCGGCCACAGCCGGGATCACCGGCGCGGCCGGGCAAATAGTAACGCTGGCCGAAGTGAGAATATTGGGGTCTTGCAGCAACGTGTCGATGAACACCTTAGCCTCTTTGCTATTCATGTTCATTTTCCAGTTGCCAATGACGATGGGTTTCATAGGGATAGCATACTGCCTTCGCGCACCACCTGCCAGGCGAAGGCGTCGAAACCCCAACGGAGCATGGCATCGGCATCGGCAAAACGATCATCCGAGGTTGGCGAACCGAGCAAAACCAAGAGTAGGCCGTGGTCTGCCTGCCGCGCCTGCACCACCAGGTTGTAGCCGGCCTCATCCAGGTAGCCCGTCTTCCCGGCAACTATGCTGTACCCTACTTTGCCAATAAGCGCGTTCGTGGTGCGCACCGTGAATCCCCGGCCGCCGCTGGTGGTAACGTGGTAGCTGGCCTGCCCAGCCAGCGACTGGAGGGTTGGATTGCTAAAGGCCACGTGCGCGAGGACAGCCACATCTTGCGCGGAACCAACATTCCCCGGCTCCAGGCCCGAGGCTTCCACCACCTGCACGGTCCGGCCGCCGTGCCCAACGGCAAATTGCTGTAGCTCGTTGGCGGTCAATCCTGCCGAACGTGCCAACGCCAGACTGGCGTTGTTCGCGCTGCCAATAAGGCTGGCGGCGAGGAGATCTCGGTAGGTCACGCGTTCGCCGGCGCTGACGTCGAGTTTGCTAATGCCCGTGCCCGGCTCAACCACCTCGGCAATGCCGTTGGTATGGAAGTCTGCCGGAATACTGAAGCGCGCATCCAGGGCTGGCGC
This sequence comes from Patescibacteria group bacterium, assembly GCA_038065015.1. Lineage (GTDB taxonomy): Bacteria > Patescibacteriota > Patescibacteriia > PEXW01 > PEXW01 > CAIPSZ01. The sequence goes on along the minus strand of JBBTRU010000034.1, from coordinate 5,797 downwards.
CGTGGCCAAGTACGCACTCGTGGTAATGAGTTTGGTGAGGCTGGCCAAAGGTCGCATATTGGTGGCCGCTCGCTCCCAGAGTATTGCGCCGGTTTCCACATCAATGAGCAGGCCGGCCGGCGCGCTCACAGTTGGGGCACTGGCCGAGCCAGGCTGACGAACAGGTGCCACCCACAGTTCAGCCGATGCACCAGCAACCGACGGACGCACAACGTGAAAACTCGGATAGGCAACGAAAACGTAGGCCAGGGTTACACACGCCGAAACCACGCCGCCCACGAAGAACGTAGCGAGCGTCAGCAAGACGTGGGCGCGTCTAGACCGCGGGGAGATTTTCTTGTTGCGCTTGGGCATCGGGGTTGAGGAGCTTTTCGAGCGTCGCATGGTCATGGAGTTTTATATAATCCGGCAGTTCATCCACTTTGGCCAGGCCCAGGAACCGGACAAAGTCGTGCGTCACGTCATAGACCGTCGTCGCCCGCGGCTTGTCGTACTTGGCTTCAACGAGGCCACGGATGAGCAGGTTGCGCAGGATGAGACTGCAATTCACGCCACGGATTTGCTCGAGTTCGGCCTTCGTCACCGGGCCGCGGTACGCGATTATCGTGAGCGCTTCCAAGCTGGGTTTCGTTAATTCTCCCGATACTTCTTCCTTGGCATAAGCTTGCGCCAAGCTGCGCACGTCGGGGTGCGTGACCATGTGGTAGCTGTCGCTGGCTTTCTGGATGAGCACGCCGCTGGTCCGCGATTCGTACTGCGTCACCAGCGCTTCAGCCGCTTTTTCCACGTCGGCTTTTTTTGCGTCGGTGAGGTCGCACAGTTTCTTTACCGAGAGCGGCCGGCCGGCCAGGAAGAGGAGGGCTTCAATTTTCTGCTCGAGCATAGAAGGTTAGGTTTCGGATGGCGAATCGAGACGGTGGATGGCAATGTCGGTGAACAGCGCCCCTTGCTTGACCACGATGCTGCGCTGCTTTACCAGCTCCAAGAGCGCGAGGAAAGAAACTATAACGTCAGTTTTCGTCTTCGCATCTTCCATAATGCTTTTAAAAGAAATAAGGGCTTTATCCAGGATGAGCGCCCGGATGGCTTCAATTTTTTCCGAGATGCTCACGGTTTTTTCAATAACCGCTTTGGGCAAGGCAATGACCGGTTCAATATCCCGCAGCACGGCCAGGAAGAGTTCGCGCATGGTGCCCATTTCCAAGCCCTCGGGCGGCGAAAATTTCTCCTCGATCATCACGGCTGGTTTGCCACGACCAAAGGTAAAACGGCGTTTGTGAATAATTTTTGCAATCCCGCGCGAGGCATCCAAATACTCTTTAAATATCTTTAACTGCCGTTCCAGGTCGCTCGCCTCTTCCGCCCCCTCCACGGCCAGCTGGGGCAGCAGGATGCGGGACTTGATGAGCAAGAGTTTGGCCGCAACAACTAAAAAGTCAGCGAGGTCCTCGGCGCTAATGTTGTCGGATTTTTCCAGGGCTTGCAGGTATTGCTCCGTAACGTGCGCCAACGCCACCTGGGAAATATCCAGCTCTTCCTGCTCAATAAGTTGGAGCAGGAGGTCGAGCGGCCCTTCGAACGTGTGGACTTTTACCGAGTGCATTTATTTGCGTCGCTTGGTTTTAAACTTTTTGGCCTTGCCCTGAACCCGAGCGCCGCGAGTGGTTCGGGGTTTGCCCTTCCCTTTCTTGTGCGCTTTCTTGGATTTAGCCTTTACCGTCTGCCACTGCAGCTTAATCGGGAACTTTTTGCCAATGTCGCCCAAGGTTGGCTCCACGAGCTTGAGGTAGTCTTTGAGCTTCATGTTGACGCTGTCGGTAAAACTTCCAGCCGAAAAGAGGGCTTCTTTAATTTTGCCTAAAGATTTATCAGCTACTACTTCCACCTTATGCACCGGGCCAAAAGGCGTCATGGCCCCGGGCTTCACGTTGAACTTGGTTTGCATGTCTTTTTCTTTGGCAATATCCACCTTCTTCGCCTTCAGCACTTTCTTAAGTTTGGCAAAGTCGAGCCGGTAGTGCGCAGGCATCACCACCAACATGTACTTCTGGTCCACTTTTACCAGCAGCGACTTTACCACCTGATCCATCTTCAACTTCAAGGTTTGTGCCAAATCGTACACCGTGAATACGGTCTTATGCGGGATCACTTTGTACTTCACCTTTGCGGCTTTCAGGTACTTTTCTAACGGTTTGGCTATTGCCATAGGGTATGGGGTTAATATTTTCGAAAAGGAATTTGCTGTTGTTTGCCAAGAAGGTTTTTGCCAGCCCGCCGCCCTGCCGGGGTTAGTCGCACGCTTTCGATAAACCACTTTTGCGGCGTGCGCCGGCCAAACCCGGTCATATAGCCTCGGTCAATGAGTCGCTCGAGCGATTTGGTAATGGCGTTTTGCTGGTCAGCCACACTTGGTACTTTGGCTTGCTTGGTATAAAACTTTTTGAGGGTACTGCGTTTGGTCACTGCGCTATCCAAGCACTCCTTAAGCAGGAATTTTTGAAGTGGGGAGAGCGCGGTCATACAGGTCTACTCTTTTTTTATCTGAATATGCGCGTCGTCGAGTTGCTGCTTCGGTAAAGCGGACGGCGCACCCATCAGTGGGTCGCGGGCATCACCGGTCTTCGGCATGGCAATGACTTCGCGGATATTCTCAACACCCGCCAGGATGGCCACAAGCCGGTCCAAACCAAAGGCAATGCCACCGTGCGGCGGCACGCCAAAGCTGAAGGCTTTGAGCAGGTGGCCAAAGCGCATGTCGGCTTCTTCTTTAGGAATACCCAGCACGTCAAAAACTTTTTGCTGCAAGGCGGAGTTATGAATACGAATGCTACCGCCCGCAATCTCAAAGCCGTTCAGGGCAATATCATACTGCTTCCCAAAAGCCGCTTCGGGCTTCACCGTGCCAGCCAAGAAGCCTTCCGGGTCTTTGGGCGACGTAAACAAATGGTGTGTGGCGACTAATTTCTTCTCCGTTTCCGACTTCTCAAAAAGCGGGAAGTCGGTCACAAAGCAAAATGCTAACTCGTTCGGATCGTTTTTGTCCTTACGCAAGTCTGGCTTATCCGTGTTGTACGTAGCCATGGCTTCCGCATACGTCAGCCGCGGGAAAGGCGTTTGGCTAATGTGTTTCTCCGGCGCAACTTCTTTCACCAAATTGGTAATCATTTTCTCAGCTAAGGTGAGTAAATCCTCTTCATCCACAAAGCTCATTTCAATATCCAGTTGCGTGAACTCGGGCTGGCGGTCGCCACGCTGGTCTTCGTCGCGGAAACAACGGGCAATTTGGAAGTAGCGTTCCACCCCGCCCACCATCAGTAGCTGCTTGAATTGCTGCGGGCTTTGCGGCAGTACGTAGAATTTTCCAGAAAAATTACGGCTAGGCACAATGTACTCGCGCGCGCCTTCCGGTGTGCCTTTGGTAAGTATTGGCGTTTCCACTTCGACAAATTCCTGGCTGCGTAAAAAGTTACGCAGGCTGGCATTGATATCAGCGCGGAGAACTAGGCGCTGGCGCATGGTTGGGCGGCGCAAATCGAGGTAGCGGTACTCCAGACGGAGCTCTTCTCCTGCATTTGATGCCTTCTCCTCGTTATTTATTTCGAACGGCGGGGTTTCCGCTGTACTCAATACGTTGAGCGCGCTCGCGTGGATTTCCACGCCACCGGTTGGCAAATTTGGATTCGCACCTTTGCCTTTGCGCTCCACCACGGTGCCGGTAATTTCCACCACAAACTCCGGGCGGATCTGGTTTGCCGGTTCGGCCAGTGCATTCATAAAAAGTACTTGAATGAGTCCTGTGCGGTCGCGCAAATCAATAAACACCATTTTCCCTAAACGGCGATGGTTATGCACCCAGCCCTGGAGTTTCACCTCCTGGCCGACGAACTTTGGGGTTTCTATGGCGAGCGTGCGTTGCATTATTTGAAAGTTAACTTATGTGAGGCTTGCTAAGTGAAACATTCGTATTTTGATTAAAAAAACTATCCAACTCTTCATCCTGCTGCTTACCGGCATACCACCACAAGACACCAAAAATAATTACAACTCCTACAATTACTATAAAAAGTAGTGGTATCCCTAGAATTCCCTTTGGGTAATCCATAGAATATTCGACTTAAGGTGTAAGCCTATTTATAAGACGTGGAAAAGGAATAGCTTCACGCACATGCGCTAAGCCGCACATCCAGCCCACGGTGCGTTCCAGGCCAATGCCGAAACCGCTGTGCGTAACGCTGCCGTACTTGCGCAAGTCTAGGTACCACTCAAAGTCTTTACGGTTGAGCTTATGCTCTTCCAAACGCTTCACCAAGAAGTCATAGTCATCCACGCGTTGTGAGCCGCCGATGATCTCGCCTATACCTTCCGGCGCCAGCAAGTCGGCGCACAGCGCGACCTTCGGATTCTTCGGGTCGGGCTTCATATAAAAGGCCTTGATTGAAACTGGATAGCGCGTGACGAAAATTGGCCGGTCAAAAGCTTTGGTCAAAATCGTTTCATCGTCGTTGCCCAAGTCTGTCCCCCACTCAATATCCGAGCCGAGTTCTTTGAGCTTCGTCAGTGCTTCGTCGTAGGTCATGCGAACGAACGGGGTTTGAACTTTTTCCAGTGCAGTAATGTCGCGCTCCAAAATAGCGAGGTCAGCGCGACGTTCTTTGAGGACTGACTGCACGACGTGCATGACCATTTTTTCCTGCAAGGCCATGCTCTGTTCCAAATCCGTAAACGCCATTTCTGCGTCCAGCATCCAGAATTCGGTCAAGTGGCGGCGAGTCTTGGATTTTTCCGCGCGGAAGGTGGGGCCGAAATCGTAGACTTTGCCGAGCGCCGAGGCTAACGCTTCCAGATATAATTGACCAGATTGCGAAAGGTAGGCTTTCTGACCAAAGTAATCAGTCTCGAAAAGCGTGGTTGTGCCTTCGCAAGAGGTCGGCGTGAGAATTGGCGTATCCGTGAGCACAAAGCCTTCATTCCGGAAGAATTCCCGCAATGCCCAGATGACCGTGTCGCGGACACGCAGGATAGCTGCCTGCTTGGGCGTGCGGATCCAGAGGTGGCGGTTATCGTGCAGGAATTCCGGGCCGTGCTCTTTCTTGCCAATGGGATATTCCTCCGCCTTTTGGATGAGCTCGACGTTGGTGGCCTGCAGCTCAAAACCGCCGGGCGAGCGCGGCTCGGTTTTGACCACTCCCGTCACAATAACCGAAGACTCAATGGTTACGGCTTTTGCGGACGCAAAAACTGTGTCGCCAACCGCCTCGTGGGACACCACGGCCTGCAACAATCCTGCTGAACCATCCCGCAATTGCAGGAACGCAATCTTGCCGCTGGAGCGCACATTCGCTGCCCAGCCCTGGATAGTAACTTCTTTGCCGTCGAAACCAGCAATGTCAGCAATCCGAACAATCATGGCCTAAATATACTGATTTTACGGCTTTTTGGCAAATCACAAAAGTATAAATAACCCCTACTTTAATTTTGATTTTAGAAGGTTCCTTTTAATAAGTGCTGCTATCCCCCAGATTAAAAAAAGACCACCGGCCACTCCAAATGCAGTGGCAAAGTATCCATCGGCATAATCTGTTCGCTGTAGAAGGAAATAAACTGTGTAAAAAAACAGTATTGCTAAAAATATATACCGCACCTTTATGAGTTGCGCGCTTTGATTGCTTGCGTGCAATGAAATACGACTTGTGAGATAGTCACTTGATTTAGACTTCTGCATTGACTCTAGGAATATCTTCACCTTTTTAACAACATCCGTGGGCGTATGGTTTACCATAATCCAATAATCAGACAT
>JBBTRU010000033.1:0-15777 GCA_038065015.1 Patescibacteria group bacterium | reverse complement strand
AGGACTTACGACGGGGGCGAGTGGCGTGGCGGGGGGGGCGGGGGGTGGGGCGGGGGCGTGCGCACATTCTTTGGTTCTACCCGCGGCGGCGCTGTCAGCGCGACTGCGAGTGCGAGTTACGCAATCCCAGGTTTAGTCATTAGTACGGAACGCGAGACGGGTAGTTCGGACGCTTTTGCACGACGGTTTACGGGCAGCACCGGTACGGTGAAGGGCGTGGTTACCGATGCAGACGTGTTCACCAAAGCCGCGGTTTCGTCCGACACCATGCTGGTGCAAATTGACGCTGCGGAAAATCGGGCTGCCGCGGTAAAAGCGTTGAATGCCGCGGGCTACGCCTACCAAGACGTGAATGACCTGGAAGTGTACGCCACACTGCAGAACACCTTATCGCGGACCGTGACCGGGGTCATGTTCGGCTTCATTATTATTACCGCGCTGGTAATCATTTTTACCATGGGCAAGTTCGTGGCCGAGAGCCGCAAGGAGATTGGCGTATTCCGCGCGCTCGGTGCCACCAAGGCCAACATCAAGCAGCTCTTCCTTTCCCAGGCGGTGCTGTATACCGGCGTTGCATACGTCGCGGGTGCCGTGCTCGGGGTGGGTATGACCCTCGGCCTTGCCAAAGCCGCGCAGCTCTGGTTTGATAGGTTCGTCGCCAGTACGGTGCAGCAAACGTTCACGGTCGTGCAGGGGACTGGCACCGTGAGCTTTATGAGTGTGGACTGGCAGCGCTTTGGTCTACTCACGGGTTTGCTGTTCGTCACCACGCTCATTGTCGCCATCGTGCCGGCCATGCGCGCCGCAAATGTTTCCCCCGTCCAAGCCATGAAGAGCGAGTAACCTTTATGACCATCCTGCTCGTCGAAGACGAAGCCAGCATCCGCGAAGTCGTGAAACGCTACTTGGAGCGCGCGGGTTTTACCGTGCAAGAAGCCGCGAGTGGCCCCGTGGCGCTGCTCAAAGCCAAGCAGGGCGTGGACTTGGTGGTGCTAGACCTGAACCTACCCAATATGGACGGGGTGGAAGTGTGCAAGCAGATTCGCGCGACATCCAACGTGCCAATTATCATGGCCACGGCCCGCACCGAAGAAGGCCAGGAACTCACGGGTTTGTCTACGGGCGCGGACGACTACATTAAAAAGCCTTACTCGCCAAAAGTCCTCGTTGCCCACGTGCAAGCCTTGCTCCGCCGGGCGATCGCCACGCCGGCCACCAAAAGTGGCCACGCCATTCGTTACGACGACGAGCAGTTGGCATTGCTCCGTGGCGGCCAGACCATCCCGCTCACGGCCACGCAGTACCGCATTGCCCGCACGCTTTTTGCTCAGCCTGGCAAAGTGTTCTCTCGCACGGAGCTGCTCGCAGCCAGCCGCAACGGCGACGCCGCGGGCGAAACCGACGAACGGGTGATTGACGCGCACATCAAGAGTTTGCGCCGGCGCATTGAAACCGATCCCGCTCAACCCAAGTACATCCTGACCGTCGTGGGCGTAGGCTATCGAGCGAACGTATGACCCTCCCACCCTTTACGCGAACCATTGCCTTCCGCGTGGGATTTAGCGTTGCGGCCCTCCTCATTGTCATTTTCACTAGCCTGTACCTGGTTGTAGAGCGCCGTGGCGAGCGCGCCTTCACCGACACCGTGACGTTTTACAACGGCCGCTTTGGCGTCGTTCCTCCGTTTGGCGAACCCTGGCCCATGGCCCGGCTCAACGAACCGCGACAGGAATTCCGTAATCGCTTCCGCGCATCCTTGCTGCTCATCGGCGCGCTGGGCGTGCTGGGAGCGGCCGGCATTGGTGCGTTTGTGGCTTTGCTCATTACGCGGCCGCTGCGTAAGGTGGGGGAAGGTATGCAGAAACTCCGCGCGAGCGACTACCACCAGCGCCTCGCCAAAGAGCCGTCCGACGAAGTGAATGCACTCGTAACCGAGTTCAACGCCCTCACCGATGAGCTCCGGCGGGCAGATGAATTACGCAAGACCATGATTTCTGATGTTTCGCACGAACTCAAGACCCCCATTGCTAGTTTGCTGGTGCAGTTAGAAGGCATGCGTGACGGCGTCATTGCCATGGACCCGACGCGGCTGGATGGGTTTCGTGTGCAGCTCGAACGTCTCCACGACATGGTGGAAGAGCTACAGGCGTATACGCGTTTGCGCAGTCGGGCCGTGACCGTGGTGAAAAATATCGTAAACCTACAGGAACTGGCCGAGCGTGTAGTTGCTGCGCATACTGAGAGTTTACAAAACGCAAAGCTCACGGCACACGTACGCATTCCCGCAGGCCAGAAGCTAGATGCCGATTCGCTACTATTGGAACGAGTGCTGGAAAATTTGCTCGTTAATGCCGCACGCTATGCTAAGGGGACCCGCGTTGATGTAGTGTGGCGGGACGGTAACCTCATTGTTGAAGATGATGGGGTGGGCATTCCGGCCGAGCACGTGCGCGATGTGTTTGAACGTTTCTTCCGTTTAGAAAAATCTCGTAGCCGGGATACGGGCGGCTTGGGTTTGGGCCTGGCCATTGTCAAAGAAATTGTTGAGTCGCACGGCTGGAGCATTCACGCGGAGCGGAGCCAGTACCCAACCGGGGTGGCCTTTATCATTGCTACTCACCGTACGTAACCTTATCGAGTGGGCCAGTAACGGTGAGCCGTTTTTTAAAACGTGCTATATTTTGTAGTAGATATATGAAAACCGAAAATGTTATTGGTCTGGTTGGCCTGGTGGCAATTGCAGGTTTTGTGGCGCTTGTGCTCACCCGGTATGAGTTGCTTATTGCTGAACCTGCTCGGCGAAACGCGAATATTGCTGCCGACGCCATTGCGAGCAATACGAATGCCACGGCTGCGTTGAGCATTGCCGACATTGCTACCCACGCTACCGATGTGGATTGCTGGGTCATTATTCGTGCCAAGGTATATAACGTGACGAGCTACTTAGCACAACACCCAGGCGGGGCGTTTCGTATAACCCCGTACTGCGGCAAAGATGCAACCATTGCTTTTGAAACCAAGGACGGTACGGGGACGCATAGCCTTGTGGCCGAGAATGAACTCGTCAAATTGTACGTGGGTGAAGCCCCAACGTCTGCGCTTGCGCCGACAAACGCGAATGCAAATACGAATACGGCAGTCATAACCAACACGGCTGTGGTACCCACGCCGCCAGCCACCAGCTCTATAACCCTTGATGCGCAGACGATTGCCAAGCACAGCAGCCCAGCCGATTGTTGGATTATTGTGAGCAAGGGCGTGTATGCTGTTACCAGCTACCTCAACAAACACCCCGGTGGCGCAAGTCGCATTACGCCGTATTGCGGCAAAGATGCAACCACAGCCTTTGCCACGCAGGGCGGGACGGGCTCGCATTCGAGCTCGGCCTCTGCTGACCTGGCCGCTTTGCGCATTGGTACAGTAGGGAGCACCACGACAACAAAAACAATTACGCAGGTAAATAGTAATGCAAGTACGCTAACCCCGCAGAGCGGAGAAAGAGAAAATGAAGATGACTAGTTTATACATTCTTAGCCGACGTTTCCATCGGTACCTCGTGCTCATCATCCTCGGCCTTACGTTGGTCATGGCCGGTACGGGTTTTTTCCTGCGCTACCCCAGTTGGAGCGTGTGGTTGCCGTCGTGGCTGGATATGGGCAAGGTCCGTTACCTGCACGGCCAGGTGAGTACGTATTTTGCCATCACGCTCGTCATCATGGTCCTTACAGGTTCGTACATGTACTTCCACACGTTGTGGGTACAGCGCAAGCAGGAAAAAATACAGAAGCAAAATCCGCCACCGCCACCCGTAGTCTAGCACTAGGTTTACGAAGCGCGTTCGAGCATCAGCACGACAATTTCAGGTCGGTTACCCGTACGCATAGGTGGGCCCCAGGTGCCCACGCCCGACGAGGTGTACTGGTTGAACGTGCCTTCGGTGTGCAAGCCGTAGTCGTAGCCGTGGTAGACCTTGCGCGTGATGTAGCCAAACGGCCACATTTGGCCCACGTGGGTGTGACCGCACAGCACCAGGTGCGCGCCCGCGGCGCGGAACTCGTTGATGAATTTTGGTTCGTGATACAGCACAATGTTTGGCCGGTTGCGATCGAGCAAGGCGAGGGCGGGCCCGACGTCTTTTTTCTGATTGGGGAGGGGATACTCAATCCCGAGAATTTGCAAACCTTCGACCTCAACTTTTTCGTCGCGCAAGATTTTTAGACGTATATTTGCCAACGCCTGCAGAGATTTTTCAACGCCGACATAGGTTTCATGGTTGCCGGTAATGTAAAACGTGCCGTACGTGCTCTGTAGCTGGTTTAGCGGGTCTGCGAGTTTATCAAGTTCCAAGCCGCCGCCATCAAAAAGATCGCCAGTCACAAACACCGCACTCGGATGTTGTGCATTAGCTTTTTTTACCACCATGCTCGCAAAGCGCTGGCGGTGGATGGGGCCCAGGTGCAGGTCGGAGAGTTGGACCACCTGTTTATTCTGCCAGGCTGGGGGTAATCCTGAAATGCGCACAGTCACTTTTTTCACTATTGGGTTCCAGGCGTTCCACAGGCCGTACAGCGAATATGCCGAAGCGCCAACCAGCAAGCTAACCATGAGCGGTTGGGGACTCGTTTGCCAGCCCAGCGCACCGGCCGCCAGCGTGCCAATGACCGTCAGGCACACGGCCATAGCAACGTAGAGAGAGTACCCAAGCCAGATAGCCGAGAGCGCATACACGCTGTTCGTAAAACGGGTTTCTTTCCAGAATACTATTGCCGAAGTGGCTGGGAAACATGCACCCAGGATAATGAATAATTGCCAGGTGTGGCGCGAACTATCGACGTCAAAGGCCCAAACCCAGCCCATCGCCAGAGCCAGGTGGAGCAGGATGAGGACGGCCGCGGTAACGAGAATGAAAACCGCGAGTATTTTGGAGCTCATTACCTGGAGGGGTGGGTGCATGTTCGGGGTCGCCATTTTCGTATGTTAGCACACGGAAACCACCTGCGGTGGTATACTGCCTTCATGCCCCCAACGCCTGCTGCTCCAAAACCCGAACAAGAACCCGTTGATATTTTTGAGGTTATAGATCGAACACCCGAGCGGCCGCCCGAAGTAAAACCCGAGAAAGTCCGGGAAGCACTGGAGCAGCACGGTTCGCGTTTCGAGCAGCACCCCGAAGTGTCGGTCCAGGTGAAAGAAACGCCCAGCATTGCACCGGCGCCGGCCATGCCGCTACCCATTAGCGCGCCAGACCAGCAGCTGCAACAGGTAGAGCAGGTACTGGCCGAAGGTTTGCAGGATATTTTTGCCTCCCTCCCGCCGGCCGAACAGCAGAAGTTCAAAGTGTCCGGGGAGCAGGCTGCCCAAGAAGTGGATAGCCTTTTGCGTCAGGTAAAAGTGAAAGTTTCGGCGATCGTCGATGTTATTCGGCGCTGGCTTTCGTCGATTCCCGGCGTGAACAAATTTTTCGTCGAGCAGGAAGCGAAGATTAAGGCCGAGAAACTCGTAAAGCTTGTGCTGAAAGCCTAGGATGCTTCTACAACTTACCATTACAGACATTCCTGGAACGCTTCTCCTTACTATGACGGGTGGAGGGCAAGCAAGTACGCTTCCCTTTTTCATCGTGGTTGGAGTTATTATCTTGGGCGCATTCGGTACCATCTTCTATTTCATTTTGCGTCGAAAAAAGCGCGCTCCTGACGTGCGACACGTCTGCTTGCAGGTGATGCTGCCCAAAGAGCAGCAGGAAGAAGAAAGCGGCCAAGGGGCCTCGCGCATCCAGCAGCTGCAAGAGCAGATTAGCGTGGGCGAATCGTTCCTCTCTTTCCTGGGTAACATGCGGGCGCAGCGCTGGTACAATACTCTTGGTAAGGGCCGTGATGATCATTTCACGCTCGAGATTGTGGCGGACCGTGGTGAGATTCGCTTCTACATTATCGTGCCCGAGCCCATGCGCGAGTTTATGGAGCAGCAGCTGCACGCGCAATACCCGTCCGCTGACATCCTGCCGACCACCGAGTACAACCCCTTCCGCCCCACCTCGTACGTCGTGGCGGCCAGCCTCAAGCTCAAGAAGAACACGGTCCTGCCAATTCTTACCTACCGCCGCATGGATGTGGATCCGCTCTCCGGCTTGACCAATGCACTGTCTAAACTCAACCCCGAAGAAGGGGCGGTTATCCAGTATGTTTGCCGATCCGCCAACCCGCGGTGGCATGGCCGGGCCACTGGCACCATACGCAGCCTGCGCAGCGGCGGTACCGTCTCCAACTCCATGGCCAAGAATATAGCCAAGGAAATTTTTGGCATGTTCTTTGGCAGCGCCAAGAAGAAAGATGCCATGCCCGAAATGCCAAAGCAATTGAATCCGGCGCAAGAAGCTATGGTGGAGCGCGTGCAAGAGAAGAATAGCAAGGCCGGTTTAGATGTGAACGTCCGCCTTGTGGTTTCGAGTAATTCACCGCAAGCGGCCGCCATTCGGCTCAAGAATATTCAGGATGCTTTTGGCCAGTACAACGCGTTTGACACGGGCAACGGTTTTGAGCGCAAAGACCCGTTCAAGAAAGATCGCCTGGTGCACGACTTTATTTACCGGTCGTTCGACGGCAGCCGCAGTTCGGTATTGAGCGTGGAAGAAGTGGCCAGCTTGTGGCACTTGCCTTTGCCCAGCACGGAAACGCCGAATATTGCCTGGGTTATGTCCCGCAGCGCCCCGCCGCCGCTCAACGCCCCTCGGCAGGGCGTGCTCATGGGCGTGAGCCACTTCCGCGGTGCCGATACGCAGATTCGCATTGGCCGGGAAGACCGCCGCCGGCACGTCTACGTCATCGGGAAATCCGGTGTCGGTAAATCCGTGCTCATTGCCAACATGGCGTTGCAGGATATTGGCAACGGCGACGGCGTCTGCGTGGTGGACCCGCACGGCGATTTGATTATGGATATTTTGGCGCGCATACCCGAGCACCGCTGGAAAGATGTCATCCACTTCAATCCGTCCGACGTCGAATTCCCGGTGGGTTTGAACATGCTGGATGCCGAAACGCCGGACGCCCAGGACTTTGCCGTGCAAGAGATGATTGCCATTTTCATGAAGCTCTTCCCGCCCGAGGTCATTGGCCCCATGTTCGAGCACAACATGCGCAATGTCATGCTCACGCTCATGGCCGACCGGGAAAATCCGGGGACCATTGTCGAAATTCCGCGCATGTTCACCGATCCGGCGTTCCAGAAAGCTAAGGTGGCAAAAGTGACCGACCCTATTGTCCGGTCTTTCTGGGAAAAAGAAATGGCCAAGACCAGCGACTTCCACAAGTCCGAAATGCTGGGCTACCTCATTAGCAAGGTCGGGCGGTTTGTAGAAAACAGCATGATGCGCAACGTCATTGGCCAGTCCAAGAGCGGCTTCAACTTCCAGCAGATAATGAACGACAGCAAAATTCTGCTCGTCAATTTGGCCAAAGGTGCGACGGGCGAAGTAAACGCCAATTTGCTTGGCCTCATTATTGTCGCCAAGCTCCAGATGGCGGCCTTGCGCCGGGCCAGTTTGCCCCAAGAGCAGCGTAAAGACTTCTTCCTGTATGTGGACGAGTTTCAAAATTTCGTCACCGATTCCGTGGCGACGATTTTGTCCGAAGCTCGAAAATACCGACTCAACCTGACTATTGCCCACCAGTATGTGGGCCAGCTGGTCGAGAAGCAGGACACGAAGATTCGCGATGCCGTGTTTGGCAACGTCGGCACCATTGCCGCCTTCCGCGTGGGCGTGGAAGACGCCGAAATTTTTGCCCAGGCCTTTGCCCCGACCTTCAGCCAGTACGATGTGACGAACATTGAGAAGTACGAGGCCATTGTCAAACTCCTCATCGATAACACCGCCTCGAAGCCGTTTACCATGCAAACCCTGCCCTTAGCCTCGCCCACGCCCGGCCTCGCCGAGCAGCTGGTGCAGCAATCGCGCCAGCAGTACGGCAAAGTACGGGCCGAGGTGGAGCAAGAAATATTGGAACGTTCCCAGCTCGGCGTGGCCGCGCCGCCGCCTATGGTGGCGGAGCGGAAGGCTTGATTTCCAAAAAAAGAACCGCGCGGTATGTGCCACGCGGCGGGTTGTTGCTATTCCGGAATCCCTTTCGATTGAAGGAACTTGATTATGTCGCCAACAGTTCTCATTGCTTTGGCCTCGCCGTCTTGAATTACGAGGTCAAATTTTTCCTCGAGTACGATCATGAGTTCGGTGCCATCCAGTGAATCTGCCCCGAGGTCTTCGACCAATCGTGCTTCGAGCGTCACTTTTTCCAAGTCGACACAGAGTTTATCCGCTACGAGCTGACGGATAGTCAGTTCTAGTGTCATGTACTACCTCCGTAGTGTGTAGTGTAAGGTTCGATTTTCAGGTTCATCCTACAGGCGCGCTTCGGTAACGTCAAAGTGTTCTCACAGCTATGTTGACCCCGGGTAAAAAACTTAGTTCTTCCCTACTACCGTGAATCGTGTCCGGCCTACTAAGTCAGGTAGAAATTCGTAGTGGTAGTTCGATAGTCGGTTATCAACGCCAGTGATCCACCGTTCTTGAGCGGGATCAATTTCGAGAATGGCCTTTTTGATATTTCGTTCAGCAATCTGCACAATCAACTTTTCAATAAGTTTCAGTCCGCGCGTGCCGCCGTGCAGGGCCAGCTTGGGTTCGTGTGGCACATTTTTGAGCTGGGGTTTGGTGAGGTAGGGGAGATTGGCCACAACCAGGTCAGGCTGTTCGCTGGGTTTGAGGACTGATAAAAGTGAGCCGCGGCGGAAAGTAATGCGGTTTGAGACTTTATGGACACGAGCATTTTTTTTAGCGATGGCGAGAGCTTTGTCGCTCACGTCCGAAGCGATGATGGTAGCTGCTGGTAGGTATTTTGCGAGCGTCACGGCAATGCAGCCAGAGCCAGTACCGACATCAATAATGCTCATTGGTTTTTTTCGATCAACATTCGCCAGCACCCAGTCAATAAGCTGTTCAGTTTCGGGGCGGGGGATGAGCACGTCTTTGGACACGAAAAAATCCAGACCGTAAAAGCCTTGGCGGCCAGTAAGGTACGCAAACGGCACGCCGCGGCGGCGTTTGGCGGCCAGGGTTTGGAAATTTTTTTGCTGGGCAGGGGAGAGTCGCGCTTCGGGGTGGGCCACTAAGTACGCTGTTGGTTTCCGCAGCACAAAAGCCAAAAGGTCGCGGCCCTCGCGCGGGTCGAGCCTTGCCTTTAGGAGCAGTTCAGCTAGGTTAGGTTGTCGCTTGCGCAGCGGCATCGCGGCGAGCTTTGGCAAGTGCTTGAATAAGCGGTTCGATATCGCCATCCATAATCGCGGACAGGTTGTGGTAGTTTTCTTTGAGCCGATGCTCGGTCATGCGATCTTGCGGGAAGTTATAGGTGCGGATTTTCTCGCTGCGGTCACCCGTGCCTATTTGACTTTTTCGTAATTCCGAAGCGCTCTGCAGGCGCTTCTCCTGTTCCAGAGCGTAGACGCGGGCACGCAAGATTTCCATGGCCTTTTCCCGGTTTTGCTTTTGCGAGCGTTCGTCCTGCATTTTTACCATTATGCCTGAAGGGATGTGGGTCATGCGGACGGCAGAATACGTTGTGTTGACGGACTGGCCGCCGTGGCCGGAGGACGTGGTCACTTCCAGTTTAATATCTTCGGGTTTAATGGTAATATCCGTTTCTTCAACAATCGGCAAGACTGCCACGGTGGCGGTGGAGGTATGCACGCGGCCGCTCTTTTCGGTTTCCGGCACGCGCTGCACGCGGTGGACGCCGGACTCGCTGCGCAGGCTGCCGTAGGCGCCGTCGCCGTGGATTTCAAAAATGACTTCTTTGTACCCGCCAATACCCGTGCGGCTGGCTTCTACAATGACCGCCACCCAACCGCGGCGCTCGGCGTAGCGCGTGTACATGCGGGCTATTTCGGCAGCAAAAAGCCCGGACTCGTCACCGCCGGCGCCGGCGCGGATTTCAACCAGCGCATCGCGAAAATCCATGGGGTCGCGCGGCTTTTCAATATCCATGAGTCGCGCTTCGACATCCGTCAGCTCCGCCCGCACGCGCGTTTCTTCTTCCTGGCCCAAGCGCAGCATGTCTGGGTCTTCATCCTGTTGGGCGGCCTTGGCTTCGACAAGTTGTTTATCAAGATCGACTTTTTGCTGGATGAGGGTAAGGTGCCCGGCTATTTGCTTATGTTCCCGTGAGAGCTTTTGCAATTGGGCAGCGTCACCTACGCCAGCGGCAGTTTGCAGTTGACTTTCGAGTTGCGCTAATTTTGCTTTCAGGATTTGAATATCCATACGAAAAATTCCCCCCGCCCGCAACGCCTCGCAAGCTCGTCTTGCATGGCGGGCGGGCCCGGAGGACGTTCAGACGTTACTTCTTGTCTTTCTTCGCTTTCTTGGTGCCAAGCTTCGCCGTTACCTTGGCGCTAGATTTCTCTTTGATGCGCTTGAAGCGGTCCACGCGGCCTTGCGTGTCCATAACTTTTTGCTTGCCCGTGTAGAGCGGGTGGCAATTTGAACAGACTTCCGTGCGGATGTCTTTTAGGGTAGAGCCGGTAACGAAGTGGTTGCCGCAACCGCAGGTAACGGTAGCGTCGTGATAGTAGGTGGGGTGGATCGAAGCTTTCATAGTTCCGGAACTATACCATGTTTGCAGGTGAGGTCAAGGGCGCGTGGTGAGGGTGTAGCGGCGAGTATGGGCGCGTGGTTCGTGGTGCAAGTACGCGCATCCCTCACCTTCAACCATACCCGCCGCACGTTACCCCACCCTTGCCCAATTACTCTCCTCATGGTACAGTCATCGGGTTCTCTACCTCACATACGTCCCATTCCTGCTCCAGCGGGAAAACGATACGCAACCTGGTTCTGCCCCTGCAGCACCCTGCGTAACGGATAAGGACGTAGCGGCACTTAATGAAAGGACCATGTATGCGTGAAATTTCTTTGCTTGAAATGCTCCAAAAGGGCGTGCACTTTGGCCACCAGGAATCCCGGTGGAACCCGAAGATGAAGCCTTTTATCTTCACGTCCCGCAACGGCGTGCATATATTGAATTTGGAAGCCACGCGGGACAAGCTGGCGCTGGCTGTGCAATTTGTCGAAGCCACGGTGCAAGCCGGCGGGGTTATACTTTTTGTTGGCACGAAACGCCAGGTAAAGGCCATCGTCCGCCAGCATGCCGAAGCCTGCGGCATGCCATTTATGTCCGAGCGCTGGGTTGGCGGCACGCTCACGAACTTTAGCACCATCCACGAACTCATTAAGAAGCTTCGCCGGCTTAAGAGCGAGCAAGCCGCCGGGTTACTCGATCGGTACACCAAGAAAGAGCAGATCGGCATTCAGAAAGAAATCGTTAAGCTCCAGAACGAAATTGGCGGCATTGAGTCGGTGGATAAAATTCCCCAGGCCCTTTTCGTCGTTGATGCGGCAAAAGAACGCACCGCAATCCGTGAAGCACGCGCCATGAAAGTCCCGATAGTTGCACTCTGTGATTCCAATACAAATCCAGACCTGGTGCAGTACCCGATCCCCGCCAACGATGATGCAACGAAGTCCGTTGATTTTATTACCAGCTTCATTGCCGAAGCTATTTTGGCCGGGAAGAAACGCCAAGCCGTCACTGCCCCGGCCGTGGCCCCCGCGGTCGTCCCCGCAACCCCCGCAGCGTAAACGCACCATATGGCAACCATTTCTGTCCAAGACATTCAGGCACTTCGTGAGCGCACGGGCGTAGGCATGATGGATGCCAAGCGCGCACTGGAAGAAAATGGCGGGGATATTGAAGTGGCCATTACGGCGTTGCGAAAAGCCGGGAAGAAGGTCGCCGATAAGAAAGCCAGCCGAGCGACCCATGAAGGGGTTGTCGGCGTGTACGAGCATTCGAACAAGAAGCTTGTCACGTTGGTGTCGGTGGCTTGTGAAACGGATTTTGTAGCCCGAACCGAAGATTTTCAGACACTGGCGCATGACCTGGCCATGCATGTTGCCGCCGCAAACCCCACCTATTTAACGCTCGCGGATATCCCGGCAGAGGTGCGTAGCCAGGAAGAGGAAATTGCTCGTACGCAAACCGTCGGCAAGCCGGTGAAGGTGGTCGAAACTATTGTCCAGGGCAAGCTGCAGAAGTACGCCCAGGAGCACTGCCTTATGGAGCAGAAATTTTTTAAAGACGATAGCAAGACCGTGGCGGCGGTTGTCCACGAAGCAATTCAGCGGCTGGGTGAGAATATCCAGGTTCGGGAGTTTGTGCGCGTCACCGTCTAAATATGCTCTACGACTGGATCTTGCTTGGAGTCTTTGCCGCCAGCGTTGTTGCGTGCGGGGTTATCGTGTGGCGCAAACTCCCGCAACTGGCCAGCATCCGCATTGATGCTATTCCAAAGCACCAGCACCAAATGCGCAAGCAGCAGATTCTCGACCAGCGTTTGCAGCAGAAACTCGGCACGGTTGAAGCGGCAGTAGTAAAAGGCGGGAAAGTTTTTTTTCATAATGTTAGCGCCACGGCTCGGCGGTTTTTAAAAAAGCTCACTGAACTCGAGAGGGAATATCGCCATAGAATTGTGGTGCAGCAGGCAATAGACGATCCTGATGCGTTGCGCGCCAAAGTGGCGACCGCTCTGGCCGAGGCACAAGCCGCCGTCACCGCGGAAGATTGGCCCCGTGCCGAGCAGCTCTATGTCGATGTGGTAAGCCTTGACCCAAAGAATATCGATGCCTACCTGGGTATGGCCGATGTGGCCACTGCCCGTAAGGATTATCTCAATGCGCGTGAAGCGCTGCGGTTTGTACTCAAATTGCAACAGGATAGTGATGCAGCGTACACCCGTTTGGGACGCATAGACCGGCAGGAAGGCAAGTTGGTAGAAGCCGAAGCGGATTACCTAAAATCCGTAAGCTTGAATGCCATGACCGCTGGCACCCACTACGAACTTGGCGTTACCGAAGAAAATTTAGGGAACCTTGCAAAGGCTGAACGCGCGTACCAAGAGGCGGTGAAGCTTGAACCCGCGAACCCGAAATACCTAGATGCGCTCTTGCAATTTGCCCTGGCGAACAAGCGCAAGGACCTGGCAAGAGAAACCCTGCAGAAGTTGCAAACCGCAAACCCCGAAAATCAGAAACTCGAAGAACTTGCACAAGCCGTGAAAGACCTATAAGGTATCCCGTTCATAGAGGTTAGCTTATTTTCCAATCTATACGCCGATGTAGCTCAGCTGGTAGAGCAACTCCATGGTAAGGAGTAGGTCGCCGGTTCAATTCCGGCCATCGGCTCCATTTTGAAAAGTTGCTACTGTAAAAATGCGGAAGGTATATATAAGTTATGGAGGCAGACGCGGGGTCCTCGTAGTTCTTCAAAATCTTGCCGGAGTAGCTCTCGCCCGCTAGCGCCTGAGCGCAAGCGATGGCGAGCGGGCAGCTGGGTTCCGTACTCGGGACGGGTGCGACCATCGGAAGCACCCCGGAAGAGCACGCTTTTGTCCCGCAACTTTTTCGTGGTACTAATGAGGCGGGGCCAGAACCCTCACAATTTCGCCGGTGTAGCTCAGTGGTAGAGCAACTGTTTTGTAAACAGTAGGTCGTCGGTCCGAATCCGACCACCGGCTCCAATGGCGAAATTGCGATGGTTCTGGGAAAGCGAAGGTCGGAGGTTCGAGTCCTCTCTCCGGCTCCATCGGCAAGATTTTGAAGAACTTTCGGGAATAAGTACTCATTTTTCTATTCACTTGGTTAAAATTATTCTCTATGTCCCAAGACAACCTGATTAACCTCGAGTGCACGGTTTGCAAGCATGTAAACTACCACTCGAAAAAAAATAAGAAGACTCTCAAGGGTCGCTTAGAGTTGAAGAAGCATTGCACCTGGTGCGGTAAGCATACGGTACACAAAGAAACGAAGTAGGGGAGTATAGTAAATGGTCGGTTAGGATAGAAAGTAATTCTCCATTTGCTATACACCTCTGTGGGGGAATAGTTCAGTGGTAGAACAGCGGTCTCCAAAACCGTTAACGAGGGTTCGACTCCTTCTTCCCCCGCCAGTCAGTAAATCGTGAATTTTCTGGGAAAATTTTCCATTCTTTTTCGCGAACCACGGCGGCATTCCCAGAATTCAAGAGGCGGTTCGAGCCAATCTTTCTGATGAGCTCGGCTTTTGCCTGTAAGTTTTCTTGATGGAGTATAAAGTGGGCTTGGTGGGCTTCTTGTATCCATTTTCGCATCGGTTCGAGCCAGCGCACGCCCTGGCGGCTGATTTGGCCTAATTTTTGCTTGAGCGCCACTTTCTCGGTCATCAGCTCGCTTTTCTTGCTTTGGTACTCGTAGGCCTCAATACTGCCCTGTAAATGCGCGTCTAGGAGCCGAGAAAGCTGCTTTTCGGTATTCGATAGCTTCTGCTTTACGTCAGCCGCCGCCAGGGCGGAGGTTGTACTTTCTTCACTTTGCCAATTATCCACTTGTTCTAGCATTGGTTTTGCCATGTCGTCCGGCAGGGCAACTATGCTAATCATTTTATTAATTTGTTCGGTCAGTATTTTTTCTGAAACATATTTTTGGCGACAAACATTTTTCTTTTTTGTACAGCGATAGTAGCGAAAAACCAAGCCTGATTTTTTGGTATGCCGCTCGCCAGTAATGGCACAGCCGCACTCGGCGCATTTAAACAGTCCGCGATAGGGGAACAAAAGCTCCTCTGTAACTTTGCGCGGCTTGCCATTGTCTTTCATTACTTGCTGGACTGTATCAAACAGCGCTTTGTCTATCAGCGGCGGGTGCTTGCCTTCGTATGTTTCGCCGTTGAAGACAAACAAGCCGAGGTAGAAGTTTTTCTTGAGTAAGTTTTGGATAACCGACAAGGCGAGCGGCTTCTTTTCACACAAGCCCACCAAGCCCAGAGAAAGCGATAATTTCTGCATTGCTTTAAGCGTGTACTTGCCCGTGGCGTAAGCCTCAAATAATTGTTTTACTTTTGGTGCGCGTTCAGGGTCAATTTCAATGGTATGATTTCGCAGGTTATTCACGTAGCCAATCAGCGCTCGGCTGGGATATTCCCCACGACGCAGTTTTTGTCGCTGGCCACGCTTGACGTTTTCTGACAAATTATCAATGTAATATTTGGCTTGGCCAAAAGCGATTTGCAGCATGAATAAGCCCTGGCTGGAAGGTTCAAACCAATACGTAGGGAACTTCAGCGCTTGGATTTTGCCTTGGTCAATTAAATGAATAATTTGCCCGCCGTCAACCGCGTTCCGGGCCAGCCGATCCGGATTCCAGGCAATAATGCCGTCCGCTTCGTCATTTTCTATTCTTGTCAGCATTTCATTAAATACCGGGCGGCCCGGCTGCTTGGCAGTCATAGATTCAGTCATTTCCTCAACAATTTCAAGTTGGTTTTTAGTGGCAAATTCCTTCAGTTCAGCTATTTGCGCTTCTATGCTCAAAACCTGCCTTTCTTCATTGTCGGTTGACTTGCGGGCATAGAGAAAATATTTATGCATAGTATTTGAAAATGAATAGTGAATCGCTTTTGGCCGTCCCGCCTCTCGAGAGGCGGGACAAATTATCGCTTTCTCTGATTTGTACTTTCAAAGATTGGCTATCCCGCAGTAGCGGGATTTCGCCCTCCGGGCGACGAACCGCCTTTTGAATTCTGGGAATGCCGCCGTGTTTCGCGAAAAAGCATGGAAAATTTTCCCAGAAAATTCACGATTTACTGACTGGCGGAGCTTGTTGAAAATTGTTCGAACGTATTTTGAAGGGAATTACTGATTT
>JBBTRU010000032.1:0-11805 GCA_038065015.1 Patescibacteria group bacterium | reverse complement strand
GTCTACCCCGCTTTCGATACTTCAAACTGCACACGATGTATCTCATCTTGTGCATACATTGTACAGTTAACCTTCCTCACCCTTAGCCTACCCGAGACTTACCCTTTAAGGTTAACTGTACAAACCCTTGCCAAAAACAAGGCTTTCCGCTACTCTCTCTGGGCTAGGTTTGACATACTTCTCGTCTCATTCAATCGTCCCGCGTAAACGTGCGGGATGAGCCCGATGGCCGCTTTGCAAAAAGCGCCTCGCGGTTAGGAAATTTTTTGTTTCTATGACTACTCCGCAACCGCAGTCCGAATTTGCCAAGCTGCTCGAAGGCGCCGACCAACCCAAGTACCCAAAAGTGGAGGATGTGGTGGAAGGCACGATTATTGCCCTCTCCAAAGCCGAGGTCCACGTGGACATCGACGGTTTGCTGACCGGCGTGGTCCGCGGCAAAGAACTCATTGATGAATCGGGCGAAACCGCCCACTTGAAGGTCGGCGACCGCGCCCGCGCCACCGTTTTGGAATTGGAAAATGAAAACGGCGAAATGGAGCTCTCGTTCCGCCTCGCCGGCCACGAAAAAGCCTGGGGCGAACTTGATAGTCTTTTGGCGAAGAAGGAACCCGTGCCGGTGACAATTATTGCCGCCAACAAAGGCGGGCTCATGGTAAAAGTTGGCCGCGTTGATGGCTTCCTGCCTGTCTCGCAGCTGACCCCCGAGCACTACCCGCGCGTGGAAGGCGGGGACAAGTCCCGCATTCTGGAACTTTTGAATAAATTCGTAGGCGAAACCTTTACCGTAAAAATTCTGGATATCGATGAATCCGCCGGCAAGCTGATAGTTTCGGAAAAAGCGGCCTGGGAAGAGCAGCGCTCCGAGGCGTTGCGCGCCTACCAGGTGGGCCAAAGCATTGAAGGCAACGTGACCGGCGTCGTGGACTTCGGCATCTTCATTGGCTTCGGTGACGGGCTGGAGGGCTTAGTGCACATTTCCGAGCTGGCCTGGCAGCGCATTGATAACCCGCGCGGCGCGTTCACCGTCGGCCAGCCGATGAAAGCGATGATTATTGGCATCGACGGCACCAAAATTTCCCTCTCGCTCAAGCGGTTGGAAGCCGACCCTTGGCAGCAAGCCACCGAAAAATACCACGTCGGCGATACCGTGAAAGGCAAGGTGGCCCGGCTGAATACCTTCGGTGCCTTTGTAGAGCTGGATGATATCGTGCACGGGTTGTGCCACATCTCGGAGCTCTCGCACAGCCGGGTTAAAGATCCTGGCGAAATTGTCCGCCCGGGCGACGTGAAAGAATTTAAAATTATCTCATTCGACCCGGTCCAGCACCGCTTGGGCTTGTCCATGAAAGCGCTGACCCCGGCACCGGAGGGGAGTGAGGACAAGGCAGAGAAAGAAGCGAAGACCGAAACACCGGCCGAGGAGGCAAAAGTCGAGACCGAGGAAGAGGTTGTAAAATAGGGACGTGTTGAGGGCGCGAGCGACGAGTATAGGTACGGGTTATAGGTGCGTGTTCACTTCGCACCACGTACCCAGACCAATACCCACCGCACGCACCCACACCGAGTATTGCCCGCGAGTCTCATCCCGCGTATACTACCCTGTACCCATTCGTATATTCGTAACTGATTCGTAATTCGTAATCTGTCATGAAAAATCTTGGCCGCAACGTTCTCTACTTCCTCATTGGCATATTGGTGGTGTCTTTCTTGTTTGCGAATGTGAACAGCGAGAGCGGCAAAGCCACGCCGATGAACCTCGGGGAGGTTGCCACGGCCATCCAGAATGGCGACGTAAAGGCCGCCGTCATCAACGGGGATAAAGTGCTGCTGACCTTGAAGAACGATGAAAAGCGCGTGACGTACAAAGAGCCTGCGGAATCTTTTACCACCCTGCTGAAGAACTACAATGTCGCGCCCGAGAAACTCGCGGCCATCAACTTGGAAGTGAAGCAACCCTCGAACACCGCCCTCTGGCTCGGGACGCTCCTCCCCATCCTGTTGCCGCTGGTGCTCTTCATTGGTTTCTTCTGGTTTATGATGCGCCAGGCACAGAACGTGAACAACCGCGCCATGTCGTTTGGCCAGAGTAATGCCAAAGAGCAGAACGACGGCCGCAAGGAAAAACCCAACGTGACGTTCAAAGACGTTGCCGGCGTGCAGGAAGCAAAGCAAGAGCTCATGGAGGTGGTCGAGTTTTTGAAGTTCCCAAAAAAGTTCACCAGCCTGGGCGCCAAAATTCCCAAAGGCGTGCTGCTCGTCGGTAGCCCCGGCACAGGCAAGACCCTGCTCGCGAAAGCCGTGGCGGGTGAGGCAGACGTACCGTTCTATCACATGTCGGGCTCGGAATTTGTGGAGATGTTTGTGGGCGTGGGCGCCAGCCGCGTTCGCGACCTCTTCCGCCGCGCCAAGAAGGCGGCGCCATCTATTATCTTCATTGACGAAATTGATGCAGTGGCCCGCCAGCGCGGCTCGGGCTTGGGCGGCAGCCACGACGAGCGCGAGCAGACGCTGAACCAAATCCTGGTCGAAATGGACGGCTTTGATACGGACACCAACGTCATCATTATTGCGGCCACCAACCGGCCGGACGTGCTGGACCCCGCGCTGCTGCGGCCCGGCCGTTTTGACCGCCGGGTGATTATTGACCCGCCCGACCTCAAGAGCCGCGAGGAAATTCTTAAAGTGCACAGCCGCAAAAAACCCCTGGGGCCCGATGTCGACTTGCTAAAAGTTGCCCAGCGCACGCCCGGCTTTAGCGGCGCGGACTTGGCAAACCTCCTTAATGAAGCGGCAATCCTCGCCGCCCGCCGCGACCTAAAGCAAATTGGGCAAACCGAGTGTTTGGAGTCTATCGAGAAAGTTATGCTCGGGCCCGAACGCAAGAGCCACGTGCTCACCGAAGCGGAGAAGAAAATTACCGCCGTGCACGAAGCCGGCCACGCCCTGCTTTCGGCGGCCTTGCCGCATGCCGACCCGGTACACAAGGTATCGATAATTTCTCGCGGGCAAGCAGCCGGCTACACGCTCAAGCTGCCCGAGGTGGAGAAGCACTTGCACAGCCGCGCCGAATTCATCGATGACTTGGCCGTTATGCTCGCCGGCAACGTTGCCGAACGCGAAGTGTTCGGCGATGTGACCACGGGCGCGCAGAATGACTTCCGCCAGGCCACCCGGCTGGCCCGGAAAATGGTAACGGAATTTGGCATGAGCGAGCTGGGGATGCGCAGCTACGGCAATAAAGAAGAGATGATTTTCCTGGGCCGGGAAATTAGCGAGCAGCGCGACTACTCCGAAAAAGTTGCCGAGGGCATTGACGCCGCGGTGGACAAGTTCCTTCGCCAGGCCGCCGAAACGGCCAAGAAGACCGTTAAAAAAATGCGCCCCGCGCTGGATGCGATTGTTGCGGTACTCCTAGAAAAAGAAACCCTGGAGCAGGAGGAATTTGCCGCCCTGGTAAAGCCCTTCCTGCCGGTGCGGGTGACAAGTGACGTTGCCTAGCCTATACTGGAGGGCATGGAGGACGCAAAAGCAAACCCAAACGTGTACCGCCAAACGCTCCGCGAAGCCTGGCGCTTAACCTGGCATCACAAGTTTTTGTGGTTCTTCGGGTTTTTCGCGTTCTTGCTCAACATTGGCATTTTGAGCGGGGTCGTTACCTTCTTCCAGAACATTGGCACGGTAAGCACGCAATCTCAAAAAATTGCGGATGCAAAAATCATCTACGAAAACCACACCCTCGGGTTCATTTGGAATAACCTCAAAGCCTTTGGCACCGAGTTGACCTTTGGGAATGCCGTCACGTTGCTGCTGATCTTGGCAATCTTCGCCTTCTTCATCTGGATGTCCGTCGTGGCCCAAGGGGCACTCATAACCGCAACGAGCAAATTCCGCGACGGGCAGAGCGCCACGCCCGAAGACAGCTTCCGCCAAGGCACGAAAAACTTCTGGCCCGTCCTGTGGCTCAACCTATTGAAGTTCGCGGCCACCACCGGCTTGGCAATTATCATTACTATCCCGCTGCTCTCGCTCTTTCTGGCCAAGGAAAACGGCATGTGGATGAGCTTGCTCACTTTTCTCAATTTTCTCATCCTCATCCCGCTGGCAACCATTGTCAGCTTTCTGCTCCAGTTTGCCCTGGCCAGCGCGGTGCTGAAGAAGCGTTCGGTAGGGCAAGCCATACAAGATGCGCTGCAGCTCTTCCGCAAACACTGGCTGGCCACCATCGAAATGGCGCTCTTGCTGCTGCTCATTGTCGCGGTGGTCGCCTACGTCTTCAGTCTTATCTTCAGCGATAACCTGGTCGAGCTCTACGTTGCCCAGAGCGCGGGCTACACCATTGGCTTTAAGCAGTACTTCACGGTGTCGTTTGCCACCTTTATTATTGCCAACGTACTCTTCAACGGCATTGTGGTGGCTTTCAACTTCGTGGTGACCACGCTGTTCTACCTGAAACTGCAAGAGGGGAGCTTTACCGCCCACCTCATCCGCATGTTCGGCCACTGGGGCAAGCTGGGCCAGAGCAAAGCTCCGGCGTTCAAATCGGCAAAGTAAAAAGCAACGCCCTGGCACTGTGCAAAGGGCGCTTTTGTAATTCCTAACTTCTTTCTCTACACTGCCTGTATCGCACTGCCTGCCTGATCGGCCGGCCCCTAGCTCAACGGTAGAGCAGTCGTCTTACCCGCCTCCCGGAGTACGGAGAAAGTATCACTTTCTGTTCGGTTAAGTACCTTGATTCCTTGTGCGCGCCTAGCTCAACTGGTCAGAGCAGTCGTCTTATACACGACCGGTTCCTGGTTCGAGTCCAGGGGCGCGTACCAGGAATCACGGTACACCGCTCCGTACGGCGGGCAGGTACACGACCGGTTCTAGGTTCGAATCCTAGGGGGCCGACCAGTCCGGCGGGCAGGCGCTCCGCGGAAGAGTCCAGGGACGCGCACCACGCCTATGCCACACTACGACAAGAAGCACATCCTTGGTAAAAACCTCCTCGTTATTACCGCCCATCCGGATGACGAGAGCTACGTCATGGCCGGGACGCTGGCCGCCAATGCCAAAGCGGGCGGGCGCACGCTATTGATGTGCGCGACCGGTGGAGAAAAAGGGGCATCGCACCTCATCCACCCCGTAACCCCGCATGCCCTTGCCCGCCGACGAAAACGCGAACTCCGCGCTGCCTGCATGCATTTACATGTCAACCGGGTAGGCATTGGTAATATTCCGGACGGAAAAGTTACCCAGCACACGAGAACCTTTGTCCAGGCAATAAAAAAACAGCTGAAGCATTTTCTCCCTGATATCGTGGTGAGTTTTGGCCCCTGCGGCATTACCGGGCACAAAGATCACATCGCCGCCGGTGCAGTTGCAAGGAATCTCGCAAAAATACTGAAGCGGCCATTTGCGGCAGCCGTGCTTTCGCCAAAGCTCCAGCGTGATGCCAAGAACTTTCTGGCTGGCCGACGGCGAAACCCGCACTACCAACTCAGTACACGATTCGTTTCTCCAAACCTCACTATTCCCATTGACGCCCGCGTAAAGCAGAAAGCGCTTCGCTACCACCAATCACAGATGGACGGCGGCAAACTCTTCACCGGCTTCCCCAAGTATGTCGTGCAAGGCCTGCTACACCGTGAGTACTTCCGCCTATGGAAAAATCCTTAACAAAAAACCTGACCGTTCAAAAAATCCTCAAAGCTCTCCCCCCAAGCGCTGAACTCTTCGTGGTGGGCGGCGCGGTACGTGACACGCTCCTGAATAGGCCGGTGACGGACCTCGACCTCGTGGTACGCGCCGTCGCTCTACCCGAGCTCAAAGCTGCACTCACCGCGCTGAGCACCCTGGATACCAGCGGCGAAAAGTGGGGGGTACTCGCGCTCGAGCTTGATGGCAGACATGTGGATGTGGCCTTGCCCCGTGCAGAAAAAACCCACGTTGGGGATGGCGGGTACTTCGACACGCAAGCCACTCCCGACGCCACCCTCCCTATCGAAACCGACCTCCAACGCCGCGACTTCACCGTCAACGCCATGGCACTGAACGTCCAGACCGCCGAGCTCGTGGACCCCTTCCACGGCCAGGTGGACGTGCAGCACAGAACGCTGCGAACGGTCGGCAATCCGGTCATGCGCTTCACTCAAGATCACTCCCGCATCCTGCGCTGCCTGCGCTTTGCTACACAGCTCGGCTTTACAATCGAACCCATTACGTGGGAAGGTCTACGAACGGTCGTGCAGCAGGTTGGTCAGCTCAAAATCCCCAAGCGCATCTGGGAACAGGAGTTTGCCAAAGCCCAAGCCGATCTCCCCACTTTTCACGAATGGCTGAAAAAAGCCGGAATTGAACCAACGCATGCCTGAAGACGTCCACATTATTGCCGAAACCCCCGACTACCTGGTGCTGGATAAGCCCAGTGGCTTGCTGGTACACGCTGCCAACCACCACCCCGGTGCGCCCACGCTCGTGGGCTGGTTGCTCGAGCACTACCCCGATATCAAAGGGGTGGGCGAAGAAGCCGAACGGCCGGGCATTGTCCACCGTCTGGATATGGACGTGTCGGGTGTGATGGTTGTGCCGCGCACGCAAGCCATGTACGACCATTTAAAAAAGCAGTTCCAAAACCACGAAGTAGAAAAAATGTACCTAGCGCTGGTCCACGGCGTGCCAGGAAAGCCGGATGGGACAATTTCGTTTGCCTTGGGCCGATCCCGCCGCAATGCCGGGCGCATGGCCAGCCAACCAGCGGCAACGGAAAAAACGCGTGAGGCAATTACCCACTATGCGGTCAAAGAGCAATTCACGCATCTCACGCTGCTGGAAATTACCATTGAAACCGGCCGCACCAACCAAATCCGCGCCCACCTGCTGGCCTTTGGCCTGCCGATTGTGGGGGACACGGTATACGCCAGCAAGCGCGTGAAGCAGAAAGTGGCGTTCGACCGGCCCTTCCTGCACAGCTGGAAACTAGGTTTTGCCGACCTGACGGGCGCGAAAATCTACAATGAGTCACCGATGCCGGAAAAACTCGAAGCCCTCCTGCGCGACCTTCGGTCTTGACGAACCCGCGCTCCATCCGTACACTACGCAGGCATATGGACACTATCAACGAAGCCGCAAAATCCAAGCTCCGCACCGACCTACCGGCCCTCAAGCCGGGCATGGTGGTAAAGGTGCACCAGAAAATTAAGGAAGGCGACAAAGAGCGCATCCAGATTTTCGAAGGCACGGTGCTGGATGTTCGTCATGGCCAAGGTCTGCACGGCACGTTTACCGTCCGCAAAATCTCCGAGGGCGTAGGCGTAGAACGTATTTACCCGTTCCACACCCCCATCATTGCCAAAATTGATATCGTGAAGCAGTTCAAAGTCCGCCGCGCCACCCTCTCGTACCTCCGCGACAAAACCTTTAAGAAGCGTTTGAAAGAAGTCCGCAAGGACACAACCAAGAAAAAAGCCTAGGCGGACGTGTACCTTTGGTTAGTCTAAAATTTCTCTTAGGTATACGCTATGAGCTTGAGAAAGAAACGCGAAATCCGAACATACACTTGGAACGATAAACTTGCCTATGCAGTAGGCTTGCTTACGACAGACGGCAATCTTTCGCCGGATGGTCGTCACATTGATCTCACGTCGAAAGACATTGAACAATTAAAGAACTTCTCAACCTGTATTGGCCGAGAGATTCGTTTGAGTACCAAAACATCGGGCTTTACCGGCAAGCAGACACCTCGGCTGCAGTTTAGCGATATTGCATTCTACCGCTTCCTCTTAAGCATTGGCCTGCGGCCTGCAAAGTCAAAGACCATGGGGGCATTAAAAGTACCGTCGAAATACTTCTTTGATTTCCTTAGAGGACATTTCGATGGTGACGGATATTTCTATAGCTATTGGGATAAGCGATGGAAAAGCAGTCATATGTTCTACCTTGCGTTCACATCAGCAAGCCCAAAACATATACGTTGGCTGCGTGAAAAAATACAGACCCACTTGGGTGTCCATGGCCATATAACCAAAGCGAAAAAACAGAACGTCGAGCAACTCAAATATGCCAAGCGTGAAGCCGAGGTTATTCTACGAAAAATCTACCCAAACTCAAGAGTTATCTGCCTTACGCGCAAGCGCTTGAAAGTTTCACGGGTCTTCGCTAGTATTGGTCGTACGCTTTAATCTTCTACGCCGCGGTGCTGGAATTGGTATACAGGCTACCTTGAGGTGGTAGTGCCCGCAAGGGCATGGAGGTTCAAGTCCTCTCCGCGGTACCAAGCGCGCCGACATCACCTAGGTGGTGCCGGGGCGCTTTTGTGATATATATAAACTATGAAAAAATACTCCTTCACCCTCATCCGCACGTTCAACGCTTCGCCGAAAGACGTGTTTGATGCTTTGACAAATAGCAAAGCCTTAGCCGAATGGAGTGGCGAGGGGAGTGTGAGTAAAAAAGTTGGTGGACTCTTTACCATGTTCGACGGCTGGGTTGAAGGCAAGGTCCTAACGTACAAACCCGGCAAAGAACTTGCCTACACCTGGAAAACGAGCGAGTGGCCAGAGGCATGGGCAACATCCGAAGTGCGGTACGCATTCACAGCTGTAAAAAATACAACCAAGATTACGCTCATACATTCCAACCTGCCAAACGCCAAAGAAGCAAAAGACCACAAAACTGGCTGGGTGGAGCATGTGTTTGAGCCGCTAGAAAAATATTTAGCAAAATAATAACTGCCTAGGCTTGTGTCGGGCCGCTTTTTTGCTTATACTTCTTTTCCCGGCACGCTCATGAACAGTTTCTGAGCCTCCGCACATCCTGCGGCCCGTTCTCCGTCGTCAATATTTCTCTAAAACTAACGTACCTACCGTATGCTCACTGTTCGCAAAGCTATTGCCGAAGATGCCGACCACATTGCCGAGATTCTCAAGGCAAAGTATAGCTTTCCGAATATCCAAGAAGCCAAGGCAATTTTTGCGTACGAGCGAGAGTACCATCATTTCCGCGTAGCACTAGATGCTGGGCGCATGGTCGGACTCATTAGCTGGCGACAGCAGGGTACGCTGGCGCATGGGGTGGCCGAAGTAACGCGTTTTGCCGTGTTGAAAGATGCCCTCGATCCAATACAAGTGAAGGAGCTACTCTTTGACGCTGCCCTTGCGGAAGCCGAAAACCACTACGAACGCCACGGTAGCCGGTTACGAAAAATTTTCTCACTCATCCACGCCGACAACCGACGGCTGCAAACGTTTTACGCCAACAAAGGTTTGCACCAAGAAGCCGTACTCAAAGACCACTTTCGCTTGGGCCAGGACGAGCTCGTATTCTCTCGCTTTTTCGCCTAGAAAATACCATCTGGTGCGGGGTTGACTTCGGCCAGGAGTGTGGCAGGATAGCGGTAAAGAGCAAAACCCTACAAAGGAGGGGAAGTGAAAATAGCAAAAATATTGGGGTTGACAACCGTGCTTGCCTGTATGGGTTGCGGACATCCACGAAACCTCATTACCTTCACACAACCACCCTACGATTGTTCGGCAATTGAAATCCAATGCGAAAGATTGGCGGACAAGCACATAGGCATTAGCATCTGCCTGCCCGGAAGCGGAAACATGGTCGTCACGGTTGAGGACAGTCAACACCGCACGCTGGACACGCTGGCCGCATTCCCAGCGTTCAACGGCCTCTACGCGTTAACCTGGAATGGCAGCCCCTACGCTTCGGGGACGTACTACATAAAAGTACTGCTCCACAAACAAATTGAACGGGTGAAAAGAAAAAAGTTTCTCCTGTAATTTCGTAAAGTCTGGCCTCAACCCAGACTTTTTTGCACTCGACAATCCAGTGTTAAATAGGCATGATACATAAACTATGGAACCCAAACTCTTCGTCGCCATGAAAACCTTCATCATCCACGACGGCAAGGTGCTTATTCTGCGAGAATCCACCAAGTACCAGGATGGCACAAACGCCGCCAAGTACGACATTGTGGGTGGCCGGATTAAACCCGGCCAGGCCTTTGACGAAAGCTTGCGCCGGGAGATTCGCGAGGAAACCGGACTGGAGGTGCAGCTCGGTCGGCCTTTCTACGTTGGTGAGTGGCGGCCGGTGGTAAAAGGCGAGCCGTGGCAAGTAGTGGCAACGTTCTTTGCTTGTGCCGCAGAC
The DNA here is from genome assembly GCA_038065015.1 of Patescibacteria group bacterium. Taxonomy (GTDB): domain Bacteria; phylum Patescibacteriota; class Patescibacteriia; order PEXW01; family PEXW01; genus CAIPSZ01. Next base: position 1,665 of record JBBTRU010000032.1, on the reverse strand, counting down.
ACGGAGACGGTGAAACTCAGCGAAGACCATGATGACTACCAGTGGATTGATCCGAAAGAGTATGCAAACTACAATCTCATACCCAACCTAACATCGGCATTTGAGGCATACCTTACCCTATGACAATGAATATCTACTTTGCGGGTTCTATACGCGGCGGCTTGGCCGACCGAGAACTGTACCAAAAGCTCATCCGCTTCCTCCAGCAATATGGCAAAGTTCTTACCGAACACGTTGGCGATATGGAGCGTTCGCTGAAGCGAGAGGACGTGCAGACAATACAGGACATCTACACCGAGGATATGCGCTGGCTGGAAGAGTCCGATTTGGTGGTGGCCGAAGTATCAACGCCGAGCTTAGGTGTGGGCTACGAAATTGCCTGTGCCGAAAAATTTGGTAAACCTGTGCTCTGCCTGTATCACCCGGGGGAAGGCCGAAGTCTTTCGCTGATGCTTCGTGGCAATCCGCATGTCACCGTTCGGGAGTACCAAGCGTTTGAAGAATTGAAAGGCCACGTAACCGAATTTCTGAAGGCACGAAAAAATGCGCATGATCCTTCCCTCTCGACTCACTCCGATCGCTCGAGGTCAGGATGACAGTAAAAAACACTGTCATTCTGAACCCCGAGTACTCGAGGGGTGAAGAATCTCCCTTAGTCTATGTCTCGTGAAAAAACATACTACGTCTATATTATGGCCAACCCCTGGCATACGGTCTTATACATTGGTGTAACGAATGATATTGAACGACGTGTCTGGGAGCACAAACAACGACGTAAAGAAGGCTTTACCAAGAAATATAATGTAGTTGAGTTGGTCCACCATGAGGAGACTGACGATATTGGCGCAGCAATTGCTCGGGAGAAAGAACTAAAGGGTTGGTTGCGTAAAAAGAAAGATGCGTTAATCACCAGAGAGAATCCTTCATGGATAGACCTTGCAGCAGAATGGTATGGTGAAGGCTCTCATGGCGATCCTTCGTCCCGCAGTAGCGGGACTCAGGATGACAAAGGGAAAATATGATTGCTCACAATCTGGCTACACTATTTAAGCCTTACATTAAATTGATTGTTGGGCTTGAGAATCTGCCAAAGCCGCCCTTCATCCTTGCGGCAAACCACCGAAGTCCACTCGATCCCGCCTTCCTCCTCGCCGCAACAGGATTGCCGATACGCTTCCTGGCAGCTGGCCACTTGTTCCAGCGTCGCTGGGGTTTGATGCGGCTCTACAACGAGCTCATCATCCGTCGGCTGGGCCAGGCAATACCAACGGGACCAGGCAGCATCGAACGTAGCGTGAACATACTGCGAACCGGCGGCATTGTCGGCATTTTTCCCGAAGGCGATATTCACCCAGCACTTAACCAAAACCGGCTGCACACCGGCGTTGCAATAATTGCCCAGCAAGCGCACGTGCCGATTGTACCCGTGCACATTGAGGGCAGTGAACGCGTCTGGGCATTCTCCAAAACCTTTGCGCCCTGGCGATTCCGAACTGTACGCCTCACGATCGGCCCAGTAATTCTTCCACCCGACAATGTACTGGATCAAAACGGAGCGTCAACATTTATAGCCGAAGTTATGGGAAAAATAACCAGGCGAAGCGCGGAATCTGCACAAGATGAGATACATCGTGTGCAGTTTGAAGTATCGAAAGCGGGGTAGAC
>JBBTRU010000031.1:0-6135 GCA_038065015.1 Patescibacteria group bacterium | reverse complement strand
CGGGCGCGTCGTAGCGATACGTCAGCGTGTGCGTTGTACCGGCTTTCCAATCGACAAACCAGCGAATAGTAGTGCGCTGCTGGCCTTTAATAACCTTGCCGCCCTCGCTGACTTTGAGTATCTCGAAAGACGGCGGCACGTAGTCTTCTACCACGCCCAGAAAAGCTTTTTGCGGCCGCACGTCAATGGCCATGGTGTACGCCTCGGGCGGGTAAATACGCATGCTGCCCCGGCGGCTGATGGCATACGGGATGACCGCATCGACAATAACGGTATCGGTTATGGTGTACTCGCCACTCGCGGTTTTTGCGGTGAGCGTGACGGCGTAGTTGCCCTCGTCATACGTCTCGTACTCGGCGCTGTAGTCGGCCACGTCCGTAACGTTATCCCGCCCGCAGGTGGTGGACCGCTGCACGCCTTTTTCGGTCTGCTCGGTGGTCTGCACGGTTTTGGTGCCGTCCGGCGCAACAATAGCTAAAGTGAGTTTGGCATCACACACCGTGTGGCCAGTCGGATCCAGCACGCCCATGCCAAATTGCACGGTTTCCCCCGGCCAGTACACCGAACGGTTCATGTTTATCACCAGGACGCCCCAGGTAAACTCCGTACTCACCACGGCAAGTTTATTATCCTGCAGCACGGTTACTTGCGCCGTGTACTTACCCGGCCGGGTGAACTTGTCCGTGTGAATGTTGACCTTGGCGTAGGTAGTGCCGCCCTCGGTGACGTTCTGGATGTCGAAGCTGGCCACCTGCACCGTGCCTTCGGGCGTGGTTACCTGCACCTCATCCACGGTGCGCTTGGTGTCTTTGAAGCCCAAGAACTTCAGGCGGGCTTGCTTCTCAATTTCCACCTTCACCACCGGCTCTTCGTTGGTCTGCACGTTCTGCTTCTCCAGCTGCACCACGTTCTTCGGCAGGTTCAGCGCTTCGGCCGACACCACTTGGCGCACGCCCACCGTCAAGGCTAGGCCATCCACAAAAGCACGCACCGCTACGTCGGATGGCACGCTGGCAAACCGAACGCGCACCTGCAGGCTGCCCAGGTTGTCTTTGTTAAGGGCAGGGAAGTCGAACGTCCGGTACCCGCCGTTTATGGCGTTGCTGGTGTCTTCGGTGAGGAAGAACGAATCCAGGGTGCTCCACTGCTCGCCGTCCAGGCTGGATTCAATGACGAGCGCATCGACGCTGTCGGGGTGGCCCATGGCCGCCAGAGAAACGTTGAGCTGGATGTGCTTGATGTCCACGTCCTGCGGAAAATCTTCGGGCAAGGCAAAACCTTTGCACTTCAGCAGCGGCTCGCCCGCTGCACCTTCGGCCCGGCTGGCAATGGTGGCGCTGTTCTGGCCGTTGAAGTTGGCCAGATCTTCGTTGCCCAGCAGGTCTATGGCGACTGCCTGCTCGGGGTTCTCCCAGCCGCTGCAGGTTTGGGGGGCGGCTTGATAAGTGCGGCCGCTGGTCTGCGCGTGGCCCAAAAAGCCAAGGCCAAAAATTGCGAGCATTGCCAGCATACCGGCGGACTGGACGAGCGTGCGGGTGAAAAAAGTTTTGAGTTTTGCGACTGCGCGCAAATTTGCCTGCAAACGCCGCTGCGCCAAAAGCCGCAGCGCGCTGCGGCGGGAACGCTCGGCCAGGGTTAGGCGCGGTCGGGCCCGCCCGCCACGCGTCGCCGCGAGGCGTTGCGGGCGGGTGCGTGGGGTAACTACAGTGACTGTACGTTTTACAACAACAATACGTGCACGCGGCTTTTTGACCGTCCGCGTTTTACTCGAACGCAAACCAATTGGCTTGCTTTTTGCGTACATGGTTGATGAAACTTTTTTCACAGTATTTTGTGTGTGAGCATACGAAAATCCAGAATATATTATGACAAATTCTGCCTCAAACAGCAATGGAAATAATTTTGGACATTTGCCCCTCCTCTCCTGCCCGTTGGGCATCCTCCCCTGCGAGTGGGGAGGACGTTCTAAATACCCTTCCTTCACAACGTAAGGTTAACTACATAGCTATCCCCTCCTCTCGGAGGAGGGGTGGGGGTGGTCTTATTGACAAATTCCTCTGCCAATGCTACAACACGGGGTTACAGATACAGGAAACCGAAACAAAGAACCAAGGAGGTTCACAATGAAAAGGTTCATTTTACTAATCGCTAGCGGCATGGAACGGCTAAGGGAAGGCGAGCACTCACTGAAGTGTATTTGGATTTTCTTCTGCACGGCCATCTGCGCCGCAGTTGGTGGGCTCTATAGCTACCCCGCTTTTTGGGCCACGCTTTTTTATAACTGGCTGTTCGGGATACCAAGCCCCGAAACCCTGCAGGCGACATTCGTCGGCTGGGGAATGCTCTCCGTTGGTGGCTTCGTATTGTTTGGGATGCTGGTGGCTTACAAGCACATCTGGGCAGTAAGTAGCCCGAATGCGCAACCAGTACATAATTCCGAAATGAGTGCTCCTCGTCCACTGTCGGTTGAAGACAAAGTCCGTTTGCAACTCACCACAGTTGCTTAAGCGATAGTATCGTTGTATCCTTTGAAAAACCAAAAACAGTGGAGGTGACAATGGCTCACTACAATGCGCTCTTAGCCGCGAAGACCGTGCGTTGCACTGTCCAGGTGCCACAACGAAACTTCTACATTGTCGGCACAACCTACGATGTAGGAGTAGCGAACCACGGCGGTTCACGAACTGAACTCTGGATAGGGACAAAAGGCCTTGGCGGCCACATGTTCCAGCCAGAAGAAGCGGCAAAGCACTTTACCCCCGCACCGTAACTGGCGCACCAAACCTAGAGCCTCGAATTACATCGAGGCTCTTTTTTATTGCTAAAAAAATCACCCCAACTGCTGCAACAACAGTCGGGGCTTTTGGTAAGGAGGTGTTGCTTGACCGGGGCATGGAGTGGCACAAGCAAGCACCAATGGAATGTGAACGATGTTACGGTCGGTACTCCGCAGTCACGAAAGCATTGCCCGGGATGTCTGTCCCGCCAAACTTTACTTTCTGATAAGGAATATTCGTGAGGTCGTACGACCACGAGAGCAAGCCATCCCGAGTCCAGGTGGCCTGATCTGTCTCGGCATGCACGCGGATATAGGAGCCGTCGGTGGTTTGCACGGCAGCGTACGGCGCGGCAAAGAGCGGCTCGTTGCTTAGCACGGTGTAGAAGTTCGCCCAGGGTTGCTGCACGGTCACGGTCGGGGCAACATCATCCTGGTAACCAATAATTTTCTTTACGCCTTCCAGGCCGTTAACGTAGGCAAACTTGGTGCCGGGGAATGCTGCTTGCCAAGGCTGCAATCGCAAGTTATTCATGGTGTACGTCGGGTCGTTATGAGCATGCGTGTAGACACACGTCAGTGATGGCTTGCCAGCCTGGGCATTCATAAACGCTAGGAAGATTTGGCTCCTAGATGTGCATGGAAAAATGTAGTGCTTCATATCCCCCGCCACCTGGTAGTCGGTGGTGGACGGGTGGTAGAAAGTCCAACCCTGCGGGGCGCGGGACCAATCGTACACGTTGGCGATTGGGTCCTGGGGTCGGATTGGGCTGGAGAGCGGCGCAATGCTTATGTAGTCGTACGGGATAACCCCATCCAGCCATTTGGAAATGTCATTATTCATCCAAGTCCAGCCAAACCGCACCAGCGCGGGGTAGAATGACTTCTCCAGCACCTGCATGGAGAGGAACTTCTCGGCCAGGCCTACGTCGGTGCCGTGCATGTACTGCGTGCCGTTGAACGTAAAAATTTGGCTCCAATACGTTGACTGACGACTCGGTTCCGTTACGCTTGGCCCGTAATACGAGTACCATTCGGCGCTATGGTAATGCCAGGCCATACCATCATCCCAGCGTTTCATCGGTTCCTTAAACTTCTCCATCTGGTTGTGCACCAGCAGGCAGTCGGCGGGCTGGCTGTGGCAATACATTTCGTAGGCCAACTGGTACCAGGTGAGTTTCATGGGCGTGCCAAATGAATCGACATTACCTAGGCGGTTCGCCTCGCTCATGGTCTGGTCTACGAACCCTCCTGGCTTGTACTCCTGCAGGCTAATTTTGGGGTTGTAACTTTGGTCGCCCAGCGACGTGTTTTCGGTGTCGATGTTGACTACCACGTATACAATGTTGCGCTCTTCGGGCTTCAAGCACCGCCCGCCCGTACAGCCGTAGGCGCACTTTTGCTTAAAAGTGATAGAATGATTTGCCGAGCACGTGCTTTCGATGACGGTCTGGCCATCAGCGTCGCACTTGTCTACTCGCGAAGATACCCGATTATCAAAATCGACAATTGTGGTAACACCAGTGTTGGTAATATCCCCCCGGTCGCTATCTTTGCAGTACACATCTTCAGTAGCGGGAACGGGAGTAAAAGCAAAATCCGCACTGCGCGGGGCAGTGAGCGCCTGGGCCTGGTGTGGTCCGGTTGGTGCGCCGGTAATGAACACCGTAAGAATAGCTATGGCGCAAATGCTAACCACGCTCCACTCCCATTCTCGGAGGGTGCGAAATAATACCTTCTTGTTAGAACGTAGGTCACGGAACAACATAATGTCGCATTACAACGAAGTGCTTATATAATAGCAGATTACTGGTATTTTGGCAAGTAAAAAGCCCCGACCGGAATGAAACAGTCGGGGCGAGTTGCTTGCTGGTACAAACCATAAACCAGCAATACAGAAAGGAGCAAATGCGTGAGGATGCATGTACTGTACGGAAATCAAACGGAGGGGTCAACCCTTTATGCGGTCTGGGTAGTCGGTGAAAATGCCGTCCACGCCCATGTTCTTGAGCAGACGTGCACCTTCCACGGTATTGACCGTATAGACAAAGACCTTAAGTCCGCGCTTGTGTGCGTCATCCACTAAATCTTGGCTAATAAATTCATCGGAAAGATTAAGGGAGTACGCTTGCAATGTCGTCGCACATTGTGCCAAGTCTAATGGAATACCGCAGATGAGTGCACCAATGTTGATTGATGGGGCAAGTTGCTTAAAGTCATGGAGCTCCACGTGGTCAAAGGAAGAAACGAGAAAATTCTCGGCCAACCAACCTTTGTTTTGAATATAGTCCGTGATAAGCGCGGCAACTGGTTGGGCAGTATGTTTCCCTTTGAGTTCCACATTAACGAGCGTATCTTTACCGACTGCAACGAGTACTTCGTCTAGTGTCGGTATTTTCTCGCCCTTGCCAGCGTCCAGGGTACGTAAATCATCAAAAGTCATTTCTGTAACATACCCGTTGCCATTGGTCGTACGGTCAACTGTATCGTCATGGATGAAACCAATTCGCCGGTTTTGCAGGCGTACACATCGAGTTCGATTTTATCGGTGTACTTCCGTCCCGTGCGGAACGACAGCAACGTATTCTCCGGTTCTAAGCCGCGCGCACCACGATGGCCGAAGATAATCATATATATCCTTTCGTTATGAATGTTCATTATTACTATAGTGTGTTTTGATTCGACAGACTAGCAAGCAACGTATGAGGAGTCAACGCTAATCTACATTAGGCCCGGGATGACAAGGAAGATGAAGTGTCGTACAATGCTCTCGCTATGGCCACGAACCTCCCCAAGCTCCTCACCGACTTTCTGGAGTATTTGGAAATTGAAAAAAACGTCTCCCCGCTCACGGTAAAGAATTACGACTTCTACCTGCGTCGCTTCTTGACCTGGGGCAAGCTCAAAGAACCGCAGGATATAACCACAGAGAAAGTCCGACAGTACCGATTGTTCTTGAACCGCCTCATAAGCCAGAGCAAGCAGCCGCTGAAAGCCAGCACGCGCAACTACCACCTTATTGCCTTGCGCGCGTTCCTTAAGTACATGGCCAAGCGCGACGTTACGTCACTCTCGTCAGAGAAAGTAGAGCTGGCCAAGCAGCAAGAACGGCAGGTGAGCTTTATGGAGGGCTCGGATCTGGAACGCTTCTTGGAAGCACCCTTGAAGATTAAGACGCAGGATATTGTGCAAATTCGAGATAAGGCGATACTCGAGCTGCTCTTCTCCACTGGGTTGCGCGTGTCCGAGCTGGCGAATTTGAAAAAGGACCAGGTCAATTTAGAAAAAGACGAATTCACCGTCCGCGGCAAAGGCAGTAAGCTGCGCGTCGTGTTCGTGAGTAACACGGCCCGCCATTG
>JBBTRU010000030.1:0-16188 GCA_038065015.1 Patescibacteria group bacterium | reverse complement strand
ATTGACTTGCTGGTGAAGCACTTCCCCGAAATTGTGGATTACAAGTTCACGGCCAATATGGAGCAGCAATTCGATGACATTGCCGAAGGGAAAACCACGTGGCAACCCGTACTCAAAGCATTCTACGGAAAATTCCACACCAACCTGGTGGCCAAAGACGCCGAAATTTCCAAGAAAGATCTTACCGAAACCGCCACGGATGAAATCTGTGAAAAGTGCGGCAAACCCATGATTAAAAAGTTTGGCCGCTTTGGCACCTTCCTGGCCTGCACGGGCTACCCGGAGTGCAAGAACACCATCAACCTGGATAAAGCAGGCAACCATGCCCCAATCCCCGAAGCGAAACCAATGGGAATCGATCCAATATCTGGTTTGGGTGTCTTCTTAAAAACTGGTCGCTTTGGTACCTACGTCCAGCTCGGGAAAAAGAAGAAAGAGGAAGCCGAAGTAGGTGGCAAAAAGAAACGCCGAAAAAAAGGCGATCCATTAGCCGAGAAACTCAAGTCTGCATCTCTGCTCACAGGCATGTCGGCCGAGACCCTCACGCTTGAGCAAGCCCTGCAACTCTTGTCACTCCCCCGCACTGTTGGCAAAAGCGCCGCGGGCGAAGATATCTTGGCGGCGAATGGAAAATTCGGACCGTACATTAAAGCCGGGGTGGACACGCGCAGCATCCCGGATGGTGAATCGCCCCTGACCATTACCGAAGCCAAAGCTCTAGAACTCTTGGCCCAACCCAAGCAAGCCAGCCGGCGCTCGGGTGGCCGCACGCTCAAAGAACTCGGCGCACACCCCAAGACTGGCATGAATGTGAAAGTCCTGGACGGCAAGTACGGCCCTTATGTTTCGGATGGCAAGACGCACGCTTCCCTGCCAAAAGGTACACCGCCAGAATCTGTAACTATTGAACAGGCCGTGGAGCTCATGGCCGAACGGGAAGGAAAGCCTAAGAAGAAACGACGCGGGAAAAAATAAAAAAAGACCTCCGGGAAATGGAGGTCTTAATAGATTACCCTTGAGTATCCAAGGGGAGTGCCCAGGCTTGGGATTCGCCCTTGCTCGTTGCATAGAAGAAGGTTAGACGTCCTTCGGTCTTGCTGTTCACAATGCCAATCGTTGGCGTGAAGCCGGGGTTTTCCGGGTGGAAAGCATACACGGCTTTACCCAAAATTCGAAAAAGCACTGGATGGAATCGCGAGTAGCCGTGGAGCGACGGGTAACGCTTGGCCAGCTCATCAAAAGTAAAGTCGCCAGACCAACCTCTCTGCAACGCCGTTGCCAAGAGTCCACGGAAGAACGTGTAGCAACTGTCGAGGTACGCTCGGGATTCACCAGAGCTATCCACGATGAAGTATGGTACGAGTTGCAGCTCGACTGCGGTCAGCGTGTCAGCAACTGTGGTGCTATCTGGGTAGCGGACCGTAGCCGGCGGCAGGGCATCTGGGCTCTGGCCACTGAGCAGCGACACCAGGGCAATGTGTGGAAGGTACATGAAAACATCCTTTCATCCTGAAAGTGTATTTGTGGTAATCCTACCGCCCCTCCACCGTCCGCACAATCCCCTCCAGCTCTTCGGCATCGCTGTAGTGGATGGTAATATTGCCGCCCTTACCGGCAGGTTTGATGGTCACCTTGGTGCCGAGGGCGTGGCGCAAACGCGCTTCCCGGGCTTTCGTTTCGACATCGGCCTGGCGACGCGTATGGCCGCGCACGCTAGTCTGCTTCTCACTCTCTACCGACCGGACGCTTAAACCTTCTTCGAGAATTTTTTTGAACAGTTGTTGGCGCGCTTTGGAGTCAGAAACCCCGAGCAGCACTTTTGCATGCCCTTCGGTAAGCTTGCCCTCGGCTATCGCGGCCTGCATGTCGGCAGGCAGGTGAAGCAAGCGGAGAATGTTCGCCACGGCCGGCCGGCTCTGGCCAACTTTGTGCGCAACGGCATCTTGCGTCAGCGAGAAGTCGTCGATGAGCTGCTGGTAGGCTTTAGCGCGTTCCAAGGCATTCAAATCTTGCCGCTGCACGTTCTCTACTATGGCCAGTTCCAGCTTCTGCTGATTGGTGGCGCTGCGGATGATTGCTGGAACGTCTTTGAGGTTCGCCAACTTCGCGGCGCGCAAACGCCGCTCACCGGCAATAAGCTCGTAGCCGCGCGGCGTTTCCGTAAGCACCAGCGGTTGCAAAATGCCGTGCTCTTTAATCGATGCCACGAGGTCTTCCATCCCCTGCCGCTCGAAGTGCTCGCGGGGCTGGTGCGGGTTTACTACAATGCGCGCCACCGGAATGCGCTCAATGCGCTCGCCGGCTTTGTGCGCCGTATCGCCGCTCCAATAGTTTGCATTAGACGCGCCCGGGATGAGCGAGGACAGGCCGCGGCCGAGGGAAGAAGTTGCCATAGATGTAGTCTACACTGCGGGTGCTTCGCTTTCCACTACTTCGCGGGCCAGCTTCTCATAGGCTTTGGCGCCTTTGCTGCCCGGGTCGAAGTGCCGGATAGACTTGCCGTGGCTGGGTGCTTCGGCCAGCTTCACGTTGCGCGGGATGACCGTGCGGAAAATCTTGTTGGGGAAGTACTGGTACAACTCTTGGAACACGGCTTGCGAGAGTTTGTTCCGTTCGTCGTACATGGTCATCACTGCGCCGAGCACGGTGAGGCCGGGCTGCAAGTGCTGCCGGATGAGGTCAATAGTTTCGACAAGCTGCCCAAGCCCTTCGAGGGCGTAGTACTCGGTCTGGACGGGAATGAGAATTTCTTCGGCTGCCACCAAACCGTTGAGCGTGAGAATGCCCAGGCTCGGCGGGCAATCGATGATAATGTAGTCGTACTCGTTGCGGATCTCGGCCAAGCTCTCGCGTAAGCGGTGCTCGCGGCGCTCCAAGGGTACGAGCTCCACGTTGGCACCCGCAAGGTCGAGCGTGGCCGGGGCGGCGCGCAGGCCATCTACACCCGTCTCTTGCACAATATCGCGGAACGATTTAAGGCCCACAATGGCGTGGTACACGCCGTGCGGGACTTTTCGGTGATCCACGCCAATACCCGACGAGGCATTCCCCTGCGGGTCAATGTCCACGAGCAGTACGAACTTGCCGAGACTGGCCAATTCGGCAGCAAGATTGATAGCAGTAGTGGTTTTTCCAACACCGCCCTTCTGATTGACGACTGCAATGACTCGGGCCATAGGTATTTAGTATAGCAAGATTCTTTCACCTAGCTTGAATAACACGCGGCTCAACCCCGCCAGAAACGAAGAGACAGACTACCGGCGGGGTTTCCCGCCGCGTAAACCTTTATAAAACAACAAAGTCATACGCTGCGGCGGTCAAGAAAACGCCTCGGACTTTTGGTCACGAGGCGATTCGGTGCTGTTGCTGCTCATGTAAGGCATGAAGAAAATCAGCTTTTTTTCGGACGTACGTGACGTCAATCCCAAAATCCAATAGTACTTTGGGTCGGTGCAGGGCCATCGTGTAGAGCAAGAGCTCGTACTGATGATCCCCATCTGGAAAATAATGGAACAGGAAAGCTCCCATAAACCCAGCGTCCGATATTGCTGTATTCTCAGCCATGGCAATGAGCTCGTCGGTCATACTCAGGGGCACGCAAGCCTCCTCTGTTGATGTTTACTACCTTCGGTGTACGCCCAAACCGACTGGCCGTCAACGGCTTGACAAAAAGCCTGTTTTTTCACTATTCTAATTCAGCAACGTAAATGAGACGCGGCACTTTGCATTCGACGCCGCGCTACGCGGGATGGAGCAGTAGCAGCTCGCCGGGCTCATAATCCGGAGGTCGGGGGTGCAAATCCCCCTCCCGCACCCAACACGAAGCCACGGTAAAACCGTGACCTCGCGATACCAAAAGAAGCCGTAGAGCCAGTGCCAGAATGCGACATGGTATCCTGGCTGTACGGCTTCTGTCGTAACAACTCGTTTGGCGGGGTAGCTCAGTTGGTTAGAGCGTGGGACTCATAAGCCCAAGGTCGCCGGTTCAACTCCGGCCCCCGCTACCATGCCGGGATGGCGGAACTGGTAGACGCACAGGACTCAAAATCCTGCGACCGCAAGGTCATGAGAGTTCGATTCTCTCTCCCGGCACCAGTCCTCGCGATGCCACATCGTGGCAGCGAGAGGACTGACGAAAAAATGAGAATCGAACGGGTGCAACACATTGGGGTGCATGCAACCGTAAAGTCTAAAAAAATTACTGCACCGGCCCCTGCTTGGTGCCGCCGGTTGCGGCACGGACAATGCCCTCGAGGTCGGCGTAGCTGGAGAACTGCAGCGCCGTGCCGTTGAGGAAAAACGTGGGCGTACCTTGCACGTTCTTGGCTGTCCCCTCTTTGATCTCCGCATCAACAACAGATTTTTCTGCCCGCGTGTCCAAACAGGCATTGAACTTTGTGGTATCCAAACTCAACTCCTGCGCGTACTGCTTTAAATCCGCGCTGCTCAGCTTGGTTTGGTTGCTAAAGAGTTTGTCGTGCATTTCCCAAAACTTGCCTTGGTCATTAGCGCACTCGCTGGCCAGTGCGGCGTTGTAGGCATTCACGTGAATCTTGGTAAGCGGAAAGTGCTTGTACTCAAAACGCACGGTCGCGCCGTACTTCTCTACCAGCTGCTGCACAAAAGGAGCTGCTGCACCGCAGGCCGGGCACTGGAAATCGGAAAATTCCTGCAAAATAACTTTACTGCTCGCGTTCCCGTGCACGGGCCGCGGGCTGTCAATGTTCTCGTACGTGACCTTCGGCCCACGAGTCACGGCAAAAGTAATCCCGCCACCGACCAGAACGAGCGCGAATATGCTGCCCCAGAGTCCCCAGCGAAAGTGTTGTGCCATAGGTTGTGTGCGGTTAGTGTAGCGGACGTCGGCTTCGTGTGAAAGCCAGAGCGAGCCCGGCGAGAATGAGGAGAATACTAAAGATCTGCGCGTTCGTTACTGGTCCGATCATCGGCTGTTCCAAGCGGAGAAAGTCGAGACCAAAGCGCAGACTTGGTGAGAGGATAAGGTACGCAGCCGCGACATCTCCAGTACGTCGGGTGGGCCTGCCCGACGCGCCATCTTGGCGGACGGGCCGGTGCCAGAGGTAAAGCAGAAGGCCGAGAATCACCGCGTTCCCAAGCATCTCGTAGAGGAACAGCGGGTGGAAACGGGTGAGCGCCTCGTAGCCTGCAAGCCGATGCAGGGGGTCAATGGGAATTGCCCAGGCAACATTGGTAGGCCTGCCGTAGAGCTCTTGGTTAAACCAGTTGCCCCATCGGCCAATAACCTGCCCGAGTGCCAGCGCGGGGAACAGCACATCGGCCAAGAGCACAACGTTGAGCCGCTTCCAGCGGGCGTACAGCCAGGCCGCGAGCAACCCGCCCAGCAACACGCCGTGGAAGGCCAGTCCGCCTTTCCAGAGCTGCGGGATATCGGCCAGGTGCATGCGGTAGTATGTCCAATCATTAAGCACATGCACCAGGCGCGCACCGACAATGGCACAAATGGTAGCAACGAGTGCCAAGTCAACGATACGCTCTCGGGCAATACCGACCCGCTTGGCCAGGTGCTGCGCCAGCATGACCCCGGCAAGTAATGCCAATGCCAAGCTCACCCCGTACCAGCGCAATTGCACCGCGCCCAGGGTGAGCAGGATCGGATTCGGTGGCGCGCTGGTGAGCCAGCCGAACATGCTGCTTAGATTTTCGCGAGCTCCTGGTCGATGAGGTTCTTCACAAAGTCGTAACTCTGCGCCCCTTGCACCGGATAGCCGTTGACGAAGCTGGTCGGCGTACCCGTCACCCCCACGGTGTCACCGTACTTTTGGTCGGCCGCAACTTTGGTTGCTTTCTTCCCGCCGTCCAAGCAGCTGTTGAACGTTGATTCTTTCAATCCAAGTTCTTTTGCCCAGACTTTAAAATTGTCTACAGAAAGCGTTGCCTGGTTGGCGAAGAGCTTGTCGTGCATTTCCCAGAATTTTTTCTGGTCACCCGCGCATTCGGCTGCTTCGGCGGCTTTCGCGGCCATGGGGTGGATGCTGGAGAGCGGGTAGTGCTTGTACACAACCCGAATTTTATCCTTGTACTCGGCCAAGGCTTGGTCCACCGCTGGTTTAAACTGGCTGCAGAATGGGCACTGGAAATCGCTGAACTCGACCAAGGTAACCTTGGCGTTCTTGTTGCCGGTTATCCAGTCATTTTTCTCGTCCACCTTCACGTCCACCGGGGTGGTGGGGCTGGGCGTGCCGCCAGTTGTATCCGCGGCAGTATTCGTATTTGTAACGGCCGTCTTCGTCGTGCCACCATCCACCGCATTACGGTACGCGCTAAACGAGAGCAAAAAACCGAGCAAGCTCACGGCTGCCACGCCGACCATAATCCCAAGGCTAAACAGGAGTTTCGGCGGGCCCGTAAAAATACTCGCATTTGTCGTGCTCGGGGTCGCTGGCGTCTGCCAGGATTGGGGAGTCGTCGGGTCGGCCATACGTCCTAGGGGTAAAAGGTGAATGCAGGTATTCTACTACACCCTGTAGAACCTTGCAATATCAAAAAACTTTTGGCGCGCTCGGTGCGACCGTTGCCAATTTACACCCGTAAAATGCTTACTTTCATCCACGGCCCGCGGGGTATGCGATGGTCAACGAGGCCGTGTTTTGCGCCAATGACTTGCACGACGGACGCACCGTTAATTGCCCCCAGCCGTAGCGCGGCCGGAATATCGTGCGGGCGTTTTGCCAGCGCGGACACAAAGGCCGAACCAAACGCATCACCGGCACCGGTGGTATCCACGGCCCGGACGGGTTTCACGCGGAGCTGCCATGCCCCCTGGGGCGTAACGGCCCAGGCGCCACGCTCGCCTTCGGTAACGACTACAATCCCCTTGCGCCACGCGGCAACTACCTGCTGCAAACGGCGGCCCTTGGCGCGGAAGAGCAGTTGCGCTTCTTCAGCGTTAAGCAACAGCACGGCAGCATTACGTACAATTCGGAGGAGAGCCGGACGTTGCGCCAGCTCGGCTTTACCGGGATTGACCGCGACGTTTGCACCGATACGCTTTGCATGGCCAAGCGCGTGACGAAGAAAGCGCACATTGCCGCCCAGCGACGTTATATACAACCACCGACTGCGCAGCTGGCGCCAGGGCAGCATGCGTTCGGTAAAATCCGCGCTCGCCCCGCGGTACACCAGCGCGGTTCGGTCGCCGTCTTTACCCAGGAAAATAGTGGCCAGCGCCGTGTGGTCGTCATGGTCCCGCACAATAAAGCGGGTACCAATCTTGAGCTTGCGGAGCACACGAACGACTTCGTTGCCTGCCGCATCATCCCCCACCTTGCACGCGCAGGCCGTGCGTAGCCCTTGGTGCACGAACGTGGCAGCGGCATTTGTGGCGCCACCGCCGACCTCGATCAAAATGCGCTCCACCTCGGTTTTCGAACCCAGCGCAAAACCTTCGGCGCGGCCATTGGGCGACTGGCCGTCTCGAATGCTGCGAAAGTGCTTACTGAACAAGTACACATCCTGCGTGGCGCTGCCAATGGTAATGACGTCGAGCATAGAATTTAGGGGTTGGAAAGTGTTACCAGCATAGCAACCGGGTCAGCACTCTTCCAGAGCGTAGCGCCAACAACGACCCGGCGAACGCTGGCGGCGGCAATGGCGGCAATATTGCTCTCACTCACGCCGCCATCGAGCGCAATTTGCACAGCCGGAAAAGATTTGTGAAAAATCTGAATGTCGTCCAGGACGCTTGGAATAAACGGGTTGCCCTGCGCCCCGGGTTGGACGCCGAGAAACATCACTTCGTCCACCAGGTCGAGGAAAGGCTCGAGCTTCTCCAGTGGCGTACCCGGATTGCGTGCAATGGTCACGTCGCAATCCAGCTCGCGACACTGGCTAATGAAGCGTTCCAGATCGCCTTCAGATTCCACATGGAAAGTGACGCGCGTTGCGCCCAGGTGCACCCAGTCGGCAACGAAACGTTCGGGGTGGGCAACCATCAGGTGCACTTCGATGCTGGTCAGGGGTCGAAACTCGCCGAGTGCCCGCGGCAGCACCGTCGTGGTGGGTATAAACGAACCATCGCCGACATCAATCTGCAGCATATCCACGTTCGCTTCTACCAGTGTGGCTTTCTGCTTCAGCGCGTTTGCGTCGGTTTCGAGAAGAGCGGGGGTAACCTGCATGTTAGGTGGTGTGATGTTCGATGTGCTGCACTTCCCCTAAGCGTCGGCGATAGCGAGCAATACGTTTGAACGGCGTGGCGAGCCAGAGCGTGAGAATTTTTTCGGCAGTCGTCCGGCTGATAAAATCTGCAGGCAGCACCAGCACGTTCGCATCTTCTTCCTGTCGGCTGCGCCGGGCAATATTAGGCTCCCACGCATTGGCCGCGCGAATGCCGGCAACCTTGTTGGCCACCATAGACATGCCAATGCCACTGCCGCAAATGAGCAGGCCGCGGCCGCCGGTA
Source organism: Patescibacteria group bacterium (assembly GCA_038065015.1). Taxonomy (GTDB): domain Bacteria; phylum Patescibacteriota; class Patescibacteriia; order PEXW01; family PEXW01; genus CAIPSZ01. The sequence goes on along the minus strand of JBBTRU010000030.1, from coordinate 7,745 downwards.
GTGCGGCGCACGCGCTTGGCCAGCTCCAAGGCAATCACCGGGTAGTCATCGCCCTTTTTCCGTGTGCGAGGACCAACGTCAATAACCTCCTCGCCGGCTTTGGCGAGCTTTCGTTTGAGAAATTCCTTTAGCGAAAATCCCGCGTGGTCAGCACCGATGACGAGCATGGGCAAAGTATACCACAGGCTACTTCTTCAGGAGCAGATCCAGCACCTTGGCAAATTTGTCTTTCGGAATAACCCCCTGCACGATGCGCCCGTTGATGAAGTACGTAGGCGTTCCCCGCACGCCGGCGGCTGCGCCATCCAGGTAGTCCGCAGTTATTTCCGCTTTCCGCTCCCCGCTGGCCAGGCAGGCGGCAAAGGCGGCGCGATCCAGTCCGGCTTGTTCGGCCAAAATCGGATACAAATTTTCGGCAAGCGCATCCTGGTTGAGGTAGAGCTTGTCGTGGTACGCCCAAAATTTTTCCAACCCTTGCGCTTCCGCGCACCCGGCGGCTTCGGCTGCCGGTTGCGCCTGGGAGTGAATGTCGGTCAGCGGAAAATCTCGAACAATAAATTTCACCCGGTCGCTGTACGCCAAGGCCAGCTCGCGCATCGGCGAGAAGGCTTGCTTGCAAAATGGACATTGGTAATCAATGAATTCCACGACGATGACATTCGCCTCTGCGGGGCCCAAGTACGGGTCGTCATCGGTTTCGAGCTGCGGGATTGCCGGCCGCACCGAGGTGTTCACATTGCCTACCGAGGCCTGGCTGCTGGTACCATTCGTCAAACTCGCGAACGCATCTTCCCCAACTATCCCGCGGCGATTTTCCACAAAAAAGGCGGTGACCAGAAAAGTTAGCACGAACAAGCCGAGCAACAGCATGAGCGGCTTGAACCAATGCTTTGGTACTGGCGGGTTTTCCTCCATGCACAAATTCTAGCACAAACGAAAACCGGCCCCCGTGAGGGGACCGGTTTTGAACGTTGAGTGGAAACTGGAATTACCAGTTGCCGCGGCCGCCGCCGAATCCACCACCGCCATTGCCACCGCTTCGCGGGGCGCGGGGTTCCATCGGACGGGCTTCGTTGACCGTCAGGTTTCGACCCTGAAAGTCCTTGCCGTTGAACATCTCAATCGCTTTCATGGCGTCATCGTCGGAAGAAAATTCCACGAATCCAAAACCTTTCGAGCGACCGGACATCTTGTCAACGATGACGATTGCTGACGTAACAGCACCGGCCTGGGAGAATGCATTCTGCAAATCATCCTGGGTCGTTGCGTACGGCAGCCCGCCAACGTAGAGCTTCTTTGCCATAGGAGAACCAATCTTCTATAAAAAACGAGAATGTAAGTCGACCTGCTTCTCGTCCGGCTGTTCTCCTATAGCACGCGGGTTGCGGCTATACTGTCCCGCATGTGCGGGACAGGTTTTTGGAAACGCTGACGAAAACTTACGATTGTGAGTATACAGGAAAGGTAGGTTTTGTCAACCCTAGCGGGGAGGAGCCGGATTACAGCCGGATGCGCTTGAGCAGGAGGCTGTTACTGACCACGGACACGCTCGACAAAGCCATGGCCAAACCCGCGAGTTCAGGCCGCAACGTGAGGCCAATGCCGGCGAAGACCCCGGCGGCAATGGGAATACCCGCGACATTGTAGAACAGCGCCCAGAAAAGGTTTTGGACAATTTTTCGGAAAGTAAGCCGCGCCAATTTTATAGACCGCACCACATCCATGAGATCATCACGCACCAGGACAATTTGGCCCGTCTCGAGTGCGACATCCGTGCCGCTGCCAATAGCAATACCAAGCTCGGCTTGGGCCAGAGCGGGCGCGTCATTTATGCCATCACCGACAAACGCCACGCGCTTCCCTTGCGCCTGCAGATCTTTGACCGCTACAGACTTATCTTGCGGCAACACTTGGGCGCGCACTTCTGCAATACCTACTTGCTGAGCAATGGCTTGTGCGGTGCGCTCGTTGTCACCGGTGATCATGACGGAATGAATGCCAAGCTTCGCCAAGACTTCCACGGCCTGCTTGGACGACTGCTTCACGGTATCGGCCACGGCAATGATGCCGGCGAATGTACTATCGGCAACGACGAGCATGGCGGTCTTGCCTTGGTGCTCGAGTGCTGCAATGTCGCTCTCGTGGTCACCGAGTGATACTTTCGCGTCTGCCAAAAGCGCGCGGTTCCCGAGGAGAAGCTTTTTCCCTTCGACGGTTGCCGACACGCCTTTACCCGTGACGCTTTGGAAATCCTGAGGTTCGGTTAATGAGAAATTTTTCTCCTTGGCGGCGTTCACTATGGCGCTCGCCAATGGGTGCTCGGAGCGCTGCTCAACAGCCGCGCCAAGTGTGAGGAGCGCATCCTGGGTCAAGCCTGGGGCAAAAGAAACGACGTCCGTCACGATTGGCTTGCCGTGCGTGAGCGTACCGGTCTTGTCGAACACCACCACGTCAATCTTCCGCGCCGCTTCCAGCGCTTCGCCGCCTTTGATGAGAATCCCCTTTTGCGCGCCTAAGCCTGTGCCGGTGATGATTGCCGTCGGTGTGGCCAAACCTAAGGCGCATGGACAGGCAATGACGAGCACGGCGACAAACTTCAGCAAGCTTTCGACGAACGTTGCGCCGTTCAAAAAATACCAGGCGATGAACGTAATGAGCGCGATGGCAATGACCGTTGGGACGAAGTAGGCCGATACCCTGTCTGCAAACCGTTGAATCGGCGCCTTGCTCGCTTGCGCTTGTTCGACGAGTTTGATGATGCCAGCCAGGAGCGTTTCCGACCCAACCTTGGTGGCCGTGAAGGTAAAGCTGCCGCTGCTATTGATCGTGCTACCAATGACTGCGTCGCCCGCCTGCTTCTCCACGGGCAAACTCTCGCCCGTTACCATGCTCTCGTCCACGCTACTGTGGCCGTCTAAAACTTTTCCATCCACTGGCACTTTCTGGCCGGGCTTCACGCGCACCACATCGCCAGCAACGACCTGCTCAATTGGCACTTCCACATCTTGCCCGTTACGGACGACAATGGCAGTCTTGGCCTGTAGCTGCAGCAAGCTGCGAATTGCTTCACTGGCCTTGCCCTTGGCCCGCGCCTCCAACCACTTGCCGAGCAACACGAACATTATGAGAATGGCGGCAATTTCAAAGTACAATTCGCCCTCCACGAGGCCAACCGTAACGAAGACGGAGTACAAGTACGCCGCGCCCGTACCAATGGCAATGAGTGAATCCATGTTGGCCGTCCGGGCCCGCAAGGCGCCCCAGAAGCCGGTGAAGAACTGCCAGCCGCACCAGAACATTACCGGCGTGGTGAGCACCAGCTGCAGCCAGGCCCGGCCAGGGATTTCCTCAATAGCCGGCATCACATACATGCCCATACTCAAAATGACCACGGGAATGGAGAGTACCAGCGCAACAAGAAATTTACGCTTTGTGGCAGCCATGTCCTTGTTCCGCTCATCACGCTCGGCATCGGCCCCGCCGGCTTGCAGCTCTTTCGCGCCATAGCCAATTTTCTGCACCGCGGCTTCCAGGGTCGGTACGTCAACCGCGGACTCGTCGAACTCCACGTGCGCACGCTCGGTGGCCACGTTAACACTCGCGGCTTGCACACCCTTCGTTTTTCTCAATGTTAATTCTATAAGCTGACTGCAGCTCGCACAGTGCATTCCTTTCAAAGACAGGTCACACGTTGCCATAGTTACTGGACGATAAGGCGACCTTGGTACATGCCCATGTCGCAGGTGAACGAGTACTCCCCAACTTTCTCCGGGGTAAAGCGGATTGTCGTCTTCTGGTGCGCGGGCAAATCCTGCCGAATTTTGAGGCCGTCAATGGTGACGAAGCGCGAGCACTCCACGTCTTCCTGCCGGTCGAACGTGAGCGCCACAGGTTTGCCCGCCTGCAGGGTAATGGTGTTCGGCGAATACGCACCCTTCACCACAACCGTGGCTTCCTGCACCCCGGACGTTCCAACCACCGCGGCCTCCTGCTGACGCTGGAAACGTAACCACAACGCATACAAACCCACCACCGCTACAATGAGAATAATTCCAAAAAGTTGCATACCTAGGCGCTGACGACAGTGAAACTGCCCCGGTACATACCCATGCCGCAGCTGAAGCTCACCGTACCCGGCTCTTTCGGTGTAAATTCAATCGTCGTCGGGCCGCTATTCACGTACTCGGTAATGCGGTACTTAGGTATGATAAACGCCGACCGGCAGCCCCCACCGTACCCCGATGGATCCACCGTCCAACGCACTGGGACACCGGCCTTCACGGTAAACGTCGTTGGGTTGTAGCTGTAATCCGTAAATTTGGTGTTCACAATTTGCACGCCGTTCTCGATGACGACGTTCGCATCGTTCGCTTGGCCCGCGCCGCTCGTCGCGGTCACATTTCCAGAATCCCGTAACGCGAACGAAATCGGATACCCAGCGAGGGTTAAGCCATTATTAAAATTGTAGATGCCCATAACAATCACGGCCGCGCCGGCCACGCGGAAGAAGAGCTTGCCCCACTGGCCTTTCAGGGCATTGGACGCCCAGCCCAGTGCCAGCAGTGCCGGTGCAGTGCCCAGGGCAAAGGCGAGCATGGTAAGTGCGCCAGCCCAAACATTGCCGGTGGTTAGCACGTACAGCTGCAATGCCTGCGTGAAACCGCAAGGCAAGAAAAAGGTAAGCGCGCCAAGGCTAAAAGGCGTACCATAATTCACCTTGTTCGCTTCGCCGCTAGCCATAACCTTGCGACTAATGAACTTTGGCATGCGCGGCAGCAGCATTTTCAACCAGGTGGGGGCTATGCGGAGCATGTCCAGGCCCATGACGAGCATGAAAAGCGCGGCCAAAATGGTAATGAGCCCGGTTGCCCAAGGGGGCAGAGCGAGCACTTTGCCAAGCCCGCCAATGAGCGCGCCAAAAACCGTGTAGCCAACGATGCGACCGGCGACAAAAATGCCGACCGGCACAAAACGCTGCTTGCCCGGAAGTAAACCGTACCGGTCACTCACCCGCTCCACGCTAGAGAGCAGCAGGCCTCCGGCAACGGCAATGCACGAACTGCTCGCCGCAACCAGGCCCAAGAACAGCACGCTAAAGAATCCGCCCGAGCCATCGACCGTCTGATTGAATTTGAGAAAACCGGCTTTGGAGAGGACAAAGCCGATAACCAGCACAATAGTAAACGCCCCGGCCATTTGCGCAATCGTTGGACGGGCGCGATGCTCAGCGCCTTGAGCATTCGGCTGACGCTGCAACGTCGCACTCCCGACCGGCTGCACTATCCCGTTTACCACATCATACCCGTGCGGCTTAATGGCATCGCTAATTTGCTGCGGCGAAGGTACGTGCTGCTGGTCGCACAGCACCCGCACACGGTTGCGGTCTGCATTGGCTTGCACCTTGGCCACGCCGAAAAGCTTCCCTACCGATTGCTCCACGAGCAACTCGCAGCTCCGACAGTGCATACCGGAGGTTTGAATGTCTAAAATAATTTGCCCAGCGTGCGTGCGCATACTACTTGGTGGTACACGTTTGGGGGGTAGAAAATTTTCCGCACGATTGCTCCTGCGATTGCAACATGCGCTCATGCTCCTCGCGGCACATATCGAGGTGTGCAGCGGTAGTAGCTGACGGGTGATTACCAAAAACCGCGGCAATGCTCTTGGGAGCCAGGACGATTGCGCTGGCAACCACCAGCAACGTGATTGCCGCAAAGCGCAAGGCCAGCCCACCCGAGTGACGGAACTGCGGGTTGAGCAAGCGCTCGACCCGGGCATCGAGCGGGCTAAAGCCGACCGCTGCAACGGGCGGGGCAACGAGTTGGAGTAAGGCGCTCCCCAGCACACGCTGGTCACGAACGCGTTCGTCAGCCTCCACTTCGGAAGCAGCCACATACAGCGCCCGCAAACGTACCCGCAACTTTCGGAATGGTACCCAAAGTAGCACCAGCGTGAGCGCCAAACGCCGCAGCGGCTCGCGCATGCGAACGTGATGTGCTTCATGCTCCAGGACCGCTTGCAATTGGGCAACGGAGAGCACGCGCACTGCTTGGGTAGAAAGGACTACTTCTGGCCGGCGCAAGCCCAGGGTCATGGCAAAGGCGCGGCGGTCTGCGGTAAGGGTAAGCCGGCTCGCAGCTAGCCCGGCATCGGCCGCAACCGAAAGCACACGTACCGGTAAAGGCGCAGCCGGCAAACGTACCGCCCGGCTTAGGCGAATGGCGCGATACGCGCAGTACACCAACCAACCAAAGAAAAGGGTAAGCAGCAATACGCCCGTAATGGCGTAGGTAATTTGACCACGGGTGATATCTGCCCAGGCCACTTGGCAGGCGTAGCTTACGGCATGCACCGTGTTCTGTAGCGTGTTAAAAATATGCGGCCACAAACGCAGAAGAAAGAGCACCAGAAAAACCACGACTGACGCGCCGCCAAAGCCGATCAACCCTAAGACGCGGGCGCTCTTCATAGCTTGCGCAATGTGCGACGAAGTTGCTCCAGACGCTTCGGGTCCACCTCATCCAGCGCGTCCACAAAGTGCGCCAGGGCAACGTCACCGTAGCCGTTCACCAATTGGTCCACGCTGCTGCGCACGGCCTGCTGCACGAACTTCGCTTTGGGTATGGCTGGGGTGTACTGGTAGGCATTATCAACCAACCGGCGGTGTAACACGCCTTTGTCAAAAAGGCGCTGCATCACGGTCATCACTGTGGTGTAGGCGCAATTGCGCTTGAGCGCCCCAAGGACGTCGCGCACGGTCACCGGGCCAGCTGCCCAAATAACCTCCATAATGGCGGTTTCCAGAGCTCCAAAACCCGGAAGTGAGCGTTTGGTTGGCATAGCTACTACAAAGTGTAGCAGCTTACCCAAAGTCGTCAAGCGCCGTTAGCGCCGGGCAATAGTATAGACGTGCAGGTGCTTGAGCGCGGCTTCGGCAAGCTGCAAGCGGCTCTGTGTGCGGGCGTAGCACGTATACAGGATTTCCCCGGCAATCACCCGGTCGCCAATACGCTTGCGCAGGTGAATGCCGCCGAGCTTGTCATCCGGAGCGCCCAAACTACGGGCGAGCTCATCCACTGCCCGGTTATTCACCGCTGTGACCCGGCCAGGATGGCGCGCGATGACGCGCATGCGTTTGCTGCCGAGGGTCACATCTTCCGAATCTAAGTTCGCTTTCCCGCCCTGGCTCCGAATAATGCCCTGCATGCTCTTCCAGGCTTTCCCCGAAAGTATTTGATCGCGCGCAATACTGGCGCCAATCCCCTTCCCGGCCATGCCAATGAGCTCAATGAGCATGCCCGCAAGTTTTATGGCTTTCTCCTCTAGATCGCGCGGGCGGAATTCCTTCTGCTGCAGTACGCGGAGTACATCGCGGGCCTCGAGCGCGGGCCCAACCCCCTGGCCAATGGGTTCACGGGCCTGGATCATGGCCACGCGGACTTTAATTTTAAACCGCTTGCCCAGGTAGCGGAACTTCGCGGCTAAGCGCTTGGCCGTGGCCAGGTCCGGAATTTTCATCTTCGGGCCGTACGGCATATCAATGACCAGGTGCGTGACGCCAGTGGCGACCTTCTTGGCCATAATCGAAACGATCATTTTCGAATACGGCTCCAGCGAGAGCGGGCGGGATACTTTGATAATGCGGTCATCGGCCGGAGCGAGTGCTAGGCCCCCACCCCACACCAGGGAGCCATTGTTCTGCTTCACAATCAGCCGAATCTTCGCCATGGAGAATGTCACCGGCG
>JBBTRU010000029.1:0-7671 GCA_038065015.1 Patescibacteria group bacterium | reverse complement strand
GAGTACCTTGCCCACCTCCCCCCAGAATCCTCACCCTTGAAGGTTAACTAAACAGGAGCGCGGTCAAAGGTGAGGGTGTAGCGACGGGTATAGAAGCGCGGTGCGAGGTGAGGGCGCTTCTTAACCGTTCTCCTCGTACCGCGGCCCCATACTCGCCGCACGCACCTTTTACCACGAACCCTGATTATTCATCTCTATGGCTTTCGGGCTACTCACGCTACACTCTCCCCATGGAACCTGGCGATATCATAGCGTTATTCGGCCGCGAGCCTACCCTGTCGGCGTGGGAGCTCTTTCGTTTGGCAGGAGTGCCGGAGTTTACGCTCTTGAGCAAAGAACTGGCTGTGGTGCCGCCCGTGATGAGCCCGGAAAAACTGCAGGCCCACGCTGGCGGGTTGGTAAAAGTGGGCGTAGTGGAAGGCACCGTAGCCGATCTGGCCGCCCTGGAACACGAGCTGGTGCAGCGCTGGCCCGACCTGGTACCCACGGGCAGCACCGCTCGCATTCATTTTGGCGGCAGCGCGTACGAGGCCGGGGCACCCGCCACCCGCACGCTGCGGAAAGAATTAGGTATCGTCTTGCAGCGCCTGAAGAAGCATCTGGTGGCGCACGGCCGTTCGGCCCGCGTGGTCGTTGCGAAAGAACCCACGCTGCCTTCCAGTGCCTTAGTGCAGGGCAAGGTATTGCAGCAGGGTTTCGAGGTGCTCCTCCTGGTTACACCTACCGGTTTGGTTTGGGGTCGGACCGTGGCCACGCAAGATATTTCTTCATACGGCGATCGGGATTTTGGCCGCCCGGCGCGCGACAGCGTATCGGGCATGCTCCCGCCCAAAGTGGCGCAGGTCATGGTCAACCTCACCCAGCCGAAACCCAGTGATCGGTTGCTCGACCCCTTCTGCGGGTCGGGCACTATCCTGCAAGAAGCGCTGCTGCTGGGTATTAGCAAGGTGCACGGCTCGGACATTAGCCCGAAAGCGGTAGACGACACCACCGAGAATTTGGCGTGGCTGGCCAAGCACTACCGCGTAGAACCCGAGATGGAAGATGTGGTGCAGCGGGATGCCAAGGACCTTCCGCGCGTGCTTGGGCCCGAAGCCGTTGATGTGATTGTTACCGAACCGTACCTTGGCCCACCCCAGCGCGGCATACCCCGAGGCAGGATTATTTTGCCGCTGGTTTCGGCGTTGAGCCGGCAGTACGAAGGCTGGCTCCGCGCGCTTGGCCAGGTGGTGCGCGTTGGCGGGCGCGTGGCCATGGTTTTCCCCTTCTTCCGCGTGGAGCAGCATGGGTACTTTTTGCAATTGCAGCATGCCATTGGCGATGCGGGGTTCACGGTCATTGCCCCGCCCGCGTGGCTGACAGCCCAGCCGTGGTTCCGTTCCACCCCGCGCGGTTCCATCCTGTACAGTCGCCCCGACCAAGTGGTGGGCCGGGAAATTATCTTGCTGAAGAAGGAAAAATAAAAAGCGCCGATCCTCGAATCGGCGCTGGAGTTTTGCATTGCTGTGGCTGTTGGGAGCGAGGCTCCCGTGTGTGTGGAGGGGGTTGGCCTCCGGGTAGACGTAGAATCACCTCCCCTCAACTATTGTGCGTGCTCGTCGCTGCTCCTTTCCAATGAAACGGTGTTTTTTCATGTACGCCTCCTTGCACTCACACACCGAGTGCGTTTTTAAGGTGTTGGAAGTTCCAGCGTAGCGCTGGCGGAATGCACGTTTTTTCGCGGTTCAGGCTTTGGCATCGGCCGGCAATCGGGTTTCGGTTGGCGGTTACGACGTTCGAGGCGACGAAGGGCCGTCATCCTGCCGGAGTTATGCTTTGTATCTAAAACAACCTCCTTGTTTAGAAAGTGGCTTCGAGAGTTGAAAGATCTGTTTGTTACCTGCAGTGTACCAGCCGGTTGAGCGTTTGGGGAGATTTGCGTCAAGCCCCAGCTCTACACGCCAACCCGAAAGTGCGCCACATCACCATCCCGCATGACGTAGTCTTTGCCCTCCACGCGCAGGATGCCCTTCTCCTTGCAGCCGTGCTCACCGTAGGCTACCAGGTCTTTCCAATCCATAATTTCGGCCCGGATAAAGGCCTGCTCAAAGTCCGTGTGGATAACCCCGGCGGCTTGGGGCGCGGCCGTACCCTGCGGGATAGTCCAGGCTTTCGATTCCATTTCGCCCGAGGTGAAGAAGGTCTGCAAACCGAGCGTGGCAAAGGCCTGGCGGATGAGGCGGTTGAGCCCGGGTTCGGCGAGTCCAAGATCTTTCAGGTAGGCGGCGGCATCCTCAACGGCCAACTCGGCGAGTTCCGCTTCAATTTTTGCCGATACCACAATAATGTCAGCAGGATTGCGTTGGAGTTTTGCCGCGAGTTCCGCCTGGATTGCCGGTGCACGCTTGAGTTCACTTTCGTCTACGTTGGCCACGTACAGCACGGGTTTGCCCGAGAGCAGGCTTAGGGTGCGCACAAGCTCCCGCGTGTCGTCATCGGTGGCGATGCTGCGGGCGGGCGTGCCGCTGGCCAGGGCCTGCTCCAGACGTTGCAGGAGCGGCAGCTCGGTAACGGCAGTTTTGTCTCCCGTCTTGGCTTTACCCTCCACTGCACTCATACGTTTCTTCACCGTATCAAGATCGGCCAGAGCGAGTTCGGTTTCAATAGTTTCTACGTCACTTACCGGGTCCACCCGGTTTTCCACATGAATAACGTCCGCATCGGTAAAGACGCGGACGACGTGGGCAATGGCCGCCACTTCACGGATATTCGCTAAAAATTTATTGCCCAAGCCTTCGCCCTTGTGCGCGTCGCGGACTAATCCGGCAATGTCGACGAATTCGCAAATGGCGGGTACGACCTTTTTCGACTTGCTCACCTTCGCGAGTTGGGGCAAACGCTCATCCGGCACTTCCACCACCCCAACATTGGGGTCAATGGTGGTAAAGGGGTAATTCTCTGCCGGCACCTGCTTCTTGGTGAGCGCGCGGAAGAGCGTGGATTTGCCAACATTGGGGAGACCGACAATGCCGATTTGTAAGCTCATAGAGTGGATGCGAGATCCTTCGCCCCGCTGACGCGGTGCTCAGGACGCACGCAGCGTTGCTGCGGCGTTTGGAGTGCCATAGGTGCGGTGATACTACACATTTTCACCGCGGGTGGAAAGTGGGGTATACCCAGCACCACTCTTTTGCGAAAAAGAGTGGTGCTGGGTATACTTTACGCATGAACGAAGGGAATATCCTACCACTTACGCCGAGTTCGCCGTCCGTGCCGCCGCCGCAACCACCGAGCGCTCCGCCGCCGACTCCAGTTGCACCCCGGCAACCCACGCAACCTGGGCCACCCCCACCGTGGATGCAGCAAGGGCCGCGTACGCCCGCCCCCGCCCAACCCGCGGCTGCGCCACTTTCGTTTATGGCCACCCCGGCAGCAGCAGCGCCAACTCCCGCTCCGGCTGCAGAATTGGAAAAAGATTGGGGTCCGCTCACGCCCATACGAACCGTGCCCAAGCCGAGCGAGGCAAAGTCCACCTACATTTTGGCGAATACCGAGCGTGTCATTTTGCCGGAAGAAGAAGGTCGCCATCGCAAGGGGATGATTATCGGCAGTATCCTGGCGTTTCTGGTCATCGCGGGCGGGACGTTAGCTTTTGTTTTTTTCGGTCGGGATGCCAAAACGAATAATGCCAGCACCTTGCAAGTGGTGAATGCCATAGTGAACAGCGCAAACACTTCGACGGTGTTTCCAGCGGCGAATGCAACAGTCACCACGAATGCTGCCAATATGGACAGTGATAATGATGGACTCACTGATGCAGCCGAAGCTACGCGCGGCACCGATCCAAAAAAAATCGACACCGACGGTGACGGCTTTACGGATGGCCAGGAAGTACAAGGCGGCTACAACCCGCTGGGAGCGGGGAAGCTGTAGCTTGAAGCCAGTCGCACTGTTCGCTCCAGCAGCATTGCCACGGTCACGGGCCCCACGCCGCCGGGCACGGGCGTGAGCCAGCCGGTGGCATTTTGCATTGACTCTGCATCAACATCGCCAACGTCTTTGCCGTTCAAGCGCGTGTATCCAACGTCAACAATGGTTGCGCCGGTTTTTACGTCCGCAACTTTCAAAAAGTGCGGCTGGCCAATGGCGATGACCACAACATCGGCAGCACAGGTAAGTTCGGTGCTGTTGTGGAATGGCGGGTAGGCAATTTGTACATCTAGGCTTTTCCGCGTGAGGAGCAAGGCCATGGGCTCACCGAACGTCGTGGAGTTCGCGAGGACGACGGCGCGCTTACCAGTGTAGGTTTGGCCAGTGCTGGCAATGAGCCGCCAAATGCCCTCGCACAGCACAGGCGGCAGCGCCGCTGTATCGGTGCGATACTTTTCCATTGAGGCTTTGAGAAAGCCATCGGCATCCTTTTCTGGGGTAATGGCATTCACCACCCGGTCGGGATTGAGTTGGGTTGGCAAGGGCAGCTGGACAATGATGCCGTGGATGCTCGGGTCGGTGTTCAGTTCAACTATGCGTTGCAAGACATCGGCTTCTGTTGCCGTGGCCGGGAAATCGCTACGGACAAAATGTAGGCCAATTTCTTTCGCGGCCCGTTCTTTGAGCCGCACGTAGGTGTGGGAAGCCACGTCATCGCCGACCAGGACAATAGCTAAGCCAGGTTTCGGAGCCATACCCGTAACCTTCGTGGTGAGGTCGGCGCGGATGCTCGCTGCGAGTTGTCGGCCATCAATGAGATGCATGGGTTACGAATTACGAAAAAAGATACGAATATACGAAATACGAAGGGATATTATTATTTTAAGACCAAGCGCAGGTCTCCGTGCCTGCGCGGACCGGGATATCATAATGGCCGTCCCAGCAGTGCCTTCCAACCTTTAGTCCGGACGAGGTATGCAGCCCTCGCCACGAGGAAGGCGAGTACTGGATCCGCAATTTTGTTGGTGAGCGCCAGGCGCTCGGCCTTTGCCAAGGTCATTGGTACGGTAGTAATGTCCTCGCCCGGATCGCCGGGGAGTTTCGAAGGCGTGAGGCCAGTGGCGACAAAGGCGTAGAGCGGCCAGTGTTTGTGCATGGGCGAGCGATAGAAGAGCTTTAACTTCTTGGCTTTGTAGCCGGCTTCTTGCTGCAGTTCCAGTTGCGCGGCCTGCATGGGTGTTCGTCCACCTTCCACTTTACCCACGACGAGATGCCAGATTTTTCGCTTTGCCAATTCTTTGTACTCCTTTGTCACCATGAGCCGTCGTTTGGCATCGAACGGCAGCACCACAGCGGTTGGCACACGGTGGAGAAACTCAAAAGTTTTTTTGCGGCCATCGGGCAGCGTCGCTGTACTATGGCTAATGTTGTAGATAATGCCCTTGAAGACGAAGCGGTGCTTGCCCAGGGTGGTGTGTTTACGCATGGATTACGAATTACGAATAGATACTACGAATATACGAATTACGAATTTTTAGTGCAGCAAGCCCTTCCAGCCTTTGGAACGGACTGTGAAGGCCGCAATTGCGATTGTGTACGCTAGGAAAGGGTCAACAAATTTTCCAGTCAGGGCGAGCCGCTCTGCTTTCACTAAGCTCATGGGAACAACGGTTATGTCTTCGCCTAGATCTTTGGGCAGGGGAGCGCGCGTGAGATTGGCTGCTATGTACGCGAACACTGGCCATGAGTACCCAGCGGTGGTTGCATAGAGCAGGTGTAAGGTTTTTGCCGAGAACCCAGTTTCTTCACGGAGTTCGCGAAGCGCCCCAGCCTTGGGATTTTTTGATTCCGCCCGACCAGCTGGAAGATGCCAGAAATATTTTGTATACCGTTCTCGATATTCTCGCGTAACAAGGAGTTGACGTTTATTGTTAAATGCAAGAACAACGACCATTGGTGCTCGATATGCAAGTTCAAATATTTTTTTGGAACCATCGGGCAATATCGCCGGGACTTCGGTAATCTTATAGATTCGTCCTTGGAAGATTGTTTTCGGTTTGCCCAGGGTGGTGTGTTTGCGCATGGGTTACAAAATACGAATAGATACTACGAATATACGAATTACGAATGGGGCTTGTCGACATCGCTCTCTCACCTTGGGGAGCCGCAGGCGGGTGCGACCCATCGGGAGCACCCTAGTGCCCGAAGGGCGAGAGAGGGGTGTCTGCCCGCGCGGACACGGAGACCCGCGCTAGGGTGCTGGATATAGTGGATGGCTATCCGTCAATTTCTCCACGGCCAGGCGGGCAGCGGTCAATACAGTTTCATTGTCCGGGGACTTCAGTACCGCAGCAATAGTTTTGCCCACGGCCACCATATCCGCTTCGGTAAAGCCGCGCGTAGTAAGGGCGGGCGTGCCGAGTCGGATCCCCGACGGGTCCATGGGCTTACGCGTGTCGTAGGGAATCAAGTTTTTATTCACGGTTATGCCAACGCTATCGAGAAGGGTTTCGGCTTGGCTACCCGTGAGGCCGAGCGGGGACACATCCATGAGAATCAAATGGTTATCTGTGCCGCCAGTAATGAGCGTGATATCCTCGGCAACCAACGTCTCGGCAAGTTTCTTGGCATTCACCACAATCTGTTTGCCATAGGTTTTGAACTCTGGCGTGGCTGCTTCTTTGAGCGCCACGGCAATGGCGGCAGTCTGGTGGTTGTGCGGCCCGCCCTGCAAGCCGGGCATAATTGCCGCGTCAATTAAACCCGCCAGGTCGCGTTTGGTCTTAGGGTGGTACTGGTCGTGGTAGCGGTCTGCGACCTTTGGCAGCAGGATCATTGCGCCGCGCGGGCCGCGCAGGGTTTTGTGCGTGGTGGTCATTACTACGTCCGCGTGCGGGACAGGGGATGGGTGCTCGCCCGCAATGACCAGGCCACTGATGTGCGAGATGTCTGCCATCAGGTACGCGCCAACCTCGTCAGCAATTTTCCGGAATTTTACAAAATCAATAACGCGCGGGTAGGCCGTGGCGCCGCAGACGATCATTTTTGGCTTTACGGCTTTGGTTTTTTCCAGGATTGCATCGTAATCCAGCAGGTGTGTCTTCTGGTCCACGCCGTAATTTTCCGCATGGAAGAATTTTCCCGAGAAGTTGAACTTGTAGCCGTGCGTTAAATGGCCGCCTTGAGCCAAGTCCATGCCCAGCACGGTGTCGCCGGGGTTGAGCAAGGCAAAGTAGATGGCGAGGTTTGCGGGCGAGCCAGAGTAGGGCTGCACGTTAGCATGCGCTACGCCAAAGAGCTGCTTGGCCCGATCACGCGCGAGGTTTTCTACTTCGTCGATATATTTGTTCCCGCCGTAGTACCGCGCCCCGGGGTAGCCCTCGCTGTACTTGTTTGTCAAAATCGAGCCCATGGCTTCCATGACGGCCTGGCTGGTGAAGTTTTCGGACGGGATCATTTCCAAGCCGTCCTGCTGGCGCGCCAGCTCGGCGTTGATGAGTTTGCTAATTTCCGGGTCTTCGGTTTGCAGGATGGACATGAGGGCAGGATAGCTTGAGTTACGAATTACGAAAAGGGATACGTCCCGCCTTGGAGGCGGGATCCCGCCAACTTTTATGCGACTGCAATAGGTGGCGGGAAATATACGAATTACGAATATCATTTAATAATCCAAGCGCGGGCGGCCCTGCCCGCGCGAGGCGCGTACCCTGCACAAGATGAGATACATCGTGTGCAGTTTGAAGTATCGAAAGCGGGGTAGAC
>JBBTRU010000028.1:0-1128 GCA_038065015.1 Patescibacteria group bacterium | reverse complement strand
GCCTTCGCCGAAGCCACCATGGGATTGCACACGATGTGGCCGTCCAGTACAAGGGGGTGACAAAGCGTTTTGGAGCTGCTATTATTGGCTTTCATGCCCAATGAATCCGTAGTCCTTCGCTTTTTGCCGCCTCTGGCGGCACCCCGCCAAAGGCGGTGGCCGATTAGTTTTAATAAATAGACTCATGCAGAACGATAGTGTAGTACTACGATTTAATGACGTTAGCTTCGAGTATGACCGCAGCCACAAAATGCTGTTGGACGAGGCGGCTTTTTCCGTGCGTACGGGCAGCCGCATTACCCTCATGGGCCAGAACGGGGCAGGGAAGAGTACTATCTTCAAGCTTATTACCGGGGAAGCACAGCCAACAGGCGGGCAAGTATTCCGCACGCCTGGTGATGCAACAGTGGCTATTGCCCGGCAGGTGATGCCGAAGGAGCAGCTTGGCCTGACCGTGCGCGAGTATTTTGCCACGGCTTTTACCGAAACCGAGTACAGTCTGGATAAGCTCATCAAGGATGTCTTTGATATTGTGCATTTGGATTTGCCCCTAGACAAACCAGTGAAACAACTTTCCGGTGGCCAGCAAGCGCGTTTGCTGCTTGCACATGCCCTCATCCAAAAGCCGGATATTCTGTTGCTGGATGAACCCACAAACAATTTAGATCAGCATGGCATTGACCACCTCACCACGTTTTTGGTGATGTACGAAAAAACCTGCATAGTCATTTCGCACGATGCGGATTTCCTTAACTCGTTTACCGACGGCGTGCTCTACCTGGACGTGCACACCCAAAAGGTGGAGCAGTACACAGGAAACTACACCGACGTGGTGGAGGAGATTAGCAAACGCATTGAGCGCGAGAACTTACTGAATGCCCGCATGCAGCGGCAGGTAAAAGAGAAACGTGAGCAGGCCGAAGTCTTTGCGCATAAAGGCGGTAAGCTACGTTTTGTTGCCAAGCGCATGCGCCAAGCAGCGGAAACGGCCGAGGAAAATATTGTGAGCGTCCGTAAAGAAGACACGACCATCCGGCCGTTTACCATCCCTTTTCAAAACTTCGATAGCCACTTTAGCGGGAAGATCGTTGAGCTCCACGGAGCGACGGTTATTAAGAATCACAAAGC
>JBBTRU010000027.1:0-23502 GCA_038065015.1 Patescibacteria group bacterium | reverse complement strand
AGTCTACCCCGCTTTCGATACTTCAAACTGCACACGATGTATCTCATCTTGTGCAATCCCAAAGCTTGACAAAACCGGCGTTTCTTCGTAGGTTACGGAGATGCCAAATTGAGTATTTGGCAGCACGGTACCAGTTGGTACGTTGACAATGAAACCAAGAAAATAGGAGTAAATGATGGCAAACCATTGGTCTAGAGAGCGCGTGCTCTCAGAAATCAAGCGGCGCCATCAAAATGGTTGGCGCTTGAATCTTGGCTATGTTCAGGATAACTGCCGGACATTGTACTACCAGGCAGTAAAGTACTTTACGTATTGGCGTACCGCTGTGAAGGCATCAGGCATTAACTATGACGGGATTAGATTATTCAAAGCGAAGGGTGCTTGGACGCAAAAATTGATAATATCAGAAATCCAGAGACTACACACGGACAATTTGCCTATAAATTCCAAGGCGATTTTTCTACATCAAGGTGCACTGTGGAATGCAGCCTGTAGTAGATTTGGTTCTTGGAAAAAAGCTGTGATAGCAGCCGGCATTGACTACGCATCAATCAGTATTCGTGTGCATGGGTATTGGAATCAGCAAACAGTAGTTGCTGCAATACTGCAGCGCGTAAAACAAGGCCAGTCGTTATGTGTTACCACCGCGAGGAAGGGTGATAAACGTCTGACCTGTCTTATCTGTGCGGCACAGGCACACTGGGGCACATGGCGGAACGCTATTAAAGCAGCGGGACTGAACGATCAGGAGATACTCCGAACGAGTAATCGTCACTGGACCTTTGCGAAAATCGTTGATGGTATTCGAAAAAGGTATCGCAAAGGAAAAAGTCTTGGCTTTCGAGTGTGGTCTGTAGAAGACCAACCGCTGTACGTTGCGGTCATGAAACATATTGGCAGTCGAGAATTAGGTATTATTGCAGCGGGAATAGACCCACTGTTCGCAGGGGGGAAATTCCAATGGAATAATGCTCGCATCGTTAAAATGATCCGCCTTATTCATGCCAATGGCGAGTCACTTGCCCCCGCATACGTCAACAGAGTACACAAACCCGTTTTTTTAGCGGCGCGTGACTACTTTGGGTCGTGGAAAATTGCTCTGGCCGCAGCTGGCTTCGACTACCGGCACTGGTATGTAAACAATGCAACCAACGCGTGGTTGAAATCGCTGGACCTGGAAAAAACCGGGGAAATTATTCAACGAACATTTGACATGATTGCAGAAGAAAAAACAGCACCAAAAAGGAGAAAATATGGAAAATCAAGAGTCTAAAAACATCCCACTTAATTGCATTAAAGCAACCAGTAGCCAACCCCGAACCAACTTCAATGAAGAAGGAATTCAGGAGCTTGCTTTGTCAATACAGCATGATGGTGTATTACAACCCATCATTGTTCGGCCGCTAAAAGGACAAAGCCAAAACTACCAAGTCGTCGTTGGATCGCGTCGTTTCAGGGCCGCGCAGCACATCGGGCTCAAAAGTATACCGGCTATTGTTGCCACACTCAACGATTTGCAGTGCTATGAAGTCGCCCTGATTGAAAACCTGCAACGCGAAGACTTGACCATCTTTGAAGAAGCCATTGCGTTATTCAACTTAATGAAAACAGGAGGCTACGAAAAGATTGAAGACCTAGCGAAACGTCTCGGGAAATCTGCAGTCTTCGTGCGTGATCGTGTAAAGATTCTGCAGCTTCCGGAGCCCGTGCAACGACGCATTGCCAAAGGTGAACTCACCCTTGGTCAATCGAGTGCGCTGCTCCGACTCAAAGACGATGATAAACGGGTAGAGGTTGCTTCGCTTATTGCCGAGCAACACCTAACGAATGACGAAACGCAAGTGCTTATTTTGAATCGCGCAAACACCTTACAGAAGCGGTTAAAAATAAGTCATTCGGTCTCTCCGGTACATTTTCTCGGCCGGATTGATGCATTGGTTGCAGGTCTGGCGAATGCAGAATGGCATGACATGGGTGACCAAACACGTCAAAATTGTGTCGAACTATGCCAATCTCTCAGCAAAGAGCTTGTTGCTCTTGCAAAGAAACTCAACGAAAAAAAACCGGCCGCACAAGTACACGCCTCAACCCAAAGTATACGCAAAGATGTTTGCGCAGCGTACAAGGCTGTCGAACTGATTGCGTATATCGAAGAAGCGGAACGTCGTGTACGGGGTTTGGATTTGACAACATATTCTCCGGACTATTACCACTCCATCATCTCGGGAGCGCGCAGGTTGGGCAAAACCTTAGCGAATCGAGAGTTAGACTTTCAACGGACCGTAAAAGACCTATGAAATAAGGAAGGGATGAATGAGTAAACGATCCATGAAGGGCGTAGTGCTGCATGAAACCGTTCATGCAGCCGCACAGCCGTTTCATCAAGTCCTATGTCGAGCAATGTGTAACCATGCTCTTACTTGTCCATCGATTATTCAACGCTACATAAGCATGGTTGAAGAATCATTGGGTGATCAAGACGTTACCTGGCTTCTCAAAATGCTACGGGCATCACGCATCAATATTATTGATGATGCAAGTTATGTCGGCATTGCTGATGCATCAGAACGAACGGCGTTGAAACTTGAGCGACAGTACGGCGAACCAATCAATGACATGCTGGCGCACCTGTACCTTGAAATGAAAATAGGGGTGGAGGCGGTCGCCGCATTTTTCGACGTACGTGTGGCAGACATCCTGTTACTACTGCAGAGGTATGGCATCAAACGCAATGATGAACAGACCGAAAGCAGCGAATGCGCTCCCGATCAATTAGACGCTGAGAAAAGTGATGCAATGGAAAAGGAATACCAGATTGGGGATTTCCGTTTTGAATTTCCTAAATTTGCACATGTTGACGCGGCAACATTGAAATCCTGGAAACACCCACAAAAAAAGAATGAAGAGGAGAAACCATACTCGAGGAAAACCAGCCTTGAAAAATACCTGGAGGAAATACGTCAGTACAGACTACTGAGTAAAAAAGAGACGCAAAAAATTACCGAGCAGGCAAAAGCTGGTGATGAAGTGGCCTTTGTGCGTCTATACTTAGCAAATCTGCTGCTGACTGTGTATTTTGTCAAAAGACTTGTGCGGCGCCAACCTGAAAAGTTTGACAATATCGATATCCAAGATCTTATAGTCGCGGGTAACGAGGGTCTAATGGTGGGGCTAAGAAAATTTGACCCGTCACTAGGCTTCAGCATTACAACCTACGTGCAACACTGGATTGTACAGTCAGTACAAAGGTATATATACAATTACGGCGAAACGATTAGAAAACCAGTACACATGCAAGAACAGCTAAATCAAGCAGAACGTACGGTTAACACACAACTTTCTGCCAGCAAAAATCTAGCTGAGATAAATGTTACCGCATTGTCAGTTGATGAAGCTCGACAGTTACTCTCGGCACATCAAGATTGTCTTAGTCTCGATGATACTGATGATGGTGAAAAAAGCGCCTTATCGTCAAGACTTATGGCCGTGAACAACATCGACCCACTCATCATGATAGAAGCGAAGAGAGTGCGTCAACGACTTCGTGAACAAATTACCAAATTACGAAGTCTGTTGGACCCTCTACCATTCTATGAGCGAGTACAACTCGCCTGTCGATTTGGCCTCTGCGGAATCCCGGCAATGACCTTAGGGGACATTGGGGATAAAGTCAGCTTGACGCGTGAGCGCATTCGCCAAAAAGAAGTGGCGTACATGACCAAACTCGGTATCGATGCGGATGCATACAGAACAACCTATAACCACTTAATGGAGAGGATTGAAGAAATTGACTCGGTAATAGGCATGTAACCTAACAAAAAAATATCATTGCTTTTTACTGTGAACACCCCGATCACTATGGCCGGGGTGTTTTTTTATCCAAAACACTATTTTTTCGTCAGCAAAACGATTACCGCTTAGTCACGATTCGTATAAATAAAAAACGGGTGAGTAAGGAAATCTCTCTAAGCGAGAGGTTCCGTCCCCAACCCGTCATTTGTGTTTGGAATGATACTTCTCGAATTTACATCCACTCGGTCTTTCGCCAAACAACATTTTTCAAGCGAGGTAGAGTCCTTCTCGTTAACGTGAGCAATGTTCCAGTCACCTCGCTTGTTTTGAAGGTAGAGAGGTTGACTTCTCATATGAGAAATTTTTAACGTCACCTTCATCTAAATGAACTTTTGAGGGTGTAACCTCCTGCTCGCTTCCTTACACAAGGTCAGCATTTGATCATACACACCCTCTTCAAAATCCACAAAAATGGTTTTTGAAAAGGGGGCAAGGAAGCAAGACTAGCGTTTAAATCAATAAAGAAATAAACATTATTATCCTCTCCTTGCCCTTTTCAAAAATGAACGTACGACTTTACGCTGGTTGCCGCTCCAGCTTCCACCACTCAACATAGAGCCAATTGGTGAATTGCGTGACAGTACGCCACAAGGCCATTTTATGGATATGGCCGTCGGTGTACCGCTTCTTACCCTCCACTTCAATCGCTTCGGGATGTCGCTCGCGAAGCAGGCGTTTGTTCTCGAGCAGCCGCTGACCCCAGGTAGACGCGGGTCGGCGGTTGAACTGATCGCCCAGCAGATAGAGTGCTTGCCTTGCTTCCGGGTTCCAATTTGAGGTTTTGCCGATCCGCCTGCGTGGCAAACCTCCTTCCGACGAAACGTGGACGCCGCAGAAAGCAACAAACTTCGCCGGGGTTTCGAACCGCCGAATGTCCTTCACTGCTGCGATAATGGCCCCGGCGATACGCGGGCCGCACCCCGTAACCTTTTCGAAAACGTGCTGGTACACCGGCAACTTTGCAATAAGCTTCTCCAGGTCGCGCCCCCGAATTTTCTCTTCTTCCGCAAGGCCTTGAAGGATTTTGTCGTTTGCTTTTTCGGCATCGAACACATCCTCAATTTTGCCTTCCGGATATCCGCCTTCTGCAGAGCAAAAAATTCTGCCAATGAGCCGGGCGCGGATGCGCTGCTCGCAGGCAATGCGCGCCCTTTTCGCTTCCATGAGCACGCGGAAAAACTCGGTCGCCATCACTAGGCTTCGGTCTGCAGCCCGGAACTCGTAGAAAAGTTCCGGCGCCTGCTGGTATAGCTTCGTCAGCAGCAGGTGGTCTTCGTCCGCGGTTGAACCATTGCGTTTCTGGTTGACCACAAACGCTGGAATGCGGAACACCTTTGCGCCAACAGTTTCGCCAAAACGGTTTGCGGCGGCGGCAAAACGGTCGCCGCTACCACCGAAGATCATTGCAATACGATCTTCGGGCTGCAGCGTCCGGATAAACGACAGTTCTGCGTCCTCGTCTTCCAAGGCTAAATGCTGGGTGCCGGTAGGCTCTTCAATTGCTACGAGTGAAGGTCGTGATGCGCCTTCCGCAGTTTTTTTGACGCGGTGCGTCATCCCGATAATTCTGGACATATAAGACTCCTTTGATTTCGACCGCGCCCTAAGGCGGGTCAGGTTGTGTTTCGCTCTACAATCGTAGGGCATAGTAATGACTTTTCAAGACGGGAGTTAAATAATGACTCTCACATAAGTGAAGTTACTCATACAACTTCCCGTCTTAATCGTTTATTCCAAATTGGTAACGTACAAATGAAAGGGCGTATCTTTGCTTACGCTTTGCAAATAGCATTTGCTCTTTCACACCCTCTTCAAAAATCACTCACGATAACCTTTGAAGAAGGGGCAAGAAATCTAAAACTTCAACCAAGAATGGTTAATCTGTCAATCTCCTTGCCCAAATTCGCTACCGGTGAATTAAATCCTGATGCGCTGTTCGCAATCATTCTCTCAACCCATCCGGCAACAAAATGTAAAAAGAACTCGAGTCAGGTTTTGTACCAGACTCATGAATTTTTGTCAATAGTAAAAACGGGTTAGAGTATAAGACTCTCAATGAAGAGAAGTCCTTTCTTCAACCCGTTTTTCGTTTGGCAATGCTGCAATCGAAAGTACTTCAGGTATACTCACGCCAAACAGTATTTTCAAGCGAGGTATACGGGCTATCGCTTTTTGCAACAACGGCCTCACCTCGCTTGTTTTGAAGGCAAGGATGAAGACTTCTCATTGTGAGAAATGAAGATGATCGCCTTCATTGAAATGAACATTTAAAAGGGGTACACCCATAATCGTTTTCCATAGACTGGAAAACAGAGTCATGCTCACCCCTTCTTCAAAAGTCACCAAGGATGATTTTTGAAGAAGGGGGCAAGGAAGCGACGGCTTCGTCTGCATAGGTAGACATACCTTTCTACTCCTTGCCCAAGATGCAATGCCGAATGAAGTAAATCATCTTGTCATTATTTAATAACAGTTCATCCGTCTTACCATTCGGCAATGATAAAAAAGAGCTATTGTCAGAATTTGTAACAGTCGCCATTCTGATTGTCAATGGGGTGTTTTTTTATCCAAAACACGGTACGATAAATTAACTATGCAGTTTAAGTTACACTCGCCATTCAAGCCTACGGGTGACCAGCCCCAAGCCATTGCCAAGCTCACCAAAGGGGTGGAACAGGGTTTACGTGCCCAGACGTTGCTCGGCGTTACCGGCTCGGGCAAGACGTTTACCATGGCCAATGTCATTGCCAACACCCAGCGGCCCACGCTCGTCATTTCCCATAACAAAACCCTGGCCGCGCAGCTGGCCAGCGAATTTGAGGAATTCTTCCCGGAAAACGCCGTGCACTATTTTGTCTCTTACTACGACTACTACCAGCCCGAGGCGTACATTGCTAAGTCCGACACCTACATCGAGAAAGAAACGGACATCAACGAAGAAATCGACCGCCTGCGCCACGCCAGCACGCAAGCCGTGCTCTCCCGGCGGGATGTAATTATCGTGGCATCGGTTTCTTGCATCTACGGCCTCGGCTCCCCGGCCGAGTACCGCCGCGGGGTTATTACGCTCAAGAAAGGCCAAGCCATAAAGCGCGCTGACTTGCTCAAGCAACTCATAGCTATGAAGTTTGAACGCCGCACGCTCGATATCTGGCGCGGCGCCTTCCGCGTGTTGGGCGACGTGCTAGAAATCTTTCCCACCGCGTCGGAAGACCGTATGTTGCGCATCCAACTGTACGGCAACGAGATTGAAAAAATTGAGGAGCTCGACGCGCTCACGGGAAAAAATATTACTCTACTAGAGAGTGTAGACGTGTACCCGAACACCCAGTACGTTACTGACCCCAACGAAACCGAACGCGCACTCAAGCAAATGGAAAAAGACCTCAAAAAGCGCGTGGCTTTTTTCAAAGCGCACGACAAACCGCTTGAGGCCGAGCGCATTGAGCAGCGCACGCGCTTTGATTTGGAAATGATGCGCACCACGGGCTTTGCCCCGGGCATCGAGAATTACTCCCGCTACTTCGACGGCCGCAAACCCGGTACGCCACCGTATACGCTCATGGACTTCTTTCCGAAAGACTACCTGCTCATGGTGGACGAATCCCATATGACCATCCCGCAAATTGGCGGCATGTACGAAGGCGACAAATCCCGCAAGCAGGCGCTCGTAAACTACGGCTTCCGCCTACCCGCGGCCTTCGACAACCGGCCGCTCAAGTTCAATGAGTTTGAATCGAAAATCAACCAAATGGTATTCGTGTCTGCCACGCCCGCAAAGTACGAGAAGGAAAAGAGCGATCAAGTGGTAGAGCAGGTCATCCGGCCCACGGGCTTGCTCGACCCCGAAATTGAAGTAAAGCCCACGAAGAACCAAGTGGACGACCTGGTGGAGCAGATTCGCAAGCGCGTGGAAAAAGGCCAGCGCGTGCTGGTAACCACGCTCACCAAGCGCATTGCCGAAGACCTGACCGATTACCTGAAAGACCTGGACATCAAAGTGCAATACCTGCACTCGGACGTGGACACTTTTGACCGTTTGGAAATCCTGCGTAGCCTGCGCACCGGCGAAATTGACGTGGTCATTGGCATTAACCTCTTGCGGGAAGGCTTGGACTTGCCCGAAGTGTCCCTGGTCGCCATCCTCGATGCGGATAAAGAAGGTTTTTTGCGCTCGGATGTGGCGCTCATCCAGACCATGGGCCGCGGGGCCCGGCATGTGGAGGGCAAAGTAATTATGTATGCCGACCGGCGCACGGGCTCGATGGAACGGGCTATTGGCGAGACCACCCGACGCCGAAAAATCCAGCAGGCGTACAACGTCAAACACGGCATAACCCCGGCAGGCATTATCAAAGCCATCCGCGAGTCTCGCTTGGCGGGCAAGCAGAAGTCGCAGGATGAGAAACCGATTATCGATCCAAAATCCATTCCGAAAGATGAGCTGCCGCACATCCTGCGCGACCTGGAAAACCAAATGGCCTTGGCTGCCGCGAACTTGGAGTTCGAGCGCGCCGCGCACATTCGCGACCAGATTACTTCCTTGAAGGGCGACAAGCCGCAGAAGAGTTTTGGCAAACGCCGAAAGCGACGGTAAAAGACGTACGCAAGCATTGACCCAGCACCACTTTGAAAAACCAAAGTGGTGCTGGGTTGACAGCAGGGCCTAATGGTGCTATCCTTTTGAGTTTTCTAAACCACAAACACAAGGAGTGAAAAAATGACCCTGAAGGAAATACAGTACCTACAAATGCATGCACTCATGGACGTATTGAGTAGTGCATTGAAACAATTTCATGAGTACACGAGAGCGCATTCGGTGGCGGTAAGTAATATGAACGTGGTACTTGCGACGCACGTCAGACCGGGCTTGAGTATGCAAGTATTACAGGAATACGCTGCCGGGGGTGCGCTGCACGACATTGGAAAACTTGCCGTTCCAACGCAAACCCTCAATGCCACAGGGACCACGCTTACGGATAGCGAGTGGGCCAGTCTGTACAGCCATCCTACTCGTGGCGTACAAATAGTGGTTGACACCGGATTGTACGTTCCACAAATCGTTCGGGATTGCATTGAATTCCACCACGAACGTTGGGATGGTAGGCAGGATTGCCAACGTCCAGGGTATCCCCGCGGACTACAAGGTACAGCGATTCCACTTTGTGCAAGAATCACTGCGGTTGCAGATACATGGGATGCCATCACAACATCACGTTCGTATCAGCAGGCCAGACCGCCAGCCGAAGCGCTAACCCTGCTGCAATCTTTAGCCGGCAATCGGCTCGATCCCGAGCTCGTTACTCTCTTCATCCAGAAGATTGCACCTACGCTCCGGTAAAAAGTTGAACCTTGAAAGCCACGGTACCCCACCCGTGGTTTTTCTATAAGAAAAAATCAGGGACCCACTACGTGAGTCCCATGAATGAGTTATTCTTGCCACATTGTGTGGCCCTTTTTACCGTCGCACCATGTGAGGCTTGGCGGTGCAGGAACTATACAGCACAACAGTAAGTTATGTAAAGACCAAAGAAAACCGCCCTCGGGAAGAAGGCGGTTGGAGAAAGATCAAGAGGAAAGTTCGGCAAACTGCTTCTCCGGTGGGAGCGGCATGGGGTAGTGCCGGGTCATGCACGCCGAGCAGAAGTTGCTGGCTGGCAATGGGATGCACGCGTGCATCTCGGCCAAGCTAAGGAACACAAGGGAATCCGCTTCAATGTAGGCGCGCATTTCCTCAATGCTCATGCGCGACGCGATGAGCTCCTGCAGCGTCGGCGTGTCAATGCCGAAGAAGCACGGACCAATAATCGGGGGCGTAATGATGCGGAGGTGCACCTCGCGCGCCCCGGCGTTCCGAAGCATGCGTACCAACTTGCGCGAGGCCGTCCCGCGGACAATGGAATCATCCACCATCACAACGCGTTTGCCCGCAACGACGCGCCGGTCCGGATTGTGCTTGTACTTGGACTGCATATCCCGGCTGGCCTGCCCGTCGAGGATGAACTCCCGGCGGGAGAAGTGGTGCCGGATGAAGCCGAATTTGAACGGGATGCCGCTCGCTTCGCTGTAGCCGAGCGCGCCGTGGAGCCCCGAGTCAGGTACGCCAATGACCACCTCGGCAGCCACGGGGGACTTCTGGGCGATGAGCCGCCCTTGCGCTTCGCGGATTTCGGACACGGACAGGCCGTACACCAGGCTGTCCGGCCGCGCAAAGTACTGGAGCTCAAAATCGCAGTGCCGGTGCGGCATGGAGACCGATAGAAATGTTCGCTCACCTTCTGTATTAATCCGGACAATCGTGCCTGGTTCAATATCACGAATGTAGCGTGCCTGCAAAATGTCGAAAGCAACAGTTTCGGAAGCAATGACGTAGGCATTACCCAATTTGCCTAAGCACATTGGGCGCATACCCCGCGGATCCCGCATGGCGTACAGTGTATCTACCGTACAGACCACGCAGGAGAACGCACTATTGTCTAACTGCTCCATAGCCCAGTGCATGGCTTGCACCATATCCTGCGTCTGGTCGTAACCCCAGGCGATGTACCAACCGATGAGCTCGCCATCATTCTCGGATGCTACCTCGTACCCAGCCTCAACTACGCGCTGCTTCTGCTGGGCATACCACGGCAAATCACCATTACTCGCGACGGCGATCTGCAGTCCAGACGTTGTCGTTACAATAAACGGCTGAATGTTCAGCACATTCCCCGCACCGCACGTGGCATACCGGTTATGGCCAATGGCAATGGCGCCCTGCAGACGTTCGAGATCTTCCGCCTTGTACACCTCTGGCACCAGGCCCATGCCCTTGTGCTCATACAGCGCTGTGCCATCTGCAGCAACCATACCCGAAGACTTGTCGCCCCGGTGGTTCTGCATGTGCAGTGCATCGTAGGCAGCGTGCGCCGCCCGGGTATGCCCGTAAATGCCAAAAACCGCGCACTTATCCTGCATCTCACGCATGAGTATTCCTTTCTGCTATTTTCAACGTTCACTATTTTCTGTATTGGAGCACCAAGCCTACGCCCCTCGGCCGACAGCGTCAACGATGAAAAATCCGCCGGCATAGTGCTGGCGGATTTTAAAAAATTAACGACTCGTCGTCAACGAGTGCGGGTGCAAGCGCCCTGCCTGCTTGTGCTTCGTCTGGCACGACTTACAGCGTTTTGGATCGTCGGCAAAACCTTGGCCCAAAAGATACTGTTGTGCCTCGGCGGTGAAGCAAAACTCTTCGCCGCACGTTTTGCAGATCAGGATTCGGGAACGCGGCTCCCGGTTTGATAGTGAGGGTGGCTTCCTGGCCATTTGGGCCTCCATGCTAGTTTTGGAAGAACAATGTATGCAGTAATTCTACACCCCAGCCCAGGAAAAATACCAGCAACCCAATGGTGGCCTTGCATAAGGCAAAGAGTCATGGTAGCTTGTTCAGGCATTAACTTCTAACTTTACTCTTGTATGCCTATCAAAGCCGCCTCGGCCAAACACGCCCGCCAAACCATTAAACGCACCGCTGCCAATCGCGCGGTGAAGAATGAATTCCGCGACGCCATTAAAAAGGCGCGCAAACTCATTACGAATAAAGACGCGGGTGCCAAGGCTGCGGTTGCCGTGGCCACCAAGCTCCTGGACAAGGCCGCCCGAAAAAAAGTGATTACCAAGAATACCGCCGGCCGCAAGAAATCCCGCTTGATGCAGGCACTGGGGAAGGTTTAGTTACGAATTACGAATAGGGACCTACGAAATACGAATGGGTAAGCAGGCACAGCTTCGTAGGAATGATTTGGTCCATGCAGATCTAAGCTACCGCGTCGTAGGTATTCTTTTTGAAGCATTCAACGAACTTGGATACGGGCACCAGGAACGTGTATACCAGCGAGCAATTGCCGAACTTTTGCGAAAACTTGGTGTTCATTTTCAGGAACAGGTTCGGTACACAGTGCAACTACAAAACCGTGCGATAGCATCGTACGTGCTAGATTTTTTGATTGAGGGGAAAATTGTTCTGGAGTTAAAGCGCGGCGCTCGGTATATGCGAAAAGACATTGACCAAGTGTACGCCTATTTACGAGCCAGCAACTTACAACTGGGTATTCTCGCGACCTTTACGACGCAAGGAGTGGCGTACAAACGCATTGTCAACATCGATCTTCCCCATTCGTAGTCATTCGTATATTCGTTTCCTTTTCGTAATTCGTAATCTACCTCACGCACACCTTGGCTATAAAATGCGCCAAGGCGAGCTCGGCATCGGCTTTGCCAGTTTTTATTTCTCCATCCAGAGCAGCCAGGTCTAAGAATAGTTGCCGAAGTTGTCCGGACTGAAATTGTCGAACCGCGGCAGCGGCTTTTTGCGCCACGAACGGATGCAGGTTGGCCTCGGCGGCAATCGAACCGGCGGGTTTGCCCTGTTTAAGGAGGTCTTCAACCACCACGAGCGTGCGCAGTTGCCGGGTAAGCATGGCGTGCAGAACTAAAGGATGAACGCCAAGTTGGAGCTGGCTTTGGAAAAGCCCGAGCGCGGCTTGGGCGTTGCGGGCCGAGAGCGCGTCCGTGAAGTGGAAGATGTTATCGTCTAAAGGCGCCTTGCTCCACTCACCGACAGCGGTGGTGGTTATGGGTTTGTCTTGCGTGACAGCCACAAGCTGGGCTACCACATTGCTCATGGACCACAGGTCTGGCCCAATATTCGTCGCGAGCTGCGTCACTGCTGCAGGGTCAATGCTGCCACCAAGCCGCTTCACCTCGCTGCGAATCCAGGCGAGGAGTTGCGCGGCTGCAAGCGGTTCAAAAACTTCAACCTTGGCGTGGGCTGGCCAGGAAATTTTGGCGACCGCGGCTGGCGGCTTCTTGGCTTTGGACTTTGTCGGCTTTTTCGGTGCGGTCTTTTTTGCAACAGCTGGTTTTCCTAAATCCTTCCCCTCCCACGCAATCATGACCGTATCGGGGAAAGCGTCAGCTTCCAGCCAGCTATTAAACAGCTCACGGTCAGCGGCATTCGCGGTGGAATAGAAGTCGCACAAAATGACCAGGCGCTTTTTGGCAAACATGCCCACTTGCGCCAAGCTGGTGCGGACCTTGGCAATATCAAACGGGGCGGCAAAGGCCGACACGTTCGACCCTGCGGGGTCGTACTTCTTTTTAAAGCCTTCGCGCAGGACGGTTAACCGCTTGCGAGAACTATACGTATCGGCACCGTGGAGGATGAGGAGGTCCATGGGGGGATTCTATCACGAACCCCGCGGTTCGCCTTTTTATTGTCATTGCGAGGAATGAGCGGAGCGAATGACGAAGCAATCCTGTTGATACATCGGGGTTGCCGCGTCCCGCCGAGGCGGGACTCGCAATGACAATAGGTAGGCGCACAGCTTGCTGTGCTGCATGTTATGGGCGAGCAAGCTCGCCACCTACGGCTCTACGGCTTACGGCTTCTCTGCTTCTCCTACCATCTCCCCCCAATTCTCCCCGACTTTTACATCGGCTACCAACGGCGCGGCCAAGTCATACACACCTTCCATGGTCTGTTTCACAAAAGCTGAAACTTTTTTCACATCCGCGTCAGGCACTTCAAACACCAGTTCGTCGTGGACCGTAAGAATCATTCGCGATTTTGGACTGACGTTTGGCAGACCTTTATCACAAGCAATCATGGCCATTTTGAGAATGTCCGCCGCTGTCCCCTGCACTGGCAGGTTTACGGCAATCCGTTCGGCTTGGGCGCGGATTTGACCGTTGGACGAATTGATCTCGGGTAAGTTGCGGCGTCGGCCGAACAGCGTTTCCACGTAACCACGCTTACGCGCTTGGGCTTTGGTGTCTTCCAAATATTTCGCCACCTTGGGTCGGCTCGCAAAGTACCGGTCAATAAAATCTTGCGCTTTCTCGCGGCTAATTTTCTTGCGGCTCGCCAAGCCGTACGCGCCCATGCCATAGAGCACGCCGAAATTCACTTCTTTGGCCGCGTTGCGCTGGTCTTTCGTGATCTCCCCGACCGGTATGCCAAAAATGTCCGCGGCCGTGGCTTGATGAATATCGGCGCCGTGCTTGAACGCGTCTATCATCTTCTGCTCCTTGGCCATACTCGCCACCACGCGCAATTCTATTTGGGAGTAGTCCACAGACACGAGCTGGAAACCTTTCTCCGCAATAAAAGCTTTCCGTATTTCCCGGCCGAGTTCCGTGCGAATGGGAATGTTCTGCAGGTTAGGATCGTTGCTGGAGAGCCGCCCGGTGGCTGCCACGGTCTGGTTGAAGTCGGTGTGCACACGGCCCGTTTGCTTCTGGACGAGCTCCGGCAATGTTTCGATGTACGTGGAAAGCAACTTGGTGAGCTCGCGATACTCCATAATGTCGTCGATAATTGGGTGCTTGCCCTGCAACTTTTCCAACTCATCCACGGCCGTGGAAATTCCGGTCTTGGTTTTCTTCAGGCCTTCGCTAGAAAGCTTAAGCGTTGTAAAAAGCACTTCGGTAAGTTGGAGTGGTGATTTAATATTAAAATCGGTTTTTGCGTACCCATGAATCTGCTTTTCAAGTTTTTTGATAGTCGTGCTCATACTCTTGCCGAGCTTGGCCAAAAACTTCGAATCAATTTTCACGCCCGCCAGTTCAATGTGCTGGAGCACTGGGATGAGTGGCATTTCAATATCATCAAAAAGCTTTTGGAGCTTGAGCGATAGGAGTTGCGGGCTAAACTTTTTTACCAAACGATAGGTGTAGTCCGCATCTTCACCCGAGTACTCGGCAATCGTCTCGGCTGCCACCTGCTCCATCGTGATTTGGTCTTTCCCCTTCTTGCCAATGAGCTCTTCAATGGGAATCATCTGATGGCCAAACTCATTGAACGCCAGAGCATCCAGGCTATGCGCCCGCGAGCCAGAGTTGAGCAGGTAGCTTGCAATCATGCTGTCAAAAGCGAGCGGCGACACGTTAATACCTGCGAGTGCCAGTACTTTTCCATCGTACTTACAGTTATGGCCCCACTTGCCGACCTTTGGATTTTCAAAAATATCCTTGAGCGTTTTTAACCAGCCAGCATGGTTTTGTACGTTCACGTAGTACGCCTCACCCGCTTTCCAGGAGAAGCTGATGCCGAGCAACTTCGCGTCGTACGGGTTGAGGCTGGTGGTCTCGGTATCAAAAACAAAAACTTCCTGTTTCTGAAGCTCACCGAGAAACGCCTTGAACGACTGCTCGTCGTTTACCAAAGTGTATGTGTGCTTCGAGGATTTCTCACCGAAAAGCGATTGGCGCGAGGGTTGTATTTCTTGCTCACCGACTTGCTGACTTGCCAACTTGCCAACTTGCTCTTCCCCAGCCAACTGCGGGATCTTTGCCACTAAGCTTTTAAAACCCCACTTTACAAATAGCTCATGGAGTTTAGCGGCGTCAGCACTGTGCACCTTGGCCTCGTCGATAGTGAAGTGGAGCGGCACATCGAGCTTAATTGTTGCCAACTTCTTACTCATGTAGGCATTTTCTTTTTCCAGCATGAGTTTTTCTTTGAGTTTCTCGGAAAGATTCTTGGCTTTCTGGGGGCTATGCTCCAGGACGCGGTACATCTGCTCAATAGTGTGGAACTGTTTGATGAGTTCCGTGGCCGTTTTCTCCCCCACCCCTTTCACGCCTGGAATGTTGTCCGAGGGATCACCACGCAGGGCTTTGTAGTCAATGATGTCTTCGGGACCGAAGCCGTAGCGAACGACAACGTCTTTCGGCGTGTACAGCACGGTATCATTGAGGCCTTTCCGTAAGCTGTACACCGATACGTTTTTCGAAACCAGCTGCATGGTGTCCATGTCGCCAGTGAGAATGACGACGTGCGCCTTCTCTTTGGCGAGACGGTGCGAGAGTGTACCAATCACATCGTCAGCTTCCACGCCTTGCTGCTCCACTACGGGGAAGCCAAAGGCCGCCACGAGGTCGTGCGCCAGAGGAATTTGGTCGTAGAGTTCTTGGGCGGCTTTCACGCGTGTGGCCTTGTACTGGTCGTAAATATCGTCGCGGAAGGTCGGGCCTTTCATATCAAAGGCTACGGCCACGTGCGTAGGCTTGATGTCCTTCAAGGCTTTCATCAGCGCCGTGGCAAAACCGTACACCGCGTTCACCAAGGTGCCATCCTTGGCTGTCAGCGGCGGCAGGGCATGAAAGCTACGGTGGATGATGGCGTTGCCGTCGACGAGCAGGACTTTGGGGGCAGACATAAACACAGCGTACAGGCTGTACGCATGGGTCGCAAACGCAAAATGTTTACTTTAGCGGAACCGTCTTCCCAATGGCATCAATCACCTTTTGGATGCTGGTGTGCGTCTTCACCAGGTAGCATTGCATACCCATCTCCTCGCACTTCTGCAGCACCACGCTGCTCTCCACATTGGAGAGAACAATAACCGGGATGCTGAAGAGTGACTTGTTGGCTCGAAGACGCTCGATAACTTGCAGTCCATTCTGCTTCGGGAGGCCCAGGTCCAACACGATAGCGGCAGGATGGACGCTCTGGGCTTTGGTCACGGCGGTTATGCCGTCATTTGCCACCTCGACTTTGTAGCCGCGATCTTCCAGCGCTTCTCGAAGAGCCGAGGCAACCGAAATTTCGTCTTCCACGACCAGGATAGTGGGAACGACTTTGACTGCTGGAGTGCCCTTGCTGGGAAGTGCCATAGTCATCCCACTATAGCGCAAACACCTGCTTTAGAAAACACCGCTAACGCTTGCGCCGGCGATACTGGACAAATTCATACGTCCCCCACGCCGTGGCGGCAACCCCGCCAATGACCAGCCAACTCCAGACGGGTAGCTGGCCGGCTTGACCACCCGTTGAACGTAGGTTGGTGTTCGCTGTAGCTTTGCTCGCATTCGTGGCCGCGACGACGGCTCCGGCCACCTTTCCGTTCGTATTTGCACCGGTGGGAGAAGTCTTCGTTATCGCAGCCATACTTTGCGCGGTCACTGTGCCAGGGAATGCGACGACACCGGCCAAAGCCTTTGCGTACGTCAGACTGCTGATAACTTTTCCGTCCGGATCCAACAACTCCAGGGTGGCGCCGTCATTGCGAAGCGCGAAGGGCAAGTCATCCTCACCCAAACGCTGCGTGGCCTTGGCGGCCAATACACCGGTCAACTTGAGCGTGCGCGTGCCATTGCGCAGCACCCAACCTGCAAGATCAATAGCTTTACTATCACCGTTGAATAGCTCCACGTACTCTTCCTCGCCGTCAGCAGGGTTTGGAAGAATAGCGGTAATGACCACTGCATTACTCCGGTCAAAATCCCGTACGTTAAAAGTGAGTGTGGCTTTCCCAACTTTCCCTTTTACGTCCGTAGCAGTGAGCGTGACCAACATTTTTCCTGGCTTGGTAAATTGGTGGGTAACCTTCGTCCCGGTGGCGTTACCGCCATCCGAAAATTGCCAGCGGAATTCCAGATCGTCGCCGTCGGGGTCGGTGGAGGGTGCGGCAGATAGGCTCACTGCATTACCAACGCGGACATCGGTTTCTACGTCTTTTATCTTTGCTTCGGGCGCGTGGTTACCGTCAGCGTATGCGTTTTTCAATCCAGGCGTTGGCGTGCCGGTCCACTTCCACTGGTTATCGATGAATGCATAACTTTGTCCCTCCAACGCGCTGCCGGTAAAACTAACCGTGGATGTTACCACGCCGTCTGGAGCTGTCAGCGTCACCGTCTCGCCGTTGGTGTTGTTGAGCGCTATCCCCGACTCCGGCCGTTTGACCGAACGATATGCACCCGGCGCAAGGCTGCCAGTGGTAAAAAGATACTTTGACGTTGAGACATCCTGTAACTTCCAACCAACCAACTCTACTGGTGCTTCGCCGGTATTCAATATTTCGATAAACTCCTCGGTGGCATCCGCGCCTTTGGGGTCTGGCAAAATTTCGGTAATCAGTAGAGTGTGCGGGCTCGGTGCTGCGGGTTGGGCCACCACTGGGATGCTCGTCGGCTTTACTACTGGCGCACTATTCGTATTCGCGTTGGTTGTCGGTGCTGGCACAATCGGCGCTGGGGCTGTAACAAACTCCAATTCCGAGGCTAGGTTCTGCGGGTCGGGTAAATCCCGCGTGACCCAATCCGCATCGTTGTGGTCGGTGTCTTCCTCATTGCCCCGAAAGGAATCAGCACCATCCTCACTCATAGTTTCTTTTGTGGACGTACCCAATGCCTTACGCTCAATGCTTTTGCCCGAGCCTGGCGTGGACGTCGGAGTCCCCTCCACAATGGTCGCCGCACCCCAACCCACCACATCCACTACGCCTATTGGATTAATGAGTTCCACACTGTTGTCAGCCGAGAGTGAATTCGTGGTGGTATAGCGCATGTCCGGCACCGCTGCGCCGCGATACCCCGTCGGATGCGCAATAAGGACATAGCCGTGTGCCGGCAAAATAAGGGCTGGGAAAACATCCACCAAGGGAAAAGTCCCGCCGCTGGCCGTGCGCTTTATCAATTGCCAACCAGTAATATCCACGGGCGAGTCTGTCGGGTTATGCAGCTCCACAAATTCATCCGTGCTAAAACCCGTGGCGCCAATTTGAATTTCGCTCATGACGATGTGGGCGGCAGGAGCGGCCCGCAGTGGTACTGTGGGTATGAGCATTATGCCAATAATGACGAGAATCCTTTTCATAGTATAAGGTTACTTGTTGAGGGTGTGGCGGCGAGTATGGTCGCGCGGTGTGGTTGCGGGGTTGCGTGTCTTAAAATTATCCCAAGCATCAGCAAGTCGAAATAACTGCCGAGCTGCTGTGTCATACATCCCAGCAAGTTCATCGCAGAGTTCTGGGTTAATACGATATATGTCTCGAACATGGTTCAGGCAAACGATACATTCATTACATTCGGCCATTGCGTCATCTAAATACTTTTGAAAACCAAGCCGCTGATGCTTTTTCGCGTATCCCTCGGCTAGCAGGCGTGGCGCTGCTTTCGATGCACGTCGGAGCTGATCGGCCAGGTCAAAACGCTCGATTTGCGGCAACGCAGCAACAATACGAGTCATAACGAGCAACGAGGCTCGATACAGTGTTTGATATACATCTAAATCACGAAAACTCTTTAAGGACATACGCATATGTAGTGAATGATTTTCTTCCCTCACCACGAACCTCCACCTATACTCGCCGCGCGTATCTTCACCACGTACCTTCCTCCACTTATTCCCCGCCGCCTACTCGTTTCCAAATAGACGACGGGTTAACAAGAGGACGAATTGTTAAGGAGTCAAACAGTTACTCGGCATTTCCCTGCACTGCTTCGGGTTTCGCGCCTTTCCGTGCGGAACCCAGCATGATCAAGTTCTGCGCTACTACTTCGGTCCGTTCGTGGGTAACCTTATTGCGGTCTTCCCACTTGTTGTTGCTCAAGCGGCCTTCCACGTAGAGCCGGTCGCCCTTGCGGACGTACTGTTCCACTACATCGGCAAGCTTGCCCCACGCCACTACCGGGTGGAACTCCACGCTCTTCTTCAGCGTCTTGCTCTTGGCATCTCGCCACACCGCGTTGGTCGCGATGCTGAAGTTTGCCACCTTCTGCCCGGCCGCGGTTTTCACCTTGGGGTCGTGCGTCAGGTTGCCCATCAACGTTGCTTTGTTCAAATTCATTGGTTATCACCTCCTTTCATTAGGTATAAAAACACGCGGGAATATGAGGCCTTGACGGCCCTCCCGAACAGACGCATACTTTCGGCGGATGTGATTCCTAGTGAAAGCTAGGGGTCTGTCCGGACAAAATTGCCGAGCACGGGGGTGTCTCCTTTCCAAGGCCCCGGTGTTCGGTTTGGTGTGGTTATAAAAGTTTGAAGGATTTTAACATAGTAGAAATGGTTGCTTCATCTGTTGTATTAGCAGAACGTATGCTCAACGTGTATGAATAATCACCATGGAGAACCACGTATTCGTAACTGTACTTCGTTGTGTACCCAAAGGTTTCCACACGAGTTGCTTTGATGCCACTTCCAATTGCGACTGTTTTATGACGGTAGCTGCCTTTTTGAAATGCAGCATCTAAATAATCGCTAAAATTGCTGTTGTAGTATTTTCCTCGACTAATGTCAATTGCACTTCCTTCTGTGCTAACTTGTTCTTCAAACTGCGGCGCAACACCATCGGAGGTATAAAGTGGTTTTTTAGTACTTTCAACTGACCGTCCGTAATCAGAATATTGCACGTCTCTCGTGCTATCTTTGCCGGTTCGGACATGCCAATTTTTCGGTAGGTGAATTGAAAAACCAAGTGCTGGGCTTGTATACAAATCTGTCGTCGAGTTTACTGACGTTCGCGCATCAGGATTCGGCAGTGCCGCTGAGGCTTCTTGATCGTCAGAATATGCCTTCACGGAAGCTACGAGCTCCTCAAACTTGCTCTGTCGCGGCATGGCGCTATCTTTATCATGGTAAGAAATTATCTCAATCCAACCCCCGGTTTGAAGTATGGCAACGTGCGCGTAGTCGTCTTCGCTGATATAAAAAGGAGTATGCTCGCCATATACCGTCTGAACCGTGCCAAATTTTCTGCCCGCTGATGTTTCCTGAAAGCGATAGTACTTCTGCACCCATTGCGACAAGGTAAGATTTTCCGAATTTTCCAGCGCAGCTACATCAACTCGCCAGAACTTTCCGGCATCACCGAAAGTTGCCAAACTCGTGGACCCAAATGTCGAGCTTGGAGGCGTGCACTCTTTCTGCGTGTGATTTTCGGTTTGTAAATACCAACCATTAGGAATAGTAGCCTCAAAACCAAATGCTGCGTTCTTATAAACGCCATTTTTGAATACAGATTGTGCCCACGGCTCATCAAGGTCTTTGCAGTTCGGCTGGTTAAAAGACCCATTCACGTTAGTATTCTGCTGAACTACCACTACATGCTTATTATTGGGTCTCGCGTAATAATAGATTCCCCCAGCGATGCCAAGGACAAGAACCAAGCCGAAGAAAAATGTGTACTTACGAAGTTGCATATAAAGAAATTGTTGCGAAGTTGGATGTAGTATAGGGTAGGAGACGCGCTTGAGCACGTCTCCTACAAAACCAAAGAGTGAGATGCGTTAGTAGACTTCGTACAGCGTAAAGTTTGGCACTTTCTGGCGGAACTCCGCCCAAGAAATGCTATGAATACCGACGATGCCGTTGCCTGCTCCGCCGACAAAGTTACAATCGAGCCACTGCATACCACTTGGACTGCTTGAGTAGATGAATGCGGTGTGTGGCTTGTTTGGCCCGCCATACCACATCTGCAATACTCGGCCAGGCAAGAAATACGTGTACGATGCATTCGGCTGATTCTGCAATACCTGCGTTACATGGCTCAAGCTGGTAAAGTAGTAACCATAGCCATTGTTTACCGTGGTCGGTAAACTCGCTGCACCACCCGATGCTCTAGTTACCATGGCCTGTGCCCAGATTTTGCAGTTTGGTGCTTGTCGCGTGCCATTTTCAGCGTAACCAGTTTCCAGAATAAGCTGCCGTTTACTCATTGCGTTCAATGAATTCCAGTTGATTGCCGCGGCTGCCGGCTGCATCTGGTCCTTCCGCTCTTCGGCGGAATCAATAAGGGTTGAGGAATTGTCCGGCAGGGTAAGCACCGGGGTGGACGTGGTCTGGGGATCGGACGGACCGATCAACTTTTTGGCGCAACTGTATGCACCCAAGGCAAGGGCTACAACGACCAGGAGCAGCATCGCCTTACGGTTAGTAGATAACCGTTTCATAAAATTCCTCCTGCTGCTCATGGTGTTCGGCAGCGTTGAGGGGTTTTGAACATTTGCACGTCTGGACTATCCAAACGCGCGGTTTCTTGTGACGCCCTATCCCGTGGATACGCGCCGGTTGGCTGGTGAAGCCGTAGATTATGATTCACCTCACTCCTTTTCAAGGTGCAGTCTGTGACTGCGTTCTAGCTTCGTGAGGCGTGCTCCTGGTCTTTCCAGTCCATGAACATCGCCTCGGTTGTTTGTTTCAAATATAGGCTAGCACGTATTTTTCGGGTTTTTTGCCGAGTTATCCACGACAAAACAGCGCCGTCGCGACGGCGCTGCGGGTCATCGCGCACGTCGAGTTCCGCGTGGCGCGGACCAGCCGCACCCCGCTTCACCCTTAGTGCGCGTGCCCCTTTTCCCCGTAAATCCGTGCTCATCCCGCTGGTGCGGGATTGCGCGCCAGATTTACGGGGACCCCATCCTAAAAAACCTCTGCGTGCCACGTTTCCGGGGACCCCGGGGTAAAGAAAAACATCCGTGCCAGGTTCGCTGGGACCCATAAACACGCAAAAATACCTTGACATTTCATACGAAATAAGCGTATTCTACTAGTAACTTCCACGTAACTTACGCCTTATGCGAATCTCCAAGTACGTTCTCGCTTTCGGTATTAGCCTGGGCCTCATCGCTCCACTTGCCGCATCCGCGCTGACCATCGAAAACATCGGCGGTTCGCTTGGCTTAGGTTCGGCAGACCTCAAGCAAACCGTCGTGAATATCATTCAGTGGTTCTTGGGCCTCCTGGGTTTGGTTGCCATTGTGATGATTCTCTACGGTGGCTTCACCTGGATGACCGCCGGTGGCAACGAAGACAAAGTGGACACGGCCAAACAGATTATTTCTGCGGCCTCGGTCGGCTTGGTCATCATCCTCATTTCTTGGGCAATTGTCTCGTTCGTCATTGGCTCCACGCGTAACGTCACTGGTACGCTCTAAACACACGTCATTAATCCGCATTATTCGAAAGGGGGTGGATACATGAAAATTTCCCGCAAACTCATCGCTGGCGCAATCTCGGTTGGAGCCCTCGTGCTCCCGCTCGCTGCGTCTGCTCTCTCTGTTGAAAACGTCGGTGGTACTTTGACCCTCGGTTCGGCTGACCTCAAGGAAACTGTCGTCAACATTATTACCTTCGTCCTGGGTCTCCTCGGCCTCATCGCCGTTATCATGATCCTGTACGGCGGCTTCATCTGGCTTACGGCCGGTGGCAACGAAGACAAAGTCGACCAAGCCAAAAAGATTATCTCGGCGGCAGCTGTCGGTCTCGTTGTGGTTCTCATCTCCTGGGCAATCGTGCAGTTCGTCATCAATACGACAACAAACGTTACAGCCTAGTAGCTTTCATAGCAAACTCACCCACCCCCGCCTAGGCGGGGGTGGTTTGTTCTTGTCCCATCCTGCAGAAATGGCTAGTCTATGCCTAGGCCGAGGTGGTCCCGCCAGGTGGCGGGATAAACTCCACTGGTATACGCTTTTGCCTAATGCCGTCGTGGTGAAACTGGTAGACACGCAAGGTTTAGGACCTTGTGGGGCAACCCATGTCGGTTCGAGTCCGACCGACGGCACCAGCTCTTGACACCCGTAGACCCATTCGGTATACTTCCCCTCGCTAGTTATGAAGGTTTTTCAGCCTTTACCCGCAAACTGCATGTGTAACTCCACCCTTAATTCCGAAGGCCAAGGCGGCTAATACACGTCCCATTTTCGGTTCCGTGTCGTAGTCCCGCCCAAAGCCGCGGGATTTTTGTTTCCCCACAGAGGCCGTCCCGAGTGAAATCGAAGGATCCCCCTGTCGAGAAGCCACCGCCTGACCGTTAACAACTGCATAGTGCACGAACGTCAGAAGTGTGTGAAAGATAACGAATCGATTTTAATGTTTTCAGG
>JBBTRU010000026.1:0-5515 GCA_038065015.1 Patescibacteria group bacterium | reverse complement strand
TTGTGAAGACGCTGGAGCACCTGGATGACATGGACGTCGCCTACGACCTGAACCCCCGCATTGTTCGGGGTTTGGATTACTACACGCACACCGCTTTCGAATACGTGGCGGCTGACGGCGTGGGCGTGGACAAAGCCCAGAGCGCGCTCGGCGGCGGCGGTCGGTACGACGGCCTCGTAGAGCTCTTCGGCGGTCGGCCGACGCCCGCCATGGGGTTTGCCGCCGGTATCGAGCGCACAATTATGCAACTAAAAGTGCGCGGGGTGCAGCCGCCCGTCCCGGGCCGCCCCGACGTGTTTTTGGCCCAGCTGGGGGATACCGCTCGGCGAAAATCCCTGAAACTTTTCCGCGAACTGCGCGGCCTCGGCATCCGGGTTGCCGCCACGTTCTCCAAGACCAGCATCAAAGCGCAGCTCGAGGCCGCCAACCGCCTGCGCGCACCGTTTACCCTTATTCTCGGCCAGAAAGAGCTGGTCGATGACACCATTCTCATTCGCGACATGGAGAGCGGCATTCAGGAAATCGTCGACTTCAACAAAGCCGTCGGCGAAGTGCAGAAGCGGATTTTAAAAACCAACGGCGAGAAGCAGCTCGTGAACGGCGTTGCGCCAATCGAAACGCCAACTGCCGAGAGCTAATGGACTGCCTGTTCTGCAAGATTGCGGCTCGGGAAATTCCGGTTGAGCTTGTGTGGGAAGGGGATGGGCTTATGGCCTTCAAGGATAAGTATCCGAAAGCGCCGGTGCACGTCCTCATTATTCCTGTGCACCACATCGAGAGCTTGGCGCAGACCACGCCGGCAGATATGGCCATGCTCGGCAAGCTCCTGGCTGCCGTGCCACTCGTTGCGGAGCAGGTGGGCTTGCGCGAACGCGGTTTCAAGACGGTCATCAACACGGGGGTAGAGGGCGGGCAGGAAGTGCCGCACTTGCACGTGCATGTCTTAGGGGGTGGGTAAGCTTAGGCTCTAGCTGCTGTCATCCCGAGGTAATCCGAGGGATCTCGCATTCTTTTTGTGAGAATACGAGATTCCTCCCTAAGCGGTCGGAATGACTAAAAAAGTCCTTGCCTTTTTCTCGTCCGCGTGTCATAGTCACATTATCGAATTTCATCTTTTAAAGGAGGTGTCCCACTGTGGTAGAAGTTAAAAAGAAGGATAACGAATCATCCGAAAGCCTGATCCGCCGTTTTAACCGCCGCGTCCAGCAAAGCGGCGTGCTCTTGCGCACCAAGAAAGACCAGTACTTCGAGTCTGCACCCAACGAGCGCAAGCTCAAAGACAAGGCAATTCGGCGGTCCAAAATCCGCGAGAAGAAAGAGTACTTGCGCAAGATCGGCAAGCTCGACGAGCTCATGGCCAAGTCCAAAGGCCGCGGCCGTACGCGCAGCTTAGCCAAATTGATGAACGTTAAATTGAAATGACCCTCCAGGATCGTATAACTGCAGACCTCACAGCCGCCCTGAAGGCGAAAGACGCCCCGCGGCTGGAGGTGTTGCGTTTTGTAAAAAGCGCAATGCAGAACGCGCGGATTGCCAAGCAGGCCGACCTTACCGATGCCGACGTCGAAAAGACCATCGCTGGCGATGTGAAGCGCCGCACCGAGGCCGCTGAGCAATTCCGGGCGGGCAACCGTCCCGAGCTCGCCGAAGCCGACGAAGCGGCTATGGCAATATTACAAACCTACTTGCCCCAAGTCCTGTCGGCAGCGGAACTCGAAGCAATAGTCGGCGAGCAGATTGCCGCCGTTGGCGCAAAAACCCCTGCAGATTTCGGCAAAGTCATGGGCCCGGTTATGGCCAAGGTCGGCACCCGCGCCGATGGCAAAGCTGTTCAAGCACTGGTAAAAAAGCTTCTTACCCCCTAAAAGCGTTTTTCTTCACTCTCACGCCCCGCTGTTCGCTTGTCGGCACGCAGCATGAGCAAAACTCCAAACATTTTCTGGCAGGGTTTGCTGTTTCCCATTGGCCTGCTGGCCGTGGTGGCTTTTGGTGTGTTCCTGGCGCCTTCGGCCGTGCACGCCCTCACCGTGGAGAATGTGGGCAGCACCCTCGGTTTGGGCAACGCTGACCTCAAAGAAACCATTATCAATGTCATCAAGTGGGCGCTGGGCCTTTTGGGTTTGGTTGCGGTCATCATAATCATGTACGGCGGTTTTTTGTGGCTCACCTCCCGCGGCAACGAGCAGCAGATTGATAAAGCCAAGCGCACGCTCATCAACGGCGTCATTGGTTTAGTCATCATTCTGCTGGCTTGGGCCATTGTGCTGTTCGTCCAGCGGTTTATAACGAATGCGACGACCGGAACCGCAAGTGCTGCGGTGTGTAGCAATATCGGTGAGGTGCAAGGCTGTATGATTTGTGTGGATACGCCACCAGTGGATAACCAAGGGGAATGGCAAATAAATACCGGCCCAGGTGCGTGTCTACCTCAGCCCGGAACTGAAGACTGGGAAGCGGTGAACCAAGTTCCTGCACTGGATGCAACAAACGTTAAGCTCTGTACTGCTGCCGTTGAAACTTTTGGTGGACTTAGCGGGGCTGACAACAATGCCAGTGCGGGCGATTACACCGTCAACGAGTTGGATAGCAGTGGGAGCGTGGTAGGTACAGTTGCTGGCACAACCAGTCGGCCAGCCAATCGAACTGCAGAATTTTATCACCCGTTAGATTTCAAACCAAATACAAAGTATGAGGTTACTCGTAATGGCTTTTTAAGTTCTTCATCTCCCGCCGTGCCGCTTACTTTTCCGCCGCAGTGGAATTTTACGACCGGCACCGAAGGGGACGACACGCCACCGAAAGTGAATGTCGTCGCGCCAAGCGGGACAATCAATTGCCTCAAGCCGAATATTGGCGTGGTGTTTAGCGAGCCAATGCTGCCATCATCCGTGCACGTTGATAACATCACGATTAGCCCAACACCGAGTAACGGTGCCAAGCTTACTTCCATTGCCATGAACGCTGCACTCACCGGGTTTACTGCTTCATTCGATCAACCCCTCGACCCGCAGGTGACATATACCATTACCTTGAACGCCGAAATTGACACTACTCGGATACCCAGCAGCACGGGTGGTGACTATATTAAGGGTTTTAAAGATATGTGCGTGAAGAACGCGCTCGATGGTGATGGGGACGGGACAGCCGAAGATGGTGATGGTGTTGCAAGTACGCCAGACGACGACTACTCCTGGACATTCACCACCGCGGACACCACGACCGTAGATTGTACGCCGAAAATTACCAGTATCGAGCCCACAGCTTTCTACGGTAACGAT
This sequence comes from Patescibacteria group bacterium, assembly GCA_038065015.1. Classification (GTDB taxonomy): domain Bacteria; phylum Patescibacteriota; class Patescibacteriia; order PEXW01; family PEXW01; genus CAIPSZ01. The sequence goes on along the minus strand of JBBTRU010000026.1, from coordinate 2,237 downwards.
GACACGTCGCCGATTGATCCACTCCAAGCGTTTACCATCACCGGTGAGAATTTTAATGTGACGGGCACGGGCGTGCTCTTCCCTGGTACGTTTGCCTTAGCGACGGAAGCGGGCGGCCCGGCGAGCAGCTGCTTTAATCCAGGGTTCCGGCCCAAGAAAACCGGTTCGGTTGCGTGCATCGCACCGGGCGGGTGGACGGATCAGCAAATTACGACCCTGGTCCCTGCCGGGCTCACGCCTTCGGTTTCCGCAGCTGGCCCAGCCACTGGCGGCGCAGTTGACGGCACGGTCGTGGTGCAGAATGTGCAGAACAGTCCGCCATCCACCAGTAGAGTTGATATTCAAACTCCGCACATAGATTGGGTGAGCCCGCAGGACGGCAAGGTGGGCACGTTCGTGACTATTGGCGGCACGCACTTTGGCAGCACTGCGGGACGGGTGGTGTTCCGCAAGACTGACGGCACGGAAATTACCGGTACGATTCCGGCCTGCGCGGGTAGCAACGGCTGGACCGAAGATAGCGCATCGCTCGACAAGCGCAGCCAAATTATCATCCAGGTGCCGGCCGGGTTCAACGTTAACGAGCTTGCCGATATACAAATTGAACACAATAGTTTGCCCGGCGCACGCGGCCGTAGCAACTTGCATCGTTTTACAGTAAATGATGTAACCCGACCGGGCCTCTGTAGCATTACCCCGCAGTGCCACAACAGTGGTGGCGGCACGGTGGCCGTTGCGGGTGAGGGCTTGGGCAGCGTTTTGGGGGACATCCAAAGCTACTACATCCCTGGTACCACAGGCCAACCAACAACCAACGGTACGGAGAGCAATTTCAATGTTGGTGCTGGCACCCTCGACGCGCAGGCGCAGAATATTGGCAACGATAATTATTTATTCCAGCTTAGCGTCAAGATCAACGGTACAGACCAACCCACCAACCCGCTCAACTATAAAATTCCATGTTTGCCCGCGCCCGCCGTGGTGCAGGATGCCTCCTGCAGTTTGCCGGCTACTATGCCCACGCCCAACCCCACGCCGAATGCCACAGATGTGTGCAAGAACATAAGCTTTAGTGCCCGGTTTAACCAGAGTATGACCGCGGCTGACTTGAATAACCCCGCGAACGTTGTTGTGCGGCGCTGTGATAATCAGAGTAATTTTACCTGCACGACACCGCAAGTTGTGCCTGCGGGTACGTTTGTGAATACCGACAAGGTATCTAATGACGAAGTGCTCATTGCACCTAATGGTGGCGCACTCGATCCTGGGTATTGGTACGAGGTCACACTTAAAGGTGCGACTATCCATAGTGCGGCACCGGCAAGTGTTGCCGTGGGTGCGGACTACAGCTGGCACTTCCGAGTGTCAAGCAGTGGTACCACCTGCACGGTTGATGCAGTCGTGGTGCAGCCCGCCCAATCCACCAAGTCCACTGGTCAATCCGAGAATTTTCGAGCAACGCCCACAACAAATACCTGCCTTCGCTTAAATAGTAGTACGAGTTTTAGTTGGCAAACGTCAGATATTAACCTTGCTCCATTATCGAGCATTACAACGGTAATAAATACTAACGATAATCTCCTTACCACCGTGCCATCCGGTACTAATGAAGGCACCGCAACGCTCACTGCTACGACCGGTGGCAAATCCGGCTCGGGCAAACTCCAAGTAATACGCAACTACTGCGAGAAGAACAGCGATTGCACTGCCGGCGGTCTGTGTAGTGGTTCAACCTGCGACCTTGCGGCCAAGCGTTGTAATCCATGGGTAAGGAACATCAGCCCGACCACTGGCCCGGCGGGGAATCTCGTCACCGTGCAAGGCTGCTACTTTGGTACATCTCAAGGTGATGGTGATGTGCTGTTTGGGGCTACGCGCGGGGATTTTAGCAAGTGTAGCGCCGCCGCCTGGTCGGATACATCTATAACCGTTGCCCATGCGCCTGACAATGCACCTATGGGCGCGGTCGGCGTGCAGGTAAAAACCTCAACAACGAATGGTGGATTGGTAAGCAATACAAACAACACCTTTACCGTGGCGAATGTCTGCACGGACCAGAACGGCAATGCCACAGCCATTCCGGCCGCGGGCGTGCCGCAGCTCTGCAATATTACGCCTCCGCAAGGTAAAGAGAGCACGCCAATAACCTATAACGGCTTCCGGTTGCCGAGTGTTGATGCAGACCGGGCGGTATTCTTCCAAAAAAATAGTGCGTACGCCCCAACGAATATCGGCAC
>JBBTRU010000025.1:20422-30498 GCA_038065015.1 Patescibacteria group bacterium | reverse complement strand
CTCGCCTTCCGCCTTCGTGCGAACAATAAAACCCTGGATCTTGTGGGGTCCGCTGGGGTAGTGGAAGCTGGAGCCACTAAGGTCTTTATCATTGAGGGATAATGTCGTCATCTGGGTTTGTGATTCCATATGGAAATCATACAGGATTGAAGAAGGGATAGTCTAACCAAATATTATAAATAGGAAAGGGGCGGTATAGGATAGCGCCCCTTTCGTAGGAGAGAACAATAACTACTCAGCGACAGCTGGACCCGCAGCTTGAACCGCAGCCAATGCCACTGCAACCACCGCCACTGCAGCCGGTTCCGCAATCACTGGAAAGCTTCCTAGGCCAAATGGCTGTCGGTGGTTCACCGAACTCTTGGCGGTAGAGTACCAAGAACTGGCTGTATGCAGATTGAATTTCCTGCATATTCTCACACCCACCAAACGGTTGATGATGGAGGTACTGAACGCCAAGCTGCTGGCAGAATGAGTGATACTCCTTCGTAAAAATGATGAAGGTGTGCCAGAGTTCATCCAGGGTCGTGACCATTGGCCAGCCCTGTCCAGGATACTTTGCACAGAGAAAAAGATACTTCTTGAGTTCTTTTTCGTGCAGTGCAGCTTCGGAAGCAACAGTCGGATTTTCCTTTACATAACGGGCGACGATATCGCCCATGGGAAAGGTGAGCGCAACCTGTTGCAGTTGCGGCTGTGTGGTTGTCATTTGCATGACGCGCTCCATTTCAATGTGCAGTCTTTACAACTGCGGTTTCAGGCTTTCGAGGCTTTGCTCCTGGTCTTTCCACGACCCATGAGCTTTAGCCTCGTTTTTGTTTACATAGGTAGGCTAGCACGAGAAAAACCTATTTTTGACCGAGTTATCCACGACAAAACAGCGCCGTCGCGACGGCGCTGTTACTTCAAATGTAAGGTTTATTGCCCCATTGACGAATTTTGGACCAAAGCTGCAAGTAGGCGAATGCCAACAAACTGCGCGCACAACCCGACGAGTAAGACTACAAGGATGATACTGGTCTTCGCTTTTGGCTTGACTGAATTCCAAAGCCCCTTACCAAAGAAGAGTTTGACCAGTACGAAGCCTACCGTAAACTGAAAAATAACCCCGATGAACCCGGAAATGAAAAAACTTGCAATACCCGTGAGAATGGTGGTGATGAAAAAAAATTGTTTTTGCATATAGTAGTTAAGAATAAGTATACCCTATACCTCACCGACAATGAGGTATAGGGGTAAATGAACTAGATCCAAGGCCACCACCCGTGCGTGTGCCAAAACTGTTTATTGTAATTCCAGTAATGGCAGATAAGCGAGCAGTTGCTCCAGCAATTGCACCATCGCCACCCGGTGTGGTCGTGTTCACGATCCATGGATTCCATCCAACAGGGCAGGAAACCAAACCTGAACAATGACGCGTAGCAATCGCTATTAATGAAATTTAATGGACCTACACCGTTATTATCCAGGCACGGAATGTAACATCCTGCTGCCGTTTCAATAGCACCATGGGCCATGGTCTTTTCAATAGGGTAAGTGACGAGCAAAGGTTGGGCATTGCCGGCTATTACGGACATCTGCATTTCACCGAGTGACCCAGAATCAGACATGATGTGCACGGTGTACGAACCATCTGGAAGCTTTGGAACATCAAAATTGCCATCGCTGCCTGTGCGTATCTTTGCCTCGCCGATATGAAGAGTCACATCATTGAGTGGTCGGGTAAAGACCATACCAGAGTCCGTCCTCTGCATAGTCACTTTTCCGAAAAGGAAGTCGCCTTCCTTCCCGCGTGCAAGCATGCTTTCGGTCATGCCGCCCTTGACCATAGCTTGATACACGCTATCCGATACTATGGTTTGAAAAGCGATTGTTGAACGCTGTACCGATGTCGGTTCGGTAGTGTTTTTCGTGCACGATGCAACGAGAGCAACGATTAGCACGAAGCTACTCATGTGTTTCCTGTTCACGGAAACCTCCTTATAAAAGAACATTATGGATTTGTGCCATTCACCTACTTTCCAGGGTTAGATGAATAGCGTTTGTTTGATATACATAGGCTAGCACGTAAATTTGACGTTTTTAGCCGAGTTATCCACGACAAAACAGCGCCGTCGCGACGGCGCTGATTTTAGCCTCGGAGGCATCAGAAAGTTAATTACCTCATCTTTTTCATGTATTTAGGTGTAATCTTCGTCCCATAGGCAATCAACTTCGAAAAATTCTTATTCCTCCTCCAGTGGCGCAAAAGGTCGGCACGGAGATCCATATGGCTTGGATACCCTTGTTCAGCCACAAGGAATATCCCTTTGAATGCATCGTTGTTAATGACTGTTAGTGCTTCTTTCAAATCTTCAAATTGACTCTCGGAAAGCTTCTTTCGTATCTGCTTTTTGAAGTAATAAAGAACTTGAAAGTGGTTTAATTCGTGAACAAAACTCACAATTGAGAAGGCTATATTACGTTCTGTATACGACCAGATAATCCCCTTCGCAGGATCGTACGGACATCGGGGGAATGTGGTTAAGAGAATAGTAAAATCCTTACGGCAAATTTTCTTTCCCGTAGTGTGTTCCATCCGTTCAGCGATACGGTCTTGTTTCTCGCGAAACAGTGTCTGAAGTTCACCTCGTTTATGTTTAATATCAACTTGTTTGTACAACTTCTGCAGGTATGGCCGGAGGAAATGTAATGCTTGCTCCTGAGTCTTCCCTACTATTCTCCTTTGCAGAGAAGGGGAAATTCTCGATTTCCAGTCAACGCCAAACCGCGCGACACCATTACAGGCGTGCCACCAATTCAGGGCATCTTCATGGGCATTAATTTTGACTGTGATGTTCATACATCACTACTTCATACCAATTCTCTCCACTGCCAATTTATACGCGTAAGAGCTTGCAAAAGCAAACATGGACTGCTCTTGGAAGTCTTTGAGGAATTTCACCATGTCGGCCGTAAATACGGTCTTCCCCATTCCGCGGAACAGGAATACCCCCACCATATCCTCCCCTGACCCAATTGGGACGATGGCGCTTACGCTATTCGACTGCATCCAATCGTGTACAACTTTCAATGACGTTTCGCCATTCTCAATGCGGTAGGGTAGCTCATCCGCAATAAGCACGCGCCCACCAGCAATACGCTGGCCAACCACATCTTCCAGTTTCACCTTCATTTGACCAGTCGGGAATTGCGTCAATGCTTGCACCCGCCTTTCTGCCAACAGGAAATCGACAGATACGCCAAACGTCTTCCCCAATTCTTGCTGCGTCCGTTCGACTAGTGTCTGGAACTGCATGGTCGAGGCGGCCATGAGCTGCATGCGTTTGAGTGCATCCTGCCTGTCCTTCTCCCGGTTCGCCACAATACCGTCTATGAACTTGTATATCCCCTTCCGCAGCGGCTCAATAGTAAGGCCAATGATGAAAATAGTTATGAGAAGCGAGGTATTACTACTTAAGGTAAATGTGGAACTTGTGGACCGCTGAACGAGCAGGAGCGCATAAGCGTAAATTGCAAAGAGTAGGACAAAGGTGAAAAACTGGATCAAGCTCTTACGGATGACTATCCGAATGTCAAAGAAACGGTGTCGAAGGATTGCGTACGAAATGAACGCTGCAAAAACTAATGACGTAGGGCTATCTAAACCCGCTGACCACAGCACACCAAAAAGTGGCATGATAAAATCTACAACGATAATAAGGGCAATGGGTATGATAAAGCCCAAAACTACGTACGCCATTCGCAGTCTATCCAATCCCTTCGTACGTAAGAATGCGCGGACAAGGATGATTGCAGCGGCAAAAAATATCAAGGTGCCAAAAGCCGCGTACACGCCAAAGAGTGGCCCAAGCGTGACAACGTACTGCACGGGACCAATGCTTATATCATCGCCAAGAACTAATCCGGGCATCATGCTCAATACAGCGATTCCAACAGTACTGCAAAGTACAATCCACCGCGCAAGCCCGGAAATGTGCTGACGTGCAAATGTGGCAACCCAAAAAAATATTGCACTTATAAGGAAAGCACCAACCGAGTAACTCAGATGCACGTATGGGTACCGAGGAAATTGGAAGTAGGTAAAATTCACAAATACCCAGGCGGCGATGAGTAAGACAAGGTAGCCAAAACTTTTTTGGACACGATTTCGCGCGCGGCTCACAAGGAAGATACCTAACAAGAGGTTCAATGCACCGGCAATAAAAATGATGATATACATAAGCTAGGCGCTTATTCGTTCAATAGCCAGCTTGTACGCGTACGCACTGGCAAAGGCGAACTGGACTTGGTTGCGGAATCGCTTGAGGAACTCTACCCGATCTGTTGTGAATGGCACGCTCCCCTGTCCGTCGTGGAAAATAAATGCCCCTACGAAGTCTTCTCGGTTGCCAATGGGCAGCACCGCGCTTATTTTGTTGCTCTGCAGCCACGTGTGCAGCGGCGCGAGCATGGCTTCGCCGTTCTCTATACGGTACGGCAGCTCATCGGTAATAATGACTTTCCCATCCACAATCTGCCCGGCAATGGGGTCTTTGAGAGAAAGCTCGGCAACGCCAGCCAGCTTGCCATGCTGCTCGTCGCGCAAGAGAAAATGCACATCAACCCCGAAGACATTATGCAATTCTGAAGTCAGCCGTTCCACCAACGACGTGAATTTCAGCGTGGATGAAGCGACGAGCTGAATGCGCTGCAGCGCATCGCGCCGCTTGCGCTCTTGATTGTCGAACAAGCTATCTACAAACCGATAAATCCACCGACGCAAAGGTTCCACTGTGAGCACCAGCACCACAACCACGATGAGTAACGATACATTCCGTTCTGACGTTGCTTCCACATTCCGTTCGATGAAGAGCAAGAGGTAGGCAAAAAAGCCGAAGATGATGCCAAAGGTGAGTAAGCGTGCAATACCACGTTGAATGGCAAACTGAATATCCAGCAAGCGGTACTTAAGAATTGCATACGCCATAGAGGCAACTAATGCAACAGTAAATATTGGACCTATGAGAGAAGCTATAGCTTGTCCAGTTAGTGAGTGTAAAAATGTTGTGAGGACTAAATTTCCTGTTGTGCCAAATATTCCAGCTACCGCAAAGCCATAAACTACTATGGTTATCTTTTGCTTATCAATACCGGTTGTTCGTTTTATCTTTTGAATCAATATTGCAAAGGCCCAGGCAACAAAGAGTATATAATATGCAAAAAAGTATGGATGACCTGACCCCTGCTCAATTGTTACTACATGAGGTGTTATTACTATTGGTCGAACTTGAATGTACTTAGTAAATAGGGAGGCAATAATCACTAAAATGCCTGATACCCAACTAACGATTAGGCCAATATGCAATAATTTCGTTTTAATATGGAACTTTTCGTTTGGAAAATATATTGCAAATGTAAAAAAGAGTGGAACAAGTAAAGCGGCAAATGCATAATCAAATTTTCCACTTATAGCAATTGCATTGTAATCAACTAAATAATATGTAAGTAAGTTTGTAAACACCCATCCAGAAATTGCTAATGATAAGAATAAATAGGCTCGATTTACTTTCTTTTTCCTACCATTAAAATACACAAAAATACCCAGGCCAAGATTGACTAAAACGGCGAGAAGGTTAAGTAAATATAGAAAATTCATTATCATATATTATTCCTTCTTCAAAAATTTCTTGTACGCCTCGTCTCGCTGCATTACCTGAGTGTCAATTTGGTCTCGCAGAAAATCGGCCTTGGTCATTTTCATCTGTTTGGCCTTCCACTGCAAGTACCGCTCCATGGCGGGGGTAATTCGCAGGGTGAACTTCACGGTTGGCTCGTGTTCGGCTTTTTCGCCCACTAGACCGGTGAGAAACTGATCAACATAGGCCACCACCTGATCCCCGCTGTACGACCGTACCTGGATGAATGACGGCACTTGCCTATCGCCCAGGTACTTGAGCACACCGCGGTTGCTTACGTCTTTATCGTACAGGTAAATGGTCGGTCGGCGCATGCTCATGGCGTAGGCTAGCAAGTAGCCCAGGTCGGCATCCGGCTCCGAGCCTTCAATAACCAGAGCGTCCATTTTATCCAGCAAACTCCCGCCCGATTTATTTAAGGCTTCCAATTCTTCCTGCGGCAGGTCAACGCTGTTCTTGCCGTCGCTGGTAACGTAGAAAAGCTTCTTCTCATCCAGGACGTTGAGAATATCTTCGTGCACGCCAACGAAGCGAGATTTCTGGGGCGGGGCTTGGAAAAAGTAGACGCGCATACGCTAATCTCCCGTCTCCTTCCCCGTGCCAAATTCATTGCGGGTGGGTTGCAAGAGCAGTTTGCGGGCAATCTCCGGATTGGTGGTTTTCGAAAGCGCCCACAGCACTTTGGCGTAGAGGGCTTCGTAACTCATGCCGGATATGACCGTTGCTGTATCGGCGGTTACACTTGCTGCCAGGTACGGGTTGAACACAACGACAGCCGTCCCCTGCTGCTCGGCCAGGCGGAGCAAGGGTGCGAGCTTCGTTGGCACGCCGCCTTGCATATAGGTGTGCAGGATAATTGCGTCGGGTTTTTCCTGTACGACGCGGCTCAACTCGTCTGGCCGGAACCCCGGGTGGAGGCGGACTATGGCTACGTGCTTGTCTTGCAGGGCCACCACGTGCAGCGGGTCCGTAGTGCGCTGCTGCTCGGCTTTAAGCTTGATGCCAAAATCCACACGGCCGAGCACGTCGGTTTCGTCGGCTTCAAAAACGTTGAACGACGTACCGGGCGACTTGCGGCCGCGGTTGGCCCGGAGCAGCTGGTTGCCAAACAGGATGCTTACTTCGACAAGATTCTTGGTCGCAACCTGCACGGCATTGATGAGGTTGGCGCGGACGCCGAGTGTGCGGTAGTGCGAGATGAAGCCTTGCAAGTCCGCGGCCTGGTTGTGCTCGGGCGTTAGCGGCGAGCCAGTGAGCACGACGGGCTTGCCCAAACCCTGCAGCGCAAACGAAAGGAACGCACCGGTGTAGAGCATGGAATCCACGCCTTGCAAAATGACAAACCCATCGGTGCTCGCGTATCGATCTTTGATTATCTTCGTGACGGAATTCCAATCTTCGGGTTCGATGTCCTTGCCGTCGGCCAAAACGAAAACCGGCTCGACCTTAGCAATGAGGTTGAGCTCTGGAAAGTGTTCCAGCCAGGCTTGTGCGTCCGCGGCCGACTGCACAGTGACGATGGTCTTGCCCTCGGTTTGGAGGGTTGCGCCACCGGCGAAGAGCAGAGTGATGGTAGGCAGCTGCTTGGCCATGCCAGGCTCGGTTTCTTGATGAGCGCGCCGTCGCGGATCTAGCGCCGTCGCTTGGTCAAAAGCTAGCATATGTGTGGGGGATGTCAAGAGTCTTCCCCTTCCCCTCCTCAATTGAGGAGGGGAAGGGTCTCAGTCTGATATAAAATAAGTACTATCCCATTACCAAGTATCGATTCTTGCCAAACATTTGGGGTGGTAATTAGACTTCCTAGAGTGTGCTAGTTATCACTTTGGGGGTGGTAATACTTAGCTTGGGTGCTGGACAAGACAGCGAATAGTATCCAACACTCCATAATGATTGATGCTCAATGACCGGGCGGATATTCGAAGTACACGCAGCCCAAGTGATTGCAAGTACATATCTCGAGCGTAATCGTGTGCGCGTTGTCGGGGTTCCCCGTGATGGTCACCATCTACTTCAACTACCAATTGTTTTGCTGGACAGTAAAAATCAACAATATATCTACCTATACTATGCTGGCGTCGAAATTTCACGCCCAAACCTTTCCCTTTCAGGTGCGCCCACAGCACAACCTCTGGTGGCGTCATGTTCTGACGTAACTTTCTACGATAGTCGATGAGCGCTCGATGATTGTACGTCGCTGCTTGCATAATAGTTACCACCTCGTCTCCCGCAGTAGCGGGATCCACTCCTCCTTAAACAAGGAGGAGAGGGGAAATTTATATAAAACTAAGTACCACTAAACTAATAACACTAAAGATAATAGTGGCTAAACTTGCAGCAGCAATGCGGTAGAGGGCTTTCATAGCATTAAATCCCCGGTGATGATGACAGTAAGCATGATGTACACCCAACCCAAGGCCATAAGGACGGCGAGGATGAGCATGAGGCGATGAAATGCTTTAGGTTTCAGCATAGTACTTACATTTTCTCATGATAACTCTGGATTGCAGGCTTTTCACGTAAAGTACCCCGACTGTATACCCACAACCAGAAACCAAATAGCACTGGGAGAATGGCAATAAATATAAGGCCGAGGTGTGGGTAAAATGCATCCATTTGATACCAGGTGTACGTACTCCCAGCCGGTGTTTGCGCGCTTTTCCAAAATTGATAGATGGGTAATTCGAAAAGGGCGATGATTACCGCTTGGCCAAAAAGGTAGATATACGAACGCACGAAAAATCGCGCGAGCTTACGCTCGCCTCGCATGATAAAAAGCATTACCGCGATAGGTGGTGCTATGTATATTGCTAACCACAACCAACCTTGGTGCAGAACGTACACATTCATTGCTAGCAAGCCAGATGAAAATACACCGGTAAAAATGCTATAACGAAGAATTTTTAGCATATTGGTAAGTGAGAAGAAGGGGGCTGCAACGTGAAACGTAGCAGCCCGTTGAAATTAATACAGCAGTCGGTAGCGACTAGTTGTGGGTCCGCAAGGAAAAAATACCCTTGCGCCCATAAGAATCTGCACGCGGAAACCACTTGACGTGTACCTGGCATCCCAAATCTGGGCCCAACTACCGCTAAAGGTTTGCCACTGTCCGCCAGAAATGAGATGTCCCTGAAATGTCACGACACCTGGATTATACGGCAGGTAGAATGTAGCAATCCAGTCTGACCACCCAATCTGCTGCAAGCTGGATGCATACGTAGCACCAAGAGCAGCCTCAATACGTGTATCCTTGCCGGAATCGATTTGATCGGCTCCTAGGATAAGATGTTCCTCAAGACCCTCTTTAGGTTCTTGAGTGTTAGGTCCAGTGGGGTCAGACGAGCACCCTACCAGTCCCATGGCGAGCAGCACTGCTGCGATTACGAGAATCCTTTGCATAGGATCCTCCTTTCATAGAAAGAACGTTATTATTGTGCCACTCACCTCCTTTCCGGGTAGATGAATAGCGGTTTTCTTTGTTAAACATAGGCTAGCACGTATTTTTAGGCTTTTTGACCGAGTTATCCACGACAAAACAGCGCCGTCACGACGGCGCGCGCGTGACATCTGTGGGGACCCCAAGCATGAAAAAAGCCAGTAATTGTTACATTACTGGCTATTCGACTTACTCTGCTGGCTTTTTTATAACCAGACTCACCACAGCGTGGTCGTGGGGCTCGGGGCGGCCAGGGTGGCCTTCGTCAGCAAAGTACTCTTCCTTTTCTACGAGCACTTCATAGCCTTGGAAATGCTCTTTAAGCGCTGCAATATGGAACAGGTGGACAGGACCATCCTCCGGGTAGTGCTTGCTCGGCTGCGCATCCCGGAATACCCGCAGGAAGACCAGCCCATTACTCGCTGAGAGTTTGCACATACCGGCGAGTACTGCTTTGGCCTCGTTTGAAGCGAGGAAAGGCAGCACGTTCCAGCAGTGGATGACATCATAGCTGCGTCCTTTGCCCTTTGGGTGGGCAATCAACGCTGCGACTTTTTCCTGCAAAAAATCCTGCGCCGATGCCACGATGGCTACCGTGTTCGTCACGTGTTTCGTCAAAAGTCGAGTGCGACAAATCGCAATTGCTTCTGGATCGGTATCAATGCCTTCACACTGGTAGCCGTGCGTGCCCATGTATTGCAGCTCGGTTCCGGTGTTGCAACCCAGGTCGAGAAACCAACCAGCGGGTTTGCAATGTGAAAAAAAATCGACGAGTACTTTGTTCGGTTCTGCTTTAGACCGATACGGGTCATTAGGCTTCTTTGCCGGCATGTCTGCTCCTTGTGTAGGGTGCGTTGTTTTCAACTACCGTACGCTGGAGTCCTCGGTGTGTCAATCGCTACCACCCTCCGCCCCCACCCCCGCCGAAACCACCACCAGAGAAGCCACCTCCGCCAAACCCCGAC
>JBBTRU010000025.1:0-20412 GCA_038065015.1 Patescibacteria group bacterium | reverse complement strand
TATAGACTATCATCTGCCCTTGCACGGCTTCTTCCCGACCCGCCAGCGCTTCTTGGTTGCGCGGCAAAAGATTGATTCACGCTCGTACTCATATTCGACATGACCGAAACGAACAGCAACGTGTTGAACATGCTCCCGGGTTGGCCTTGGTACCATCCCGACGGTTCCAGCATCATGTCCTTGAACTGACCGGCCCATTCCTTTTCCACGCCCAGTACCATGGCGTACGCCAGAAACTGCTCGAACTGCTCCGGCTTCTTCGCTGGTGCATTGTGGAACTTCAAGCGTTCGGCTTCCGTCACCGAGAGAAACCACTTGAAGCCGTGTACTTCTTCCTGCACTTCGGCGCCTCGAACGGTTTTCGCGGGCATGAGCCAGGCGTAGATAAGCCCGGCCACTGCGGAAAGGACTATGCATGCCACGCTCGTGGCCGTAACCACTGATTGCAGACCAAAAATAATGAATGCAAAGACGCCGCCCAACAACCAGTTTAAGCCAATCGCTTTGGCCCGAACCAAGGTGGGGTTCTTGGCATAGTACCCGCGCGTCACTATTTCTTCGCTCATCGCGCTTTTGATGCCGGGCAGGTGCGTGTAGAAAACGTTCTTCAATGACGCCAGCTTCACCACACTGCCAGCTTTTGCACCAGCACCGAAGATGCCATCTAGCAAAAGCTGTTCAGGTTTGGCGAGTGTCGGGTCAACGGCTTTTACCAAGGCAAACACGTAGTCGCCTTTCCCGGGATCGGCAATCTTTAGGTAGCCGCGCGTGGCGAGGTGAATGATTGTAGCGCTTATTTCCTTCCCGCCCACCAAGGTATCCAGCGCACCAATGGTATATGGCGGCATTTTATCTGGGGCTTCGTACTGCGGAATGACCGTGCCGCGGCCTTTCGGATCCCGCCCGCGCCGGTACCACCGCCAGTGGAAAAATGCCCACAATATAATCGGGACGGCGATGTACCAGTTATCCGCGATGAACCAGCTCACCCGCTGGCTCTGCGCCGGCTGCGCTATGGTTCCAGGTGGTAGTGCAAGCGCAACCGTCAGCCCCTCGCCAAGAGAAAACTGGCGGGTGGCAATTACCGTCATCGCTTTCGCCGCTGGGGCCAAGGTACACGCGCGCTCAACCGAACCAACTGCGCCCGCGTAGCAAACGGTATTCGTGAATGCAATCCCAGCCGGTGGGGTAATCGTCGCACTTGCCGCCAGGATTGGCACGGTCCACTCATTCCCGGTGATGTTCCAGTACAGCTCATCCTGCGCAGCCGAGAAACGAATGGCCCGTTGCACCGTGTAGGTAATCACGTAGGTGCGTACGCCGGTAATCGTCACTTCGGGTTCGCCAATGCGCACTTTCACATAGCCGCCAGTGGTCTGGACTTTCTTCGGGAGAGCGTTCCCCTTTTCATCCGTAACGGTCTGGATGTGGTACCGCAAATTGTACGACGCGCCGTTGCGGCTGTACTGGTAGGGTAACGTGCGGTAAATCCCGTGCTTGGCGTATGGCCCGAGGTCGTACTGGATGGTTTCAACCACCTGCAACGCACCATCCTGACCTATGGTAATCTGCGCGTCGAAACTGTTGATTTGCTCGGTACCAGATGAGGCAGTCTGGCCGTGTGCAACAAACGGCACGAGTAGCAGGAAGGCGGCAATGATGAGAATGCGGCGCATGGCTACAGTATAGAGGGATACTGGGGGAAATGAAAAAGCAGCCTTGGGATGGGGCTGCTTCGGTCAGAAAAGTTCAACTTCTCGGCATGATCATGGATTCTCCACAATGCGGGCACTTTGGCTTGCCATCTTTGTGGATACACCGGGCGCAAATTGTCTTGTTGCACTTTGGATGTTTGAAGTACTTACGATCGTTCGTGTCGACAGAGCAATTGACACAGGGATCGTGATAGGGCATGGGGATTACTGCTCCTTCTGGGCCGAATACCACCTCCAGTAATGTATCAGGAACTTTTTCGTCTACGAACATTAATAACCTCCGTGTTGGTTTATGTAGGTTTCCAAAAAGCCTAGCGCGGACTTCGCATTCTGTCAACTCAAAGGTTTACGCGTTAAACCCACGGCCTGTACTGCCGCGTCAGCAACTCCCCAGCCCGCTGGGGTTCGGCCATTATCTCCTTTACCACTTTCTCGCAGCGCGTGCCTTGCGACGCTTTCACCAGCAGTAAATCCCCAGGCTGCAATCGATCCTGCAAAAAATTTCCTACGCCATCGGCTTTATCAAAGCTAAAGACCACATCCTGGTTCATTCCTGATGCTACGGCGGCCGAGGCAATGTGCTTGGCCGATTCCCCAACCGTCACCAGCACGTCGGTTTTGCCAACTACGTAGGTGCCAATTTTTCTATGCTCGTCTTCACTCACGCTCCCCAACTCGCGCATGTCACCAAGAATTGCGTATTTCCGTCCCGAGGTTTGCAATTCGTACAGCGTGTCGAGGGCGGCTACGGCCGCGGCGGGTGAAGAATTGTACGTGTCATCTATTATGGTGGTTTGCTTAAGGCCTTTGATGAGTCGCATGCGACCGGCCGGAGGTTGGTAGTTCCGCAGCTGCTCGGCCACAGTTGATAAATTCACTTTGAGCGCCTGGGCAACACCAAAAGCCGCTCCAACGGCAGTGAAGGAATGGCGGCCTAGCGTATCCCGTATGACAATGGGCAACGAGCTCCCGCCCACGCCGACCTTCGCGGTCACACCCTGCACGTCCTGCGCAGTGCTGCCAAGAATTGCGGCATTCGTCATCTGCACGTCCGCCGGCTGCGTTTGACTAAACGTAATGACCGTACACTTTGCCTGGTGTATCGCCGCCGCTACTTCGAGGTCATCGGCATTCACCACTGCGGTGGAAGTCCGCGACAAAAGCGTGACAATTTTTCGTTCCTCATTGGCTGCAGCTTGTATACTTCCAAAAAATTCCACATGCTCTACCGTTGCCGAGGTGAGGACGCCGACGGCAGGATGAATCCAGCGCAGTAGCCGATCAATATCCCCCACTTTATCCGCGCCAAGTTCCAACACGAGTAAGTTTGGATACTGTACATCTCGCGTGCCAAACGCCAGCCGCAAGCCCCGCCCCAAAATGCCAAACCACTTCCACAAAGAACGGTAGCCGGTTTCTTCCCGCAGGATAGAGAGTGGCACACCAAGCTCCTGATTGTAGCTCCGTAGCGTCTGACCCACGCGGTAATCCCGCCCCAAAGCCAACGCTATAGCCTGCACGGCCGAGGTCTTCCCCACCGATCCGGCCACGCCAACGACAACCGGCGCGTACCGGTGCAGCACACGCTTGGCCAAGAAGGTGAGCTTCCATTGCAGGATGTGAAGAAAAAAGCGTTTCATATAGAGAACCTAGCAGGCTCGTGGCATATAGGTAAAGGTGTGGGTGTAGCGGCGAGTATGGGTATGGGTTCGCGGTACTTGAAAAAAGAATACGCGAGCCTTTACCACGCTGTCCATACCCGCCGCCATAACCTCACCACGCTACTCTACAGACCGGGTCGGCGCGACGTCGTAGTACTTGAGGAGGAAGTCCATGACCTCGCCGAAGAGCGGCGCGGCCGAGCTTTCGGCAAACTGCACGTCTTTGGGCACGTCAATGCGGGTAAGCATGACAAAGCGCGGATTCTCAACTGGCGCAAAGCCGGCAAACGAACCAATAGTTTTATGCGGATCGTAACCGCTGCCCGTGGTGGCGCGTACCTGGGCCGTCCCGGTTTTGCCCGCTATGTAGTAGCCCGGGACACCCGCGCGCTTGCCGTGACCGTTCTCCACCACGCGGACCATCATGGCCGCCAGCGTTGCCGCAGTGTCTTGCTGCAAAACTTGGCGGACCACGCGGGGTTCATTATTCTCTTCCCGACCATCCGGGTAGTCAATGCGCTCGACCAGGTACGGTTGCATCAGCTTGCCGCCGTTGGCAATGGCGCCAAAAGCAGCAACGAGCTGGATGGGCGTGGCCGTAATCCCCTGCCCGAACGAGGCCGTCGCAAGAAATATATCGCCGCTCTTCTGCAGCGCCGAAATATTGCCGCCAATTTCACCCGACAGCTCCACCCCGGTCTTTTCCCCGAAACCGAAATTGGTGACGTAACGGCTAAAGGTGGTTAGGCCCACCTGACGCGCGGCAAAAATTGCGCCGGTGTTTAAAGATTTTTCCAAAACGTCGGTCATCGTCTGGCGGCCGTGCGCTTCGAGGTCGGAGTTCCGAATGGTAAAGCTGCCAATTTTTTCTGCACCCGTGTCCACGTACGTACTCTGCGGCGTCACCTTGCCCTGGTCGAGCGCGGCGGCCATGGTCAGGGGTTTAAAAATTGAACCGGGTTCGTACGCCCCGTACACCACCGGGTTGTTAAAGGCGCTGGGGTTTTCGGTTTTCGCGTAAGTGTTCGGGTCAAAGTCTGGCTGGCCGCAGACCGCCAGCAATTTACCCGTTTGCACTTCCATAATGACGAGTGCGCCGCCGTCCGCCCCGTGCTTCGCCACTGCCGTCTTGAGTTTGCTGCACGCTTGGTACTGCACTGTGTGATCCAGCGTTAGCGTAACGCTCGCGCCATTGGTGGCTTCGGTAAGAAAACTGCCGCCAACGGCTAAATCATTTTGCTCGTCCGACCCCAGGTTGAGCTTGCCCTTCTTGCCCGAGAGCGCATCGTTAAGCGCGGCTTCCACCCCGTACAGGCCGCGCTTTTCATCGCCGCTGTACCCAACGAACCCGACGGCATGTGCGGCGTATACCCCTTCCGGGTAGTAACGCCATTTTTCATCTTCCAGCCGTATGCCCGTAAGCTTGAGCTCGGTTATGGCCGCAGATTCCTCGGGGGTCAGCCGGCGCTTGAGCACTTCGTACACGTCTTTTTCTTTGGTCAGCTTGGGCAAGAGTTCTTCGGTCGTCAGCCCAATTATTGGCCCCAGCGCCCGGGCCGTAGCGACCGGATCGGTAATAGAGGTTGGCACAGCGAAAACCAACGGCTCGTTGCGGTTGGTTGCCAAAGGGAACAGCACGCTCGTGCTGGCGTGGTCCCGCACAAAAATATCGCCCCGTTCGGGCGTGAGCTTGGCCGAGAGGTTGTGCTGGTTTTCGGCCACGGCCGCATAGGCCGCGTGTCGCACCACTTGCAAGAAGAAAAGCCGCACGACAATGCCAACCGCAAACACAACCACGACCGCCTGGACAACCCAGAGTCGGTCGCGGGTGCGATTGGTGGGCCGGTTTCGCGTCCGGTGCACCATGGCAAAAGAAGGTTAGGCTAGCGCCGCGCCACGTCGGCGGTCGGCGGGGTTAGGTACTCCACGTTGGTGCTGGCCACCAACTGGGAGACCACGGGCGAGACTTCCAAATTCGTCAGGGCCGTAAGCTGGGCTTGCTGCAATTCCAATTCTCGGCGCTGGTCCATGAGCGCGTCATGCTTTTCGACCAGGGCGCGCACGGTAAAGTTCTTCGTGGCACTGCGGTTTACCTGCACCAGGTAGGTAGCCCCCAGGAGGACGATAATCGAGCCAAGCAGCACGGGGAGATTGGAAAGCGAAACCACCCGCTGCCGGTTGCGGAGTTTTTCAGTAGAGCGTTTGAAGAATTGGGAAAACTTGGACATAGTTTTTTTAGATTTTTTTCAGGGCGCGGAGTTTACCGCTACGCGCTCTGGGATTTTGCTGAATTTCTTTTAGTGCTGGTGAAATGGGTTTGCGGGTAATGCATTCGGCTGCCGGGATGCGATCGCACGTGCATTGCATTTGCTCGGGTGGGCAAGCGCAGCGCTTGGCCTGCTGCTGGAAGAACTGCTTTACCAACCGGTCTTCCAACGAGTGGAACGAGACAATGGCGAGCCGACCGCCAGGCACAAGTAGGTCGAAGGCTTGCGGCAACAACGCTTGCAGCTCGGCGAGCTCATCGTTGACGGCAATGCGCAAAGCTTGGAAAGTGCGGGTCGCCGGGTGCAAGCCGCGGTGCAGCCAGAGTTTGCGGCCGGCCGGCGCTTGAAGAATTGCTCGGTAGGCCGCATCGACAACCTCGACGAGCTCCTGCGTCCGGGTGAATGGCCGAAGCTTGCGCTGCAGGACAATGGCTTTCGCAATGGTCCGCGCTTTGGGCTCTTCGCCGTAATCTTTTAAAAGAGTTGCTAGCTCGCGCTCACCAGCGGTGTTCACAATATCCGCCGCGGTGCGGCCTTGCGACTGGTCCATCCGCATATCCAGCGGCCCGTCGTGCAAGAAGCTAAAACCGCGTACCGGCGCGTCGAGGACAACGCTTGAGAGTCCAAGGTCCGCCACAATAATGTTCGGCGGTGGAAAATCCTTGGCAACACTCGCAAGCGCTGCAAACGAGGCGTGCACACTCTGGAACCGGTTGCCGTATGATTGCAGCTGCGCGCAGGCCAGCTGCAAGGTTTCGGCATCGCGGTCTAGCCCGAGGAGCCGGCCGGCCGGCGCGGTCGCATCCAGAAACCGTCGGGCATACCCGCCCAGACCAAGCGTGCAATCGATAACCGCGTCCCCTGCCTGGGGTGACGTGGCTTGCAAAACTTCTTCTAAAAGAACGGGGATGTGCTGGGGAGCCGACACACTACACGCCGAGCGAACCGAGCGCCTCGGCAATGGTACCCGAAGATTTCTCCGTGCCGCTGCGATACTTGGCCCAGGCTGCGGCATCCCAGATTTCCAGACGGTTGTAGAGCCCGGCAACGACAACCTTCTTCTTCACGCCGGCGTAGGTGCGTAGGTAGTCTGGCAGGATAACTCGCCCCTGCTTGTCGATTTCCAGTTCCATGGCGCCAGCGAGCATGAGGCGGGCAAAGGCGCGGGTGTTTGCTTGGGCAATGGGAAGTTTGGCGAGCTTATCGGCAAGTTGGGCCCAATCGCGGGCGGGGTACACGCTCAAGCAGCGGTCGAGCCCCCGGGTGACCACGGCGCCATGGCTTAGGCGTTCGCGAAATTTCACCGGGATGGCAACCCGGCCCTTTTCGTCTACCCCGTGGTGGTATTCGCCGATGAACATAATTACGTTTTGGTTGAGAGACGTTAGCCCTGAACCCGAGCCGCCGAACGGCGGAGCGAGTGGTTCGGGGTTATCCACAGGGCAGAAGGCTTATCCCCACTTTTATCCACTTTTCTCCCTGTACAACCATTTTACACCACTTTCCCGCTCGGGTCAACCACTACTCCCCAAGTGTGCCTAGCAATAAAACCACAACAAAAGCTTGTTCTTTTGGCAAGGTAAAAAATGCCTTGTGGATAAAACAATACGAGACCCGGGTGGGGTCTCGTGTCGGTAAGCGTTGGGGGGTTCTACTGCTTCCCCGTCTGGATGACTTGTACTATCTGCGAACTCGGCTGGAGATCTTCGACGTACAAAATGTGCTCACGATTTATGAAGAGCTTATTCTGCGGGCCAGTGGCGTGGTCGCTAAGCTTGACGAGCACGTACTGGGGTTGCGCCGCTTCTTTAGAACTGGCATCGGCGGCGGCTTGGGCGTAGTACACATCGGTGAGCAATACTTGCTGTTTATCCCAGTCGCGCAGATGCCCGTAGTACACTTGGTCGTTCGTCAAAAAAACTGCCTGGTAGTACTGGCGGCGCTGGTACTTTTGCCAGGTACGCTGAAAGCAGAGCGAGCCAATGCTCAACACGATTACCACGAGCAGCAAGAATACCAGCCAGGGCAAACCAAAAGGCTTGGCGTGGTGAGTAGGTACAGGGGTGACGGTATTTTCCATAGACGTAGTGTAGCTTATTTTTCCTTCGGCTTCCAGGCATACGATACGACAAACGCAATAATACCAGCCACGAGCACGAGCGCGCTCACGAGGAACAAGCGTTGGCTCAATTGGCTCCCCAGGTTGCGGGCCACGGGCAGGAAGATGTCCATGGCAGTCTGGGCCACTTGGTCCGAGGGTTCCGGTATTGGGCGGCCAACCTGCGAGCGGGCAAAGAGCGCTAGCGCACTATTCCCTGCCCCGGCAATAACGAGCCCAACCCCGAGCCAGCGAAAACTGGAACGCAGGTTCGGCAAGAAAAGCAGGAATGTACCGATAAAGAACAGGGCGGCAAGGATAGTTATGTACAGGTGGGCCGTAAAACCTTGGACCAGCTTTGCCTGGGCTTGGGCAATACTTGCGGAAATATCTTTCGGTGCAGCACAGGGCGCGCTATTCGTATACGCCGAGGCTTGCACTTGTCCGCTCGGGCAGGGTTGCGGGGTGGCTGCGGATTTCCGTATTTCGGCCAGCAGGTCAATGCTTTCCGGAATTGCCTTAGTAATATCCTGCACGGGTACCGACGCACTGACGAGCGCACGCACATCCACGCCTTTTGGTTTGCAGGGTGGAAGCACGCTGTTGAGGTCCTTCCGCTGGTTGTACGCCTTGAGCTGCGCCTCGGTGCAGGTCGGCAAGGCCTGCACTTTTTTGATGAGCAGGTTTTGGATTTCTACCGGTGCCCGGCGCTTGATGTCTTGCAATTGCACAACGAGTGCGGCCTGCTCCCACTGCACCTCGCCGTGCACGAGCCGGAAGGCCATATCGAAACCGCGCTCTACCGTATCCTGCAAGAGCGTCGCCGGCACAATGGCCTGCACGACGTCGGCCAGGTCCGCAGCCGAAACCGGCGCCGACGCGAGCGCCTCGCCAAGATTATTCGGATCGCTAAGGATAACGGCGGGCAATTCTTCCAGCACCCGTTCGTACACCCGCGCCTCAACCAGCGCGCTCTTCCAAGGTGTGCTCGTTAGCAGCGTGCCGCGCAGTGCCCAGGTAAGCAGCACGGGAATGCTCGTGAGCACGCCGAGCAGGATGAAAACGACCCCCAGGAATTTACGCATACGTACAGTGTATCGTGCAGACGAGTGCTTGACTAGCGGCCCATGATAGGTTACAGTCCATTGAAAATCATACAAAAAAAATTGAAGAAAGGATGTTCAGTGGTTTCACAACTGCTCGTTACCATATCGCTCGCCTGTTCATCACCGCAACTGGACGGCACTGTGCTCAACACCATGCACGGCAAAGTCGCGACAAGCCAATTCCAGGCACTCTCCCCTGCGGATAGTACCAACTGGTATACCCTGGGTGTGCTCTACGCCAATCGCATCTTTACGATGGAATCAAAAAACAAACGTCGAGATGCCGATTCTGCCTTGCACTTCCTCCGGAAAGCCCGCACGCTGTGCCCCGAGAACCCGGTGATTGCTGCGTACATTGCTGTCACCATTGGTCTACGGGTAAAAGAGGATAACATATTCAAACAGAAGTTTGGAGATTCAAGAGCCCGCGCGAATGAGACCTTTAGGGTAATGGATTCGCTCCAGCGAGCGTACCCAAAAAACCTGGCTGTACAATTTCTCAGCGCCTGCTTGTTTCGCGAGGCTTCAAAATACATTAAGAACCAAGCTACCTTCCTGCTGACAAGCTATGATACATTCCATAGCCTGCATAAAATGGCGCTCTCTGGTCAACATCAGGAATTTTTCTCCCCGGACGTTCGCGGTCACATCCTATTAAGTCTGGCAATTTTAATAGGCAAACTTGAAAACCATGCCGAAGCAGATGCAACCGCCCAAGAGTACATTGCCGCATTGTTCAGGGAATGGCCAAATACGCCGGCAGCGAAATACGCCCAAGAGAAAAAAATGCAGGAAAAATAACTGCCTTACTTGCGCCTACCGAATTTCGGTCGGCGCTTTTTTTATCCGGTATTTTTCCGTCACGTTAAAACCCAGGTACTTGCCGAACATGAGACGCGTAATTGCCTCGGTTGCCGGAATGGAACCAAACATCACCATCGTCACCGGGAAAACCAGCCACTGCAGAAACATGACCACCCAGTGCCAGCGCGCAACTTGCGGCGGGCGCTTCGGGACGAGCGTCATGCTCAGCACCGCGGACGCGACCAAGCCGATCATCGAGGCAGTCATCATAACCGAGAGGATGTACGGCGTATTTTGCGTGAGCGCCGAGGTGAGTCCTTGTGCATTGGCGACCGCTATGGGTAAACGCCCAAGAATGAAAATGAGGATGGGGGCCGTGCACCACGAGAACGACCCTTCCAGCTGGTTGAACAAGTAGCGAAACTTTTTTACAAACGGAATAGATTTGTTCCCCCAGAAATTCCACACCATGAACGGAAAGTTCTCAATACCATAGGCCCACCGGCGTTGCTGCTTATACTGGTTCATTAGGCTCTGCTTCAAGGTCTGACTCATGACCGTATCCATGGAGAGCGGGATGAACAATGGCACCACTCGGTAATCCCCATCGTACTCGATAAAGCCTTGCACGAAGATACGCGAATCCTCGGTGACAATATCGCTCTGCCAAAAGCCCACATCCACCAAAGCTTTAAACGGCATGGAGTGGGAAGAGAAGGTAAACAGCCGTTCGGGCCGCATCTGCTCGGTCATGAGCCAAAAGGTGGTGGACATTGCCACGACGCGCATGAGGAAGGGCGACTCCCACACGTTGTTGTTGTACACCGCCAGCGGCTGGTAGCTGGCGCGCGTCGGGTTCGGCACCGTCAGGTAATGGTAGGCCAAACACGCAAAATACTGCGGGTGAACCACGGTGTCGACGTCAAACGACGATACGACTATCCGCTCGTACGGTATGCCCAGGGCATCAATTTCCTGCTTGGCAATCCTGCCGGCGTACGCAGTGTTCGAGCCCTTACCCATTACTTCACCGGGCACATTGGCAGGATGGACCGTAACCAAAAACCGGAAAAATTTCTGGCCGAACTGCACTTGCATGTTACTGGCGATAACTCGAAAATTTTCTTCGTCTTTTGCTTCACCGCACAGCACCACAAAGAGCTTATCCGCGGGGTACTGCACGTGCGTGAGCCCTTCCAAAGTTTGCGCAATGACGGCTTCGGGCTCTTTGTAGGTTGGCAGGAAGATAAGATGGATAATATCGCCGAAACCTGGCTGCACCTGCGCCATGGCCGACCAGTCTTTTGCCCTATCGAGCTTGTGACGGCGGTGCGACACCAGCAAGTACACGAGCAAGTAGCTAATGCGAATAAGCCACAAAGCATCGAAAACAATTATAAAACCTATAACCCACAGGGGCTTGAAGAACGACAGGACTATGGCCAGCGTAAAAGCCAGCCACACCAGTGCGCCGGGAATGATTTCCAGGGTGCGGTACCAACGATAGTCAGAGCGGGATGCGGCCATATCGGAGGCCAGTCAAAAAGTAAGTATCGAAAACCAGGCAAGTCTGGCCGGAGACCCCGCCGATGACGTGACTACTCGTGCGTAGCGGGGTTAAGAAAACTGACCTTAGTGCATCCGGGTCAGCGGGTCAAGACTTACTCGTACGTGAACCCGTCCTGCAATGAAGATGTTGGCCCGGTGGAATTTTTCAATACCACATCGACGAGCCCTTTGCTGCCAGCAGGTGTAGTAACGGTGATTTCTTTCTCCCCTTTCACTTGCACGTCCTTACCTTCAGTCTCGCCGAAAAGCACTTTGGGTGTGCCCCGAAAACCTTCGCCAGTAATCGTTACTTTGGTCCCGCCGGCAACTGCGCCCTTACTGGGCGATACGCCAAGAATAAGCCCGGGATTGGGCTCGGCGTTCACAATTGTCCCCTGCACGTTTGTCGTGGGCGTATTGGTAGTAGCGTCACCTTTGATAAAAACCAGGTACGCGCCAACCCCCAAGAGGCTGACGACTAGCACGATAATGAGAACCAGGTTACGTCGCATACGCGTGTACTATACCACATACCCCCGTACCAGTCGTCCCGCCAGGGCGGGGCTCCGGTGCGGGGTTTTCAAAAGTAGTAGTCGACCAGGAACTGTCCCAGTTTTTGGTCAAAAGCTACTTTCGCTGCTTCAGCCTTTTCCTGGCCGGCTTTCGAGAGCTCGGTCGGGAAGGCAAAAGTAAAAATGAGATTCTTGTTAGGATCTTCGGCGTACCACAGCTCGGCTTTCAATTCGTTACCCGGTCCAGCCGGTACAATGTAGCGCTTTATCTCGCCCGCAAATGTTGCCCGAATATCCGCTTCTTTTGGCGGCGTACGTTCGGCTAGCCCAAGCACGTCGGCATACAGCGCGTACACGTCATCCACTATTTTCTGGTTGAGGTCGTGCAAAATCATTCGCCGGTTTTGTACTTGGTTTTGATAGTCTCCACTTTCTGCTCCACGTTCTTCAAACGGTCCTTCAGCTGCTTGGCCAAAGCCATACCCCGCTCAAAATCCGCTAAGCCTTCTTCCACGTCAAACGCGCCGGCCTCAAATTTCTGCGCAAGCTTTTCGAGCTCGGCAAAGTCTTTGGCAAAGGTGGAAGCAGTTTTCTTAGGCATAGGTTCTAATCAACAGTGGAATCAATAGTGCCACGCTTTAGCCGGGTGTGCAAGCGGCTGCCCTTTTTGACCGTGGCCGCATCTTTGACCACGGTATTGCCCTGCATGGTCAACGAGTAGCCACGTTCGAGGGTGGCCGTGGGTGACAGCGTCTGGACGAGCTTGGCGGCATTGAACAAATCCGTCCGCGTGCGCTCCAAGGCAAAGCCGAACGCTTGCACCAGCAGTTGCCGCATGGCACCAACACGCTGCACCGTCCCCTGCACCACGTCGGCCAAATCTCGGGTGAGGTGGTGCAAACGGTCATAAAATTCGCCAAGCATCTGCCGCCAGCCATCGTCAAAATATCCAATGAGCATGTCGAGATTCATTTGCACTTGCCCGATGTCTGGGCTTACAAGTTCCGCGGCGTTGCTCGGCGTGGCCGCGCGCACATCGGCTACTAAGTCGGAAATGGTCCAATCCCGTTCGTGGCCCACACCGCACACAATTGGCACACTACACGAAAACATTGCTCGAGCCACGAGTTCACTGTTAAAAGCTTGGAGGTCTTCTAAACTCCCGCCGCCGCGCGTTAAAATAACGGTATCCAAGTCATACCGGTTACAGCGGTCGAGCGCTTTGACAATGCTGGCAATGGCACCGCTGCCCTGCACACCCACCGGGAAGAAAACTACGGTTGCAAACGGCCAGCGGTTTTTTAGCACGCGCAAAACGTCGGTTCGCGCTGCCGCGTCGGCCGAGGTAATGAGCCCAATGCGCTCCGGATACGTTGGCAACACGCGTTTTCGCTCCGGCGCAAAGAGCCCTTCGGTTTCCAACTTTTTCTTGGTCTTTTCCAACGCCTGCTGCAACGCGCCTTGACCAACCAATTCAATCTTTTTTACGCGCAAGTGTAATCCTCCGTTCTTTACGAATACTGACGGCGTGCCGGTGACGCGCACGGCCAAACCATCGGCCAGGTCGCAATCCAACTCGTGCGCCAGCATAAAGCAGCGCAGGCGGCTGCCTTCGTCCTTAATCTCAAAAAAGACCAGGGTCTCGCGGCTCAAACCCCGAAAGTCCGCAACTTCACCTTCAACCACAACTTCCCCCAACCGGCCCAAGTGGACCTTGAGCGTCTGGACGAATTCGCTGACGGAGAATATGGGCTGATCGGACATAACTGTACTATAGCAAATCTGCTGTCATTCCGACCCCGAGTGTATCGAGGGGAGGAATCTCGCATTTCGGGATTCGAGACCCCTCTGTCTGCTGACCTCGGGATGACAAAAAAAATAGAAAAACGGGCTGTGGTGTACACAACCCGTCACATAACGAAAGAACAAATCAATGACTACCGAGCGAAGAACAGACCACCAGAGTAGTTGTCGTAGGCATAGTGATCCCAGCTGGCGAAGCCGAGCTGCCCGTCGTCGAAGACCCTGCAGCGGAGCGAATAATCGACAGACTGGCACTGAACAGCTGCCATATCGTTGCCCGGGGTGTAATGGTCCCGACCAAGAACGTCGGGGTATGCAGCTATAGCAGTCAAGAAATCATAACCGCCGCTAAGATGCAAGATCTCTGGAAGAGAGTCGGCGTATTCCCTACATGCAGGAATTGAGAATCCCTGCAAAGGATTTGCCAGCAGTATGCCAATCACCGGACGCTCTTGCATCTTCGCCATCAAACGCTCGTGACTTTGGTGCACGATGCTCACTTGGCCGGCAAGCTCGCCTTTATGGTAATTTTTGAAACTCCGCTTAGGAAATTTCATGAGGTATGAGGACTTGACTGCAGTGAGAAATCGGCTCTCTAAGAGAGTACCGTAATCACCAGCTTCGGTCTGCGGCAGAACCAGAGGCAACCAGACGCCGTTGAAGCAGTTTTTGAAGCGAGGGTTAGCTTCAATCAAAGCTCGCAACGCCGCGATTTCCTGCTCGAATTCCTCGACAGAACAGAAGGCTGTTCCTTGAGGAAACAAGCTAACCAACCGATGTAAACGATCAGCTAAGTTCACTTCCGGCTGAACGAGTTTGAACGACCGATTGGCATCCGTTACAGACGACGTCAGGTCGTACGGTATGCACCGACCAGTACGGTCGAAAAGAAACCGAATGACGTCCCTAATGTCTGCTTGTTTGGTACCTTCTAAAATGCCATCAACCACTTCTTCGCCGCCGAGTTTATTCAACAGGGCTTCGATGTGACCAAGACTGTACTTTCCGTACTTCATGAGATGCTCCTTTCAGGCTCGTTGCCCGAAATTGAGATTTTTTGCCACTGCCCGTGGCCCGAGGTCCATTGATCCAATTGTCAAAGAACGCCCCATATTGGCATGGGGTTGGGCATTCGTCAATGCTGTAAAACAATTTCAACCAAGCGCGGCCCGCTGTGGCCGCGCATTCGGTACCGCAGGCAGAGACGCCTGCGCTAGGAAAATAATATTTACACCAAGCGCGCTCTCCAGCGTGCGCGGTATAAAAATAGTTAGCGTCCCCCTGCCATCAACCACGCGCCCAAAGCCGGACGCAGCTTGGGTTTTACAAACTGCACTTTCGGTGCAACCTGCTTCACCGCTGCCCGGAAGTACGACGGCAAAATAATAGGACATTTAAAAATCCCGCCAACGGTAACGAGTGGGAAAATCTTTCGCTGCAAACCGCTCTTTTTAATTACCGTTATGGCGAGTAAGGCCAACTCTATTGCTGCGTCAACCAGAATATTTTTCGCAACGTGGTCCCCTCGTTCGGCGGCGAACTGCACGTAGGGTGCGAGCGCGGCAATCTGCGGCTTGCCAAATGTTGGCTCGTACACAATACGCACCAGTGCATCAACGTTTCGAATTTTAAAATGCTTGAGTACGTACGCGGTAAGTAAGGTTTTTGGTCCGCGACCGTCTGCGGCTTTGGTCACGGCGTGCAGCGCAGCGCTACCTTGCGCAAAACCTGAGCCTTCATCAGCCAAGCGATGGCCGCGTCCGCCCGCCCGCGCAACGCCCTTTGGTCCATGAGCATACGCGTTGGAACCAGTACCAGAAATGATCACAGCGGCATGTTTCGTATCCGTTCCCGAACGCAGGGCAATGACAATGTCGTTAACCAACTTCCAACCCGGCGCCACAAGCCCGCGCAGCTCTTTGGCAAGCGCCCGATGCATTGCGGCGACGTCCCGCGGCGTATCCATCCCGGCTAAGCCAATGACCGCACGGTAGGGGCGTTTCCGTCCCCGCTGCTTCTCCGCCATGAGGATTGCCGCTTTCACGTTCCTCGCCGCTATTGCCACGCCAACCGCATGGGGGTTTGATGGGCCGGCTTTACCCCAGGCCAACTTTTTCCCTGCACCAAGCAAAGCCTCGGTTTTCGTCCCGCCGCCATCCACGCCAAGAAACCACTGGGTGTTTTGCATACCAGTAGTGTAGCACCACTCAAAAAAACTGAATAAAAAAAGGGGGGCACATCTATGAGATGCACCCCCGAAAATCGGTAGGTCTTAAAGACGAAAATGGGCAGGCAATCCGTCTGCTAAAACGACATTGATACAATATCGAAGCGATATACTGGTTCATTAAGAACGAGCAAGCTTCGAGGTAAGGTGCACGGAAAAGTATACTCATCGTGCTTTCAATGGTTTCGCTCTAGCAGCTACTGTTCGCTTTCGCGGAAACAATATCGGATGCAGCAGCATACTGCGAAACGTGCCGACACGTTGATGACCAAATGATGGTCGTCTTGCTGCGCCCTTGTGGATGAAGAACTACCGAGTTTTCAATTTTGTCCCCTTGGGGACGGAAATGCACGATTTTTGATTTAGAGGTAATGAGCAGCTTACACGAAGGTTGCCAGGCGGTCAAGGCCTCTTATCCACAGTATTGCCGCTTTTTGATACTCCCACTGCCATACTACGAGTATTCTTTGGCTAACTTTAGGTAAAAAGTTATCCACACCCCATTTTGAATAATGTCAGAGGTCCCTCGCTTTTGCTCGGGACGAAAAGCAAGCAACTGGGGATTTTACTTGCTTTTCGGTTTTCCTTCGGGTATAGTATCTATGAATCCTCATACAATCCTGCTTCCCATTCGTAATTCGTATATTCGTATCCCTTTTCGTAATTCGTAACCACATGGCCCCCATCCTCCACAAACAGAAGCGCGCAATTCTGGAATTCCTGCAAAAGTACGTGCGGGATAACGGCTATGCGCCGACCCTGACAGAGATTGCCAAAGCGTTTAATCTCTCCTCTCTCGCTACCGTACACGAACACGTAGCCTTCCTGGAAAAATCCGGGTTCATAAAACGGAACCGCAATAATGCCCGCGGGATTGAAATAATAGAACCCGAACAGGATAGCGACTTCACGGCCGCTTCCATGCTCCTGCCGCTCGTCGGCACCATTGCCGCCGGCTCCCCTATCGAGGCGGTAGAAGATAAGCAAGAAATGATTTCCGTACCGCAGGAACTGGTGGGCAAAAAGCACGCCTACATTCTCAAAGTGCGCGGCGACTCGATGATCGAGAGTTTGGTGGCGGACGGCGACTACGTGGTCGTGGAAAAGAGCGAACTCGCCCACGATGGCGACATGGTCGTGGCCATGCTTGATGATGGCACGGCAACATTGAAAAAATTCTTCCGCAAGAAGAACTTCATTCGCTTGCAACCCGCGAACACCAACTACAAGCCAATTGACGTGAAGAATGTCACTATTCAAGGCAAGGTCATTGGCGTTATTCGAAAGTATACCTAGATAAACCCAGCACCACCTATGAATATTATCCTGTTTAACGATTTTCAACCCATAATCACCAATTTGTTGGTAGGTGGTGCTGGGTAAATTTTTTTTACTTTCTACATTCGGTTATCCTTCGGCTCATGCACTTCTTCACCAAACTCTTTAAAGACCACCAGCACAGCGGCACGAACATTGCCTATGTGCGTTTGTGGCACATGGTGGCAAGTGTGGAGCAAGCCGTGCTGCCGTCATTGCGTAGCGTACCGTTTATCGTGGTTGATGCGCGCAAAACTCCCCTACGCGTGTTGGATGCAAATGAGATGGCGCGCTCCCTTGGAGTCCGTGTCGGCATGCACAGCCAACACGTAACGCAAAAATTTCCGAGCGTCCAGGTACGCTCGCTCAACCTTGAACGACTGCAGGGATTTACCCGCGCGTTCCACCGCATTGCAAAAAAGTGGGGCCGGATAACCAGCACCACGCAAGACGGCATGGGCATTACCATAATCATCCCGGCCGTAGATGCGCTGCAGCGTGCTGCAGTCTTCATGCACATTCAAGAGGCATGCTGGCGCGAAATAGAATGCAACGTCGTGGTTGGGGTTGGCGCCAACGTTGACTTTGCCCACTTGGCCGCCGCGGCCTGCCCCGAGCCGGGTTTTCGCTACTTGGACCGGCACGAGCAGCAAGCGCTTAACACGTTACCGGTAAGCATTATTCCCGGCATTGGCCGGCGAACTGCTCGGGCTTTGGTGGAACTGGATGTAGCCACAGTCTGGCACTTCATGCAACTTGATCAAACCACGATCGGTGAGCTTGGCGGCCGCTCTCTGGTACGCATTGCCAACCGGTATGCGCCGGCTGGGGCACTACCATTTGCAACACCTTTGCATGCAATTCCTACGTTTCCGAACAACCGCTACGCATACTCACCGGCGTAGCCGAGAAGTTTGACGAGGCTTTTGCACCATTCCCCTGGCCTGCAAGATTCTCACTGCTTGTGCCAAAATGGGTTTGAGGTCTTTATGGAGATGTGGCGGCGGTGTACCGGGAGTCACCGGTAACCAGAGTAGCCGAAGGTTCTTTACTTCACCGCCCATCACCCGAGGTACCACCTGATTGCCCTTACGTCGAAAAAGAAAATGATGGAGAATGTGCGGAATACGTTTAGGCAATGCGCCATGATCATCCGTAAGGTAATGTACCGCTGAAAGTCGAGCAAGCATTTCAATGTCAACAACGCCGGTCTCTTCAGCAATCTCACGCTTTGCGGTTTCGACAAGTGTTTCATGCCCTTCCCGGTGGCCTTTGGGCGTGCCAATGCGCAGGTTGTCTTTACGCTGGACGAAAAGCAGGGCGTGACGATGTGGGTCGAACACAATTCCACCAGCACTAATGTGGAGCTTTGTGCCCCGGGTCGAAAGAGTGATGTTCGGTTCGCCACTATATGTGGGCACGACCCAACGTGGGTGTGGCTTACGGCTGGCGGCAACGCCAGCTGCAATGAGCGTATGTGGTTCTAACACATCATCACCAACGGAGATCTGCACCACGGGACAACCTATGGCGGCGCTTAGGGCATTCGCCGTGGTGAGATAAGCGCGCGTTTGCGAAAACGACGGCATGCGCACGGCGACGATGATGAGTCGCAGGGCATGCAGCCGGGTCGCGGGTGCAACCCGGCTAATGGCACTAAGCAAACGCGTGTCGCGTTGTGCGGTAGCAGTGAACTTTGCTAACGCAATGCGCCGGTCATACTGGCAGGCAACGAGGGCGTCGCTCCCTCGCGCGACAATGAGTAAAGTTGCGCCGGTCATTTTCGCAGTTTATCTACCAAAATAATTTTTCGATTCTCAAGAATGTCATAGAGAAAACGGTCGGTAATGTCGTTACGATACTGGTACTCTTTCAAGGTGAGGACGGTGTACCGCAAGTCATGGTCCATCTCCCGTTGAAAGCGCCGCACTAACCGGCGGAGCTTCAGCCGTTGCACGGTACCGACAATGAATATGTCCGTACGGGCTTCGGGTACGTTCGTGAAAAAACCAGTGAGAATAGCCAGCCGGATGCGTCCAACGGCTTGGAGCTTCTTGCCAAAGTTGTACTCCGTAAGAATTTGGGCTTTGAGAAAGAGGGCGCGAAGTTCGGGAAAAATCGGCGCCGCCGCATTCATTCGGAGCGTCATAATCCCTTTCTCTACCTGCTGGTCGAGGAGACCCAGCGGCATGAGGCGCTTGAGCTCGGCCCGCAGCGTCTGCGGTCGGATACGTGTTTTCTTGCTAACCTCCAAAAGCGTGTAGGCCCGGTCTGGGTTGAACACAAAAAGGCGTAAGAACGTATAGCGAATTTCTGAACCGAGGAGGGCGTCGAGCATAGGGTTCCCGCCTCGCGAATGAGGGGTTCCTGTAGTATACTGTGGGCATTTGCTGGACTCAAGGAAACCCGCATGTCGAGTATAGAAAAACTGCTGATTTACGATGCCACACGGAGCCGGGCAACCACCCACGTGTTCATTGGGCACCCGAGCCCCGCGGAAGAGCGAACCCTAGGAAAGCTGGGTTTTGTTGCGGAAATAGCCGGCAGTGACCGGATTTTTCAGGAACTCTTAAGCCGTTTGCAAGAATTTGTAAAGACTGCCTACTACACCTCGCCCGAGGCGCATGCGGACGTCGCCTTTGAGCATACGGTGCAGGCAACCAACCGGTACTTAAGCGAGCTCGTCGGCGACTTTGGAGCGGGCTGGGTAGACCGTTTTTCCATGGTCCTCTTCACCTTCCGGAACGGGGAATTGCACTTTGCCGATGTCGGGCAACTCGTGGGCTTTCTCTTCCATGACAAACAGGTGGTAGAAATGCTGGGCGGGCGGCAGCGCAATGCCCGGGTGAATCCCTTAAAAATGTTTACCTCGATTGCTGCCGGCTCCATTAAAGGGCAGGATGCAATTGTCTTTTGTACCGCCAATCTCTTAGATTATTTTTCGGTGGATAAGTTGCGACGGACCGTGGTGGATATGCCACTCGGCGGTGCCGCCCGACAACTCGAGCTCGCGCTGCGTCATGACCCCACGCACGCCGCGTTTGCCGCCGTCATCCTCCAGACCCAAGCTGTACCCGTGCAGCCAATCCAATACGAACCCGTGCGCCAGCCCGCGATGCCCGGCGCCCCGCAACGGTCAATAGATTCCATGCTCGCCCAAACCGCGCAAACCCAAGCCCTGCTCACGCCTTCGCTCTGGCCGGCTTTCAAACGGGGGGCAAAACGCGGCACCCAAAAAGCAATTGTGCTTTTTCGGGCCATGGTGCTCCGAAAGCCAACGCGTCTTTCGCCCGTACTCGAACGGATAAACAACGATGACGATCGTACCGGCCCGATACTCCCACGCGGTACCCA
>JBBTRU010000024.1:0-27399 GCA_038065015.1 Patescibacteria group bacterium | reverse complement strand
CTCGCCTTCGCCGAAGCCACCATGGGATTGCACACGATGTGGCCGTCCAGTACAGGATATTGACAAAACATATCTTTTTGTTACACTCCACAGCTAAAACCTAAACCCAAAAAACAAAGGAGGATGAGGTGTTTGATTTCACCTCGTACCTGTTCTTTCCAGACTATACCGGCGTTATTCTTTTGAACCGATGGTTCGACGTATCGCAGTGGTACTTCATTTACCCCATTGCGATCCTTCACACTATTGCGTGGGTCAGCCTTAAGGTCGGCTTCTTTCGGTGGTGCGTGTACATTGTGCAGAGCCTCGTCGCCAGACGAAAGCAAAAAGTAACAATCGTTACTGCGCCAGTGACTGCCCACAGTACGGTATGGTATCGGCGGCTTACCCGAGTTGTCTGGTGCGCTATCGTTTTTGCCGCTCGTGCATTTTGGCGTTTTGTGGTCTATGTGGCCCACCAATCCTATGCCGGCGCCAAACGTATCGCCCACGGCAAAGCAGTGAACGGCTACAGCCTCTTCTGGCTGGCACTCACCCCGCTCCTGCAAAAAGTTTCCGATGCGATTGTCGGCATTCGCTGGAAGCAGTTTGGTTGGCGGGGTATCCGTGCTATCTGCTACGGTGCATCGGTGCAAACTGCTTGCTTCTGCATGCTGTACACCCTCTACGGTGAAGAGCGGAAAGCTGAAGCGGAGCAGATAATGCTTTGGACAATGATCCCCCTTGGCGCCATCATGCTTCTGTCTTGGCTCCTCAAGAATGGACGGTCGAAGTCTGCCTAACCGACGTTGTACTCTACAGCGTCGGTTTTTTCATAGCGAAATGGTATACTGCGGGCATGATTGCTCGTCTGGAAGGGACAGTAGCCAGCGTGAATTTGAAGTCCGCCATTGTGGATGTCCACGGGGTGGGCTACCGCGTGTTTGCAACCGCCCAGACACTGGCGAGCTTGGACGTGGGTACGGCTTGCGTGTTGCACACCCACCACCACCAGCGGGAAGACGGGCAGGAACTGTACGGGTTTCGGACCGTGCAGGAACTGGAGATGTTTGACCTGCTCCTCACGGTCAACGGCGTCGGGCCGAAGTCTGCCTTGGGCGTGCTGGCCCGCGCGTCCGTGGCGGACATTACCCGGGCGGTACACGCCGGTGAAATAACCTTACTCACAAAAGTGTCCGGCATTGGCGCCAAGACGGCCGAGCGCATTGTGCGGGAGCTCAATGGCAAGCTGGGTGATGCCTCGAACAGTGCGGCTATTCCGCAAGATCGCGACGATGAACTCCTGGCTGCGCTGGAACAATTGGGGTACGCCCCGGCCGAAGCGCGCAAAGCCCTGGCCAAAGTGCCTTCTACTATTACCGATCCGGCACAGCGCATAAAGGCGGTGCTGCGGGCAAGTTAGTATGCAGGTGCAACCCTGGACCGACGGCCAGACGTGGGACGCTTTTGTGGCGAGCACGCGCCGTACCTCCTTCCAGCAATCCTGGGCCTGGGGGCAGTTCAAAGATCGCGTTGGCACGAGCATCATTCGCCTGGCGGTTGTTGATGGCGACCAGATTGTTGGCGTAGTACAGGCTCTGCATGAGCCGTGGCGTTTTGGCCAATCAACGCTCTCCGTTTTCAGCGGGCCGGTGGTGGACGCGCGTTTGCCCGTGCCGCAATATCAAACCGCACTTGGCTTGCTCTTGAAGGCCTTAAAGCAAGAAGCGAAAGCTCGCGGCGTTATGTTCTTTCACCTGGAGCCGGCAATTGAGCAGTGCAACGAATCGCTGTTCAAGCAGTTTCAAGTGGAGCTCAAGCTGCAGCGCGCCAAGGCTTTTCAACCGCTCGACACGCAAATGCTGGATCTGCACCAGGATGAAGCCGCGCTTTTGGCCGCCATGCACGAGAAGACGCGGTACAATATCCGCCTGGCCGAGAAGCGCGGCGTGCAGGTGCACGTGGCAACAGGCGCTGGCGTTGCCGAGGCGCTGGAGCAATTCATCGTGCTGAACAAGCAGACTGCTACCCGCGACAAGTTCAGCAGCCATGCGAGCGCGTACTACCGCCGCTTGCACGAATACTTGGGTGACGACGTGTTGCGCGTGTACGTGGCCACGTTTGAAAAGCAGCCCATTGCCGCAAACATCGTGGTGCACTTTGGCGACACGGCCACGTACGTGCACGGCGCATCCAGCAACGCCCACCGCAACGTCATGGCCCCGCACTTGCTGCAGTGGCGGCAAATTCTGGATGCCAAGCTCGCGTGGAAAAATTGGTACGATTTTTACGGCATCCAAACGCCCCAGCGCGCCCGAGCGAGCAAGCACGGCGCCACCTGGGCGGGGATTACGCGTTTCAAACTGGGCTTTGGCGGTCAGACGGTATCGTACCTGGACGCCTATGAGTTGCCACTCCGCTGGGGTTGGTATAGGCTGGTGAAAGTTCTCCAACGTCTTTTCTAACCCTATGGAAACCGAACGCGGGCCTGAACAATCCGAAAGTGTCGCCCAGCGCTTCGTGCGCGTGGAAGTAGATGAAGAGAATAAGAAATTCACCAAGCAGTGCGAAGCCGACGGCTGCACAGCGGAGTTCACGACGAACGTGCCGCGGAAGTTTTTTGAAAATCCGGATGACAAATCCACCGAGCTGCATGAGAACGGTGAAGGGAAAATTGCGGGCACGGATATTCTCGCTGCAGATGTTGAGCGTCATATGTTGAGCAGGGCCTTCGAGCACGCGTACACTTCGCCCGCGTCAGAAATTGCCGCATGATCCGCACCGTTGTCATATCCGCGGCCGGCAAGGGCACGCGCATGAAAGAGCTGGCCAAGGACAAGCCCAAGCACATGATTGAAGTGAACGGGAAGCCGTTCTTGTGGCACTTACTGGAAAATTTGCGCACGGCGGGGTATCAGAAAATCGTCATTGTGGTCGGCCACTTGAGTCAGCACATTGAGGAGTTTGCCAGACAGTACCCGCACCCGCTGACTATCGTCAACCAGTTCGCGGTGATGGGCGAAGATCGCTACGGAACGGCTATCCCGGTGATGGCCGCCAGAGAGGCGACCAATGGCCATGCTTTCCTGGCGCTTTACGGCGACAACTTGTACTCGGTGCGGGACTTACGCGCAATGAACAAGGATGATGGCAAGTGCTACGTGGGTGCGTTGTCGCACGAGGATTACCAGAAGTACGGCGTGCTCATTCCGGAGGGCGACGGCAAGCTCAAGGAAATTATCGAAAAGCCGGACCACGATGTAGGCTCGAAGCTCATCAACACGGGTTTATTCGTTTTTACGCCCGACATTTTCAAAGCCTGCGATAACGTGGCACCCACGCCGCCGAAAAACGAGTTTTACCTCACCGACGCCGTCACCGAGCTGGCGCGAGAGGGGAAAGTCTACATCCAGACCATCCAGGATTACTGGAAAGACTTTGGCTCGCCCGATGACGTGGGCACGGTGAGTCGTTTTTTGAAAGAGCGAGCCGAATGAGTCAACTCGTTGAATCATTCTCCGGCGTCCGCGGCGTGTGGGGCGAGAGCCTGACTGCCGATGTTTGTCGGCGCTACGGCTATGCGTACGGCGCGTGGCTGCGGCAAAATGGCCACGTTGGCGAAACCATACGCGTGGTGATTGGTACGGACACGCGGCCTTCGCGGCTGTACGTGAAGCACGCCCTGCTCGAAGGTTTAGCGTCGGCGGGCATTACCAACATTATTGACGTTGGCATCCACTCTACCCCTGCCACCGAACATGCCGTCCGGACGTTCGGCGCCGCCGGCGGGATTATTGTCACGGCCTCACACAATCCAGTCGAACACAATGGTTTCAAGTTTCTCCAAGCATCAGGCGCGATACTGTCGGTTGAGGCTGCCGCACAGGTGATTGCCGAAAGCCATGCGGCCCAACCGCCCACGAAAGCTTCGCGTACCTCGGGTTTGGATGATCGGCAAGGTGAAGCACTGTCTGCCTACCTCTTGCACGTGCAGCAATCCAGCGGCCTCACGCACTTCGACCTCGAGGCTTTTCATGAGCGCGTGCTGTTCGACTTCAACGGCGGCGCCGGGGCAGAACCCGGCATTGCTTTTGCCAATGAGCTCACGTTGCCAGCAGATTTCTACCATGAAAAAGCCGGCAGCTTCTGGCGGGCTATCGAGCCACGTTACGAATCTTTGGCGCCACTGGCGCAAAAACTCGATGACGAAGGCCTGGCATTTGCCTGCGCGTTCGACTGCGATGCCGACCGGATGGAAATTGTCCTGCCGCTCACCAGCGAGTTTGCCCGCCGGCAGGGGACGCCGGTCGTTTCGGGCCAGTACGTGCTCGGGTTGGTCACGAAAGCGGTTTTGGAAACACGGCCCGACGTGCATGGTTTGCCCATAATCATCAACGATGCGACAAGCCAGTTAGTGCAAGCCGTAGCCCAGCAATACGGCACGGCGGTTGAGGAAGTCGAGGTGGGGGAGACGAACGTGGTCACGCGCATGGAAGCGCGCGGCAGCATTATCGGCGGTGAGGGCTCCAGCGGCGGCAGCATTGTGGCGCCGGGGAAATGCCGCGATGGCTTGCAGGCACTCGCCATCATCCTGAAGTACCTGGTGCAAACCAGCCAGACGATTGATCAGGCGCTCATGGATCTACCTTCGTACACCACGCTGGCCACAAAAATGCAGTGCCCTGGCGAGCAGCAGCAGGCTGTCCGCGCCGGTTTAATTGCGGCGTACCAAGCCGACGGCCACACCGTGGTAACGAGTGGTGGGGAAGATGGCGGGGTAAAAGTTTGGCTTGGGAACGAGGCCTGGGTGTGGTTCCGCGCTTCGAAAACCGAGCCGGGAATTTTTCGGTGCATTGCGGATGCCCAAGATCCAAAAGTCGCAGCTGACTTGCTCGAAAAGGCGAAAGTAGTGTTTGATGAGGTAGTAGCAAGCGTGTAAACGTGGTGAGGGTGTGGCGGCGAGTATTGTGGCGTGGTGCATGACCCGCGCCCCCGCGTCACCCTAGCCCATACCCGCCGCGCGCAACCAAACCACGCTACCTTATTTCATTTCTGTCCCCGTCGTTCAACGGATAGGACGCAAGGTTCCGAATCTTGCAATAGAGGTTCGATTCCTCTCGGGGACACCAGCTCGTTTCGCGGTCACAGTTCCGCGTGACGCGCTTTCGCGCATCCCACTCCACCGTTCCCGCGAAGCCTCGCTTTACCCCACCACCGCGTGCTCCCCTTCGACTCGTTGCACTCGC
This sequence comes from Patescibacteria group bacterium, assembly GCA_038065015.1. Lineage (GTDB taxonomy): Bacteria > Patescibacteriota > Patescibacteriia > PEXW01 > PEXW01 > CAIPSZ01. The sequence goes on along the minus strand of JBBTRU010000024.1, from coordinate 22,174 downwards.
TCAGGGTGCGCGCCACGCTGGTGGGGACCCCTAAGTAAAAAATAAAAAAGCCCGGCCGGTGAGGGTCGGGCTGGTGTAGGGTTTAGGATTTTTTGTGGTTGGCGAATGCGCCGGCGATTTCGGAAATGGAACCGCCAATGAAGTTGAGCCAGATGGCCTGGGCAATGCGTTGGCCTATGTCGACGACTTCGATGAACTCGGGCAACTCGCGATTTTCGTTGTTAATGCTGTTGGTCACGAACACTTTACGAAGATTGGTGCGCGCTTTGAGCTCGACGAGTCTATCCAGACACCGATCAGCAAAGATGCCGTGGGTCACACAGGCATAGATATCCGTTGCCCCACGATTGTGTAAGCGATCAATGACGCCGCACATAGTCCCGCCCGTGTCCATCATGTCGTCGACGACAACTGTTGGCATCCCTTCGACCTCGCCAGAGACCTCAACGATTTCGGGCTGGTCATCCGCGGTGCGCAGTTTAAAACCAAAGGCTATGCGCGACATGCCCAGCAGGCGCATGTAGATTTGCGCCAGCTTTGCTGCGCCGGCATCAGGGCTCACCACCACGCCGTCGCTAATGTTCGGGCCATGCGTTGTAACAATGCGCTCCGCCAGAATGTCTGACGGGTAGAGCACGTCGACTGGTACGTTGGCAAAACCAGGCACAATGGACGAGTGCGGGTGCAGGAACATGAGGTGTTTGCGCGCTGAGGCATCCATGGCTAGGACGAGTTCTTGAATAACCATTTTTGCCGTGATGGGTACGCGCGGCCGATCCTTCCTATCCTGCCGTAAGTAGGCCAGGTAGGGGATGACCGCGGTAAGACTGTCGACGCTGCCGAGCGAGGCAGCCATGAGTAATTGCTTGAGCACCATCAGGTTTCGGTCGGGCATGGGCGCGGGTTGGACGACAAAGAGGTTGCCGTTGCGAACATTCACGTCTATTTGCATAAGCACTTCGCCATCTTTGAAATCCACGCACGTGTAGGGTACGGGCGTAATGCCTTGCCGGTCGGCCAACTGATTGATGCTGGTGAAGAGGTTGCGTACCAGGCTGGGGGCGCAGGCAGGGCCGGTAAGTATTTTTAAAGATCGCGTATCCACGTATACTCCTTTTCTTTTTTGTATTGCACTTTTAGGCCTCCACCTTACGCCCTCTGCTAGATCGCGTCAAACAAAAAGCCCCGCCAGGCAGGCGGGGCATAGTTGCGCAGGGCACGCACTAGGTGCCGCTGTCGTGCGTAAGAACCAGACGGTCTTTGGTACTGAAGAGGTTGAGCACCTTGAACTTGGCAAACGTGGCGCCGTTGAAGACGGTGAGCCGGGGTTGCACCGGGGCACCGTAGCTGGTGATGACGTCGTCCTTGCCGTCGGTATTGAGATCAACAGCCGAGAGGCGCACGCCGCTGCGCTCCACGGTACGGTAAGCGAGGACATCTTTGCGGTACTGCGCCAGCGTGGTTCCGCGCAGGCTATAGGTTCGCAGGGTCGGCGCGCCATTGCTCCGCGGCGCAACGACAATTTCTGCCACGCCATCATTTGCCAGGTCGGCCGTCGCTACGTTCAAACCGGTACCCAAGAGGGCATTGGTCCGAGTCGCGATTTGCTTCATGAGTTTACCCTGCAGTTGGAAAACGCGCAGCGTGTTTGCTCCAGAGCCTGCGGGCGCCGTGACAATTTCATCTTTACCATCGCCATTCAGGTCGCCGGCGGCCAGGCTTATGCCGTTACGGAAGGAAGCCACATTGCCGTTGAACTCTTTGTACACCTGGGTAAAGCGACCGCCCTTGTACCCGAACACGCGGACGTTGGGCGTGCCTTTCTGCTTGGCGGTAATAATTTCCATTGGCCCATTGCCATCGACGTCGGCCACCGTTACGAACAGCCCGTCGCGGTAGGCGTTGCCGTAGGGCTGGAAGCTGGTGATGCGCGAGCCATCTGTGCGGAACAAGCGCAGTTCGGAAACGCGGCCCGGGCCGCTGGCGACCACCACTTCGCCAAAGCCGTCATCGCCCAGGTCGGCAACCTGCACCCGCACGCCGCCGCGGAACCCGGCTTCGAACGCGCGGAATTTTTTTAATGCTTTTCCAGCGGTGTTCAGCAACACCACCTGCGAGTCTGCGCCGCGCTCCACGCCTGCACCAATAATGGTGCCAAGTCGGACGTTGAAGGTTGCGGTGGCAGGGGAGGGGTCGATATTTTTGGCAGCATCGCGGCTGCGGACGGAGAAGGTATGCTTGCCGTTGTGCAAGCGGCGTATGATCACTTCCGTTCGGGTATTCCAGCCCGACCATGCCCGATTGTCGAGTTTGTAGCTGAACTCGAGTTTTGTCACATCGGTCACGTCATCCAGCCCGCGCCAGGTAAAACGGTAGCGTGGCTCGGTGAGCGTCCCGACCGGTGCTGCAGTAATGACTGTATTTGGTGCAACCGTGTCAGCGGTCGAGAGGGGAGCGCCGGCCTGGCAGGCCTGGGTTGCGGTAGGTTTGTTCGAGGTCGTGCCACACGCCGTGCGATCGGCGCAGGTGCGGGTTTGCGTGCCACTGGTGCAGGCTTGCCAGGCGTCGCAGCGCCAGTCTTCCACGCAGCCGGGGAGGCTTAGCGGTGCAGTTTTCTTGGACGCAATGTTGGAGAGTGCAGAAATATTTCCCGATTCGTCGGCTGTCTTAAGACCGAAGAAGTACGTAGTGTTAGGTTGCAGGTTCGTCACCAGGAAGGCTTCGGCCTGGCCGGCAGGCTTTGGTGCAGGCTCGCCTTGCGCGGCAGTGGCAAAGCCCCAGTTCGCGTCCGTCATTGCTGCCGTGCCGTAGCGGAGGTCGTAGCTGGCGGCTTGGCCGGTGCTGCCGTCATCGCCAGGCGAAGTCCAGCGCACGGTTACACTGTTCGTTGCGTCAATCGCCGCCGTACCAACGCTGGCTTCGGCAGCCGGGCCAGCAGGCGTCTCGCTGCTCATAAGGAAAATGGCGGCTGCCATGCTCCCGGCAAAAATCGTGACGATGGCAATGCCGACCGCCGAGTGGATGCGCGTGGCTGTACGCTCGCGCAGGTTGACGTTGGTAAGGAAGGTGGAGGGTTGCATATGGGTTACTGTGCGACGAGGTCGGTGACGCGGCCCGGGGCGACGAGATCTTGCGTGCCGGCACCGGCAAGGTTGAGGTTTACCGTCTGCACGTGGTCAGCGGTCAGGTTGCCGGCGGCGCTTACGTTTCCCAGCACGGCGCTGATGACGTAGGGGTTTTTCTGGGCTTTGGTTCCGCCGGTGTTTTTCCACTCGGGCAGGATGAGGGTTGCCCGACCATTCGCGTCGGTCGTGCCGCTGGCCGCGGTGGCACCGTTGCGATCCACGGCGGTTACGCTTGCTCCAGCCACTGGTGCGCTGCCATCTTTTACCATTACCGTCGTTGTCCAGCTGTACGTAAAGTCAGAGAACTTATCTACCGCGCTGCCACCCCCGACGGCGCAGGGGTGTGTGGCATTCACGCAGACAAAACTCGCGGCTTCAAAGGTATTCTGCGAAAAAGTGGTGGGGTAGACGTTATCCACGAAGGTCACGTTGGTGGCAGCGTTCTTCGGCGGGCTCCAGTCAAAGGTGTAGAGCGGGAGGAATGGGTTGGTCGCGTTGGCGCCGACGCTGAAGGTGTTCCCGGTAAAGTTCATTCCATTGTACGGTCCATCAACGTTCATCCAGCGGTGGTTGCTGGACACTGTATTCCGTTCAAAGCGCACGACCGCGCTGCTGTTGATTCCGCCAATGAGGATGCCATTGGCCGTGCCGCTACCTATTTTTATTGCCGTGAAGGTATTGTCATGGACGTAATTACCAGAGCCGAAGAGACCGGCATCGCTAAGTGGATTGGCTCGGAAAGCGGCACTCTCGCAGTCTTCTGCTGTGCTGGTAATGGTGTTGCCGTAGGCCACGATATTGTGCGCGTATTCGATTTGCAAACCGTACGCCCCGCCGGCCGCGCAGCCGTTGTACTCTTGGTTGCGAGCGCGTTCTTGATTATTCACAGTGTTGTTGTATATGGTGGTGCCTTGGGAATTGCCGCCCGCGAAGATGCCCCGGCAGCTCAAGTCGGCGCCGGTGCAGTTAATAGTATTGCCGTACACCTGCGTGCCCCGGTCATTCCAGAATTGGATGGCGAAGTCGTTGGTGTAGTACGAGCGAATCGTAATGCTGTTGTTGCGAATAGTGTTGGGAATGCCGCTGCTGTTGCCCATGAACATGACGCCGTTCTGCGGGGAGTTAGTAATGGTGTTGTTGGCAAAGGTGCTGCCGCCGGGATCAACCGCAAATACAGCGGCACCATCGAACGCTTCGCGGCTGCTTATGGTACGCGTGTTATTGGCAATGGTGTTATTGTGGATGTTGAGGGTACGTTTGTAATTAAACGAGCTGATGCCGCGGCTGTTCGGGCCTTGCACGGTCATGTTGAGATTGGCTATTTCGACGTTGTTGGTGCCAATGTAAATTGCATCCGATGAGCTGCCGTTGTCTTGGCCTTGGCGGATGGTACCGTTCTTTACAACCATCCCATTAGGTGTGCCGTAGCACCCAATATCCGCCGGCCGATTGCTGGAAGAGCTGGATGCACCAGCGGCCACGCCGACGTTGCGGTGGCGCTGAATGCGAATGTCATCCACGAACACAGATCCGCTGCCGTTCGTTGCACCTGCCAAACGAACAATGACGTTGTAGCTGGGCGCCGATGCGCCGGTGGTAAAGGTAGCCGTGGTGAAAGCGAAGCCGCGCCAGGTCTTGCCTGTGCGACTCACTTTTATTGTTGTGCCTTCTAGTTCCACGCTCATCGTGGCCGCGTCGCTGGCCTGGTTGTAGAACATGGCCGAGAGCGTGTAGGTGGTATTCGCAGCGAGCGTCACGGCTTGGCTGTTGCGAAAGTTCTGGTCTGCCGCTGGCACGGTAAACTTGGCGGCGTAGCCGCCCGAGTACACGCTCACGGGCTTCACGTACGTGCCCGCCGCGCGGCTGGCATTCGGTGCGGTGCCGAAATTCCAGTCGCCAGACGGCGCACTTTCAAAGTCGCCGTTGGGTACGGTAACGGGCGCGGCGTTGTTGTAGGTAACGGTTTTGCCGTTGAGGTCCAGCGTGACATTGGCCGCGGTAATGACGAAGCAGGAGCCGTTGCTGGAAACGTCATTCTGCAGCACGTAGGTTGCATCCGTTTGGCTTAAGCAGCCACAACCATTGATATTGACCACTGCACCAGCGGCGACGCGTCCGACCTGGGGAGGGGCACTCGCGCGCGCAACTCGCAGACCAGGAGTTTCTCCTGACGCAATAGGGGAAAGGCTTGCAGATATAAAAAGCGCGCCAGCAGCAAAAGCTGTAGCGGCGACGAGGGCGAGGCGGGTAAGGGATCCATGCATAGTTTTTCTTTTAGGTTATTCACATTCTAACACGTTTTTACACTTTTGTCAAAGCATTTTCTCTGCTACGCTGCCCTTGCTCGCACTCTCACCCAACACACCCTATGCCCACCATTCACAACCACACCGTTGACGGCGACCAGTACGGTTTGCGCGTGCTGCGCCAGCTGGATGACAGCGAGGCCGACGTGCTCTTCGAGCATGCCAAGCGCCACCACGAGGCCGACTTCGAGGGGTCAGTCGAAGGCAAGCGGATGAACTTCAAACTCAAGCGCGATAGCGACGGCAGCTGGACCGTGGAAACCGAGGGGCGGGAACATAAAAGCGGTTGGTTTTAAATATGTCCAAACGTTACGGCCCCTGGACGCAGTTGCGGTCGAGAATAGCGTACCGCAATCCTTGGCTTAGCATTCAGGAAGATAAAGTCATCCAGCCCAATGGGAAGCGCAGTACGTACGCATTTCTCAAAAAAGCCCCAGCGATTTTTGTCGTTGCATTCACAGGAAAAGAAATTTATCTACTCCAACAATTTCGCTACGTCCTAAAGAAGGCTATTTACGAAATTCCCGCTGGGTCCGTTACGGGTAAAGCAGTTTTAAAAAATGCGAAGAGGGAATTATTTGAAGAGACTGGACTACGCGCACAACGTTGGACCAGGCTCGGCAAACATTACGATGCCCCTGGACACGAATCAGCGTACATTACAACCTACTTAGCGGAAGATCTCGATGAAAGCTCCGTCCATACGCGTGGTCAAGAAGGAGATGAAAGTATTCTGTCGATTAGTAAAGTTTCACTCCCACGCCTCCGCACAATGATCATGCATGGGAAAATTGAATGCGGTCTTACTCTAGCGTCCTTGAATTACTTTTTTACCTACCTTCGTACCGTAAGACATCAAAACGTATGAGCCTCTTCCACCGCATTACCAAAGACCTGAAGAAGCAGCGCACGGTTCGCGAAGTCGTCATTCGGCAAACCCGTGAAGCCCTGCAGCAATCCAAACTCGCAATTTTCGCCGTGCACCGCAACGAGGACAAGGAAGCGAAGCAGCTCGTTGAGCAAGCGGGCAAGCAATTGGAAAAATTACAGAAGCAACTCAAGGATCAACCCCGCTTCCTCAGCGACGGCAACCTTTTGGCAGCCTTGGAAGAATTCGGTGAAGCCTGGTTGGTGGTGGAGTTTGCCCGGGGCAAGAAACTCACTTTTTCAAAGCAGCCCAAGCTCGCACCCGAGCAGCAGATTGGTGCCTTGGCGGATTTTACCGGCGAGCTCGGTCGCCGCGCCGTGCTGAAGGCTACGGAACGCAAGCTGAAAGATGTTGAAAAAATTTATGCAACCGTCAGCGACGTGGTGCGGCACTTGGCCGAAGCCGACCTCACCGGCCAAGCGCGGCAGAAGTTTGACGAAGCCAAACGCAACCTCAAGCGCATTGAGGAAATACGGTACGAATTGAGTTTGCGTAAATAAAAGAGTACACAACGCGCTAGGTTTCCATACAAACCACGAGCGCAGGCTGAAAGCCTGCGCTTTGTAGAGAATTTCCATTACGAAAATGACAGACGGTGATGAAGAGGGTATCATTCCGAAACCATGTCCACCTACATTCTCAAGCGGAAGCCTATTACAGACCTGAAAATTGCCTACGCTACAGAGCTCAACGCGGAGCAACTTGCTGTGGTTGAGAACGGCGATGGACACGTACTCGTCCTGGCCGGCGCGGGGTCGGGCAAGACCCGCACCATTGTGTACCGCGTCGCCTGGCTGCTGGAGCACGGCGTGCCACCCGACCGCATTCTCCTCGTGACTTTCACCAACAAGGCCGCCCGGGAAATGCTCACCCGCGTACAAGAATTGCTCGGCAATGTCCCCACACCCATCTGGGGCGGGACATTCCATCACGTCGCGAACCGAATTTTACGAAAGTACGCCAGCAAAGTTGGCCGCACGTCCAGCTTTTCCATCTTGGACCAGGAAGACAGCCGTAGCCTCATTGCTGCGTGCGTTGCCGACCTCGATATCGACACCACGCAGAAGCGCTTCCCGGCTCCGGGCATTGTGCAGAACATGATTTCGTTCAGCCGAAATACGCGGCGGGATCTTTCTGAAGTCGTCCAGGAGCGCTTACCGAACTTTAGTCACGTAGCCGAGCAAGTACAAGCCGTGGCCAAGCGGTACGCCAGTCGCAAAGAAAAGCAGAACCTCGTGGACTTCGATGACTTGCTCGAGCTCATGCTCCGTCTGCTCACCGAGCACGCGGACGTTCGCGAACGCTTGCAAGAGCAGTTCCAGTACGTGCTCGTGGATGAATTCCAGGACACGAACTCTTTGCAGGGCGATTTGGTGCGCCACTTGGCGAGTAAGCACGGCAATCTTCTCGTCGTCGGCGATGATGCTCAGAGTATTTACGCTTTCCGCGGCGCAATGATCCAGAACATTTTGCAGTTCCCGAAAGATTTCAAAGATGCCAAGAAGTTTCGCTTGCAAACCAACTACCGGTCCACACCGGAAATTCTGGCCGTGGCAAATGCGGTCATCGCTAACAACATTGAGCAGTTTCCCAAAGAGCTCGCGCCAGCGCGGCCGAGGGGGGAGAAGCCCGCAGTCGTACCGTGCCGCGATGACGGCCAAGAAGCGGCGTACATAGCCCAGCGCGTGCTGGAGCTGCAGGAGTCTGGCCTCGCACTTGCTGATATCGCCGTGCTTGTTCGCGCCATTAGCCACACCCAAGCCTTGGAATTCGAACTGGCCCAGCGGGACATTCCGTACATCGTGCGCGGCGGCCTGCGCTTCTTCGAGCGGGCACACATTAAAGACGTTGTGGCACACCTCAAGCTCATTGCCAACCCGCAGGATGAAGTGGCCTGGTTACGCGCCCTCGGCCTGCAAGTGGGCGTGGGGCCGAAGACTGCCGGCAATTTGTTTCAGCGGCTGCAGGGCATCACCGATACGCAAGCACTCGCAACCGCAGACCTTGTTGCATTGTCAGACAAGCGCGGTTTGAAAGGTGTGGAAGTTTTTCAAAAGTTGCTGCGCACGTTGCTCGCCGCCGCGGTGGTCGACCCGAAGAAGTCGGAAAAAACTTTTCACCCGCAAGACCTCATCCGCATTATTGCCACGAGCGACTACGTGGACTACCTCCGCACGCAGTACCAAGACGCGGACGAGCGTTTGCAAGACTTGGAACAGCTCGCACTTTTCGCGGGGAAGTACACATCGCTCAATAGTTTTTTAACCGATGTGAGCCTGCAAGAAGCTTTTAGTGTCGGCGCGGCAGCGAACGGAGAAGATGCGGATTCCATTGTCCTCTCTACTATCCACCAAGCCAAAGGCTTGGAGTGGGAAGCAGTGTTCATCCCGCGATTGCTCGAGGGCGGTTTTCCAAACGGCCGCGCGCTCGACGAAGCAAACGGCATAGAAGAAGAGCGACGGCTCTTCTACGTGGCCGTGACGCGCGCCAAGACGCACCTGACCATGACCTACCCGCTGGTCATCAACCCGACGGGCTCGATGATCCTCACGCGGCCGTCGCGCTTCCTGGACGAAGTGCCGTCAAAATTGGTTGAGCGCGTGGACGTGCAAGAATCCCAGGCGAGCGGGGAGTGGGATGGGGAGGATAGGATAATCAATATATAAAAACCCCCGATGGCCTTGCCGCGGTTCAACGAGGATAGCTATGCACATTGCGTAACGACGAAGACGTATAAAAGTCAGAAGATTTTTACTGATGAGCGTTGCTGCAGGATTGTTATGGATGATATTGGATATTACCGACAAAAACTCAGCTTTAAAGTTATTGTGTATTGCCTCATGCCGGATCATCTTCACCTGATTGTGCAGTGGGATGTTGCCCAATACCCGAAACTGACAATTTCTACAGTAATGCACAGAATAAAAGGGCGCTCGGCGAAGCGCATATCGGATTACTTCTTGAGGGTAGCCGAGGCTTTTATGCCTCGGCTAGTGCGCGGCGGGGCATGAAAGCCCCGCCTACCCACCGGAGAGAAACCGAAGTCTCGGCTACCCAAGGTAAAAATACTCGCGACGCGATTCCCATTTGGCAGCCATCCTTCTACGATTTTAATATTTACTCGGAGAGCAAACTCCACCAAAAAGTTGAGTACATCCACTGGAATCCGGTCCGCGCCGGACTCTGCAAACGTCCCGAGGATTGGCCGTGGTCGTCGGCGTACTCAACAAGTGACAACAGGTAATTTTGCGCTATACTTGCATTGTTATGCCCAAACATCCAAAAAAAGTTTTTGAGAGCAAGCTCTCTACTGGCGACCGGGTTGCCACGCTGATTGCTAAATTTACCGGGAACATTCACTTCGTGTGGTGGCACGCTTTTTTGTTCATCCTGTGGATTGGCCTGAACGTCATTGCCGGTGAATTTGCTTGGGACCCGTACCCGTTCAACTTCCTTACCATGATCGTTTCGCTGGAAGCGATTTTCCTCTCTACCTTCGTGCTCATTGCGCAGAACCAGGAGTCGAAACGCAATGAAATTCGTGAACAACTGGATTACGAAGTGAATGTGAAGGCGGAGAAAGAAGTGCAGGAAATTAAAACTGCAATTGCACGCATCGAGAAGAAGTTAAAATGAACATTACGAATTACGAATGAAAACTACGAATATACGAAATACGAATTTTTTACGAGTGCTTAGACTTAAATAGGTATTTGTAATTCGTAACCTACGTTGGTTGACGAAATGACTGTTTTTTGCTATACTCATTGTAGAATGAAAACAAAAAAGCAGGGCCTACGCATTGCAATTGTCGCCGTCGTCGTAAGCGCCGGGCTTTTTATCTATGGCGCGCACGCAGCCCAGGCGCTGGATCGGCCCCTCATCTATAGCCCGAAAGATGGCAACCTCCTGGACCAGCCTTTGCAGGTTGTTGGCACTGCCCCGGTGAAAAGCGTGGTGCGCATTACTATGAACGGCAAGGTACTCACCCGCATTAGCGTGGCAGTCCCAAAAGTGAAGAAGGGGAAGAAGGTCCCAGCTACGACCACCTTCACCTACACGTATAAGAAGACTCTCACTACCGGAAAGTACGTCTTTACCTTCCAGACTATTCAGGGTGCTACCGTGAGCGAGCTTGCCACCCGAACGGTTACGGTACCGGCAAAGTGGCGCCGGAAAGTGGACGGGGTCATGGTTCCAACCAAAGTATGGAATCAGCTTCCCTTTGGTGTCATGATTGAGAATACCCAAGCTGCCCGCCCGCAGGCCGGCTTGAGCCAAGCGGCAATCGTCTACGAAACACTCGCCGAGGGCGGCGTCACGCGCTTTTTGGCAATTTTCCCGCAGGCAACCAAGCCCAAACTGTTGGGCCCGGTGCGTTCTTCCCGCCCATATTATGTGGATTGGGCCAAAGAGCATGATGCGATATACCTACATGCTGGCGGCAGCCATGACGCTTTCCAGGAGATTGGCAAGCTCAAAGTGCGCTCGTACGACGGGCTCACGCGTATTGGTGCAAAGTACTACTCCCGTAAGTGCTACGGCGTGCACTGCCTGTTTACCAGCACCGCGCAGCTCACCAAGCTCGTCAACGAGAAGAAGCTCACCGGGGTAGTAGCCAAGTCCGATGCGGGGTGGGTGTTTAAAAATGATATCCCCCTAAAAAATCGACCCAAGCATAGTAGAAAGTTGAGTATCGATTTCAATGGCCGCACATACTTTGTGCAATGGCAGTATGATCGTAAAACTAACCGCTACAAGCGTTGGAACGGATATGCAATTGCTAAGGATAAAAATACCGGAAAGCAGATAACTGCTGCGAATGTGCTGGTGCAGCGCATCCCCAAAGAAAAAGTCTTGGACAAAAAACTTCGACTGGAGTTCAAACTCATCGGTCGGGGTGATGCCACCCTGTACCGTGACGGTCAAGCTATTGCCCTGCGCTGGTGGAAGAAAGACAAGAACAGTAAGACGGTGTTCTATGTAAAGGGCACGCAGAAAATTGTCGAATTCAACCGCGGCACTACGTGGGTAGAAGTTGTACCGGGTACGCGAAAAGTAGTATACAAGTAGTATGAAAAAGTTCCTTATCCTAGCATTCATTCCACTCGCGCTCGGCGCCTGCACGTTTGGCCAGAAAGTTTCGAATACCGCCAGTGAAGCGGCAAGCGATGCGGGCACGCTCGTGAACAAAGCCACGGGCGTGACCGACACGGCAATTAAAAAAGCCGCCGACTTGCAATTTGCCACTGCCCGGGCAAAACAGTTTTACAGCAGTCTCGTTGCCCAAGGGGAAGACCTGGCAAACGGCCCGTGCCTTTCGGATAACCTTACCAGCGGCTGGGTGGCCGACCTGGTACACAATCCACGATTAGATGTAGATAATAAGTTTGAAAACCAGTGTCCCAGCTACGTGAATGGTACGGCCAAACACTTTGTCGAACTCGACCTGCAGGGGAATTTTGTGCGGGCCGAGTGAAGCTCCGCCGACTGAGTTAGTGACTTCAGCAAAATGCTGTGCGGAGCGGAACCCCGCACCCGAACTCCGCGAAGCGGGGTAAACTCCGTGAGTGGTGCGCGGGTAAGTTTTCCACACCCCCAAAAGGGCAAAGCGCAAATTGCAGAGTAAATGAGTGGGTACAGAATTTGATGTCTGATGTTCTTGTGGTATTATTAGATCAGGAAGTGCTTCGGCACTACCTACAAATACAAAAATAGCTGATTATCCATTCCAGCCCCGTTATCACCCATAGCCATTTCACACTCGTGACTTGGCTATTTTTTTGCTACCTTTCTGAATATGCCCCATTATCCTAGCCGCATGCTGGTAGTTGCCCGGGTCGCCTTTGGCAGCTGGATTACCGTTGAGGTTCTTAGCTGGGCAAAAGTCCTCCCCATTACCTTAGAGTTCACCTGGTTGGGACTCATCATTACTGCTAGTGGCGCCTGGATTGCTTTAGAAATTATTTCGGCGTGGCTCCGCCGACGTGGCGCACAGAGTTTGTGGGCTGGCACGTTTATCTTTGCTTTGGCTAGCCAGTGCACCGATGCTTTTGGCGACATTTTCCGGCTCTACGGAAGCTACGCCTGGTACGACCAAGTCGCGCACTTTGTTGGTGGCTCAGTGCTTGCACTGGTCATTTTTAATACGCTCTACAATTTAGAAAAGGCCGGACGCGTAAAACTTCCCCTTGGCCTGCATACCCTACTTAGCGTCTTTGGGGCAATGGCAATCGGTTCGCTCTATGAGCTAGAAGAATACAGTGAAGATGTGCTCTTTGGTAGTAATCGCATGGGCAATGCATTTGACACCGGTAACGACATGTTGCTCAATACTATTGGCGCTTGCGTGATGGTGTTTGGTATTTGGCATGTTGTTAAAAAACTACGCCTGACATGATACGCATGCTTCTGCGTCGGATTGTGCCAAAATCTTTTATGGCTGCCTATCATGGCGTTCGTGAAAGTTTTGCAGCGCTGCAGACAGGTTTTCCAGCACGGAAGCTCTTGGTTATTGGTGTGACCGGAACCAAAGGAAAATCGACGACGGTTGCCATGCTCGCGCACTGCCTTACTGCGCACGGTGAACGCGTAGCCTTTTCTTCGACAGTGCAATGGGGGTTGCTGGGCAAGACCTGGTCTAACCGTAGTAAAATGACCATGCCTGGGAACGGTGCAATCCAAGCCTTCATGCGTAACGCCGTCCGCGCAGGCTGCACTGCAGTAATCATCGAAGTTTCGTCCGAAGGTCTCGCGCAGGGACGTCATCTTGGCATTGCATTTGATGTCGCAGTCTTCCTCAACCTCACGCCCGAGCACATTGAAAGCCATGGCAGTTTTCGAAAGTACCGCGAAGCCAAAGAGCAACTCTTTGCCAGTCTCTACCGATCGTGGCGCAAGACTTTGCAGGGTAAGCGCGTGCCTACCGCTATTGTCGCGAATGTGGACGATCCATACGCCTTTTCCTTTTTACGCCATGCGGCGGACAAGCATATCGGTTTTTCACAAACCCCCAACGAGGTCAAGGCCGCCGATGGCCTGCAGCTTCTCCGTGCCACGGATGTGACTTCTACAGCTACGCAATCAACGTTTGCCATTGGTGATACTCGGTATGTCGTGCCGCTGCTCGGCGCATTCAACGTACAGAATGCTCTGGCTACCATTGCCGTGCTGGACGGGCTTGGCTATGACCGGGTAAAGACAATAGCCGCGCTCGCTACCTTTGCTGGCATTTCGGGTCGCATGGAAGAAGTGCAGCTTGGCGCGCCATACCGTGTGTTCGTGGACTACGCGCATGAGCCAGCGAGTTTACAGGCGGCGTACGCGGCCGTGCAATTGTTGCAACCCAAGCGCTTACTCACCTTACTCGGCGCGCAGGGCGGTGGGCGGGATATTGCCAAGCGCGGGGTCATGGGTACGCTTGCAGCAGAACACGCCGATCTCGTCATCGTCACGAATGAAGACCCGTACGATGAAGAGCCTGAAAAAATAATTGCCGACGTCGCGATTGCGGCCGAAGCCGTGGGTAAGGCACGCGTGTACTGTATCACCGAGCGCGCCGAAGCAATTGCCCGGTTGCTGCAGCTCGCGCAGCCGGGTGATGTTCTGCTGCTTACCGGTAAAGGCGGCGAACAGGTAATGGCGGTGGCGCAGGGCCGGTTGCTTCCCTGGGACGACCGTGCCATCATCAAGACAGTCTTTGCAAATTCACGCGCATGATTGTCCTCATTGTCTACGGTACGAACTCGGGTGGCACGCAAGACGTTGCTGAAATTATTGGCAAGGTTTTTTCGGCGCACGAGCACGCCGTAACCATCAAGCGCGCGAACGAAGCGACGGCAGACGATATTGCCGTTTCGGATCTCGTCATCCTGGGTTCTTGCAGTTGGGACCGCGAGGATGGCAAGCAGCGTCAGGAAGGCCAGCTACAGGAGCATATGTATGCTTTCGCAAACTCGTTGGCTGGCAAGACCTTTCCAGAGAAAAAATTTGCGGTTTTTGGCCTGGGCGACAAGAGCTACACCGAGTACTGCGGCGCAATTGACCACCTGGAAGACCTGGTGCGCAAGCTGCAGGGGCAAAAATTTGGGGATTCCCTGCGCCTGGATGGCTATTTTTTCAAACTGCCAGAGAATCAGCTGAAAGCGAAGAAATGGGCTGAAACCTTAGAAAAGACTGCATAATAACTACGCCTTGCTGCCCAAAATAGTTTATCCACACCCCTGCCCTTGACAGGGAATAGTATTTCTATTACGTTCACTTTATCCACATTACTCCTCCCCACACGTTGGGGATTTGGAGTCGCCCCCAAGATACTTCACGGGGCACGATACACATCATGGATCACGTCCGATAGTCGAACGAGTCGCACCGACTCTTTCCGATAGGTATACCCGGAAGGAGCGTTTTGTGTCCTGCGCAGTTACAAACGCGCATTGTGGAGCAGTACGGACCACGCTTGCCTGCGCCTGTCAAATTGGTCCTGCACTTCCTTGTCCATTCTCTTCGCCACTCACCCAGTGTGACGTATGTCCAAGAAGCGCCATTACATTCACCGGGAAGGTACGACCACGCGGTACAACCGCACGACCTTCACCAAACTCCACGAGGCAATTGGGCTTCCGGATCTCATTGAGATTCAGAAGCGCAGCTACCAGTGGTTTTTTGAAGAAGGTTTGAAAGAGCTGTTCGAAGAAATTTCGCCCATCCGCGACTTCATCGGCCGCGATTTGGAATTGTACTTCCAGAATTACTACTTGGACGAGCCGCGCTTTACCGAGCTTACCGCCAAGGCGAAGAACGTGACGTACGAAGCGCCGCTCCGGGTTTCCACCAAGCTGGTGAACAAGAAGACCGGCGAAATTAAAGAGCAAGAAATTTACCTGGGTGATTTTCCGCTGATGACCGAACGCGGCACTTTTATTATTAACGGCATTGAGCGGGTGGTGGTAAGCCAGCTGATTCGTTCGGCTGGGGTTTTCTTTACCTCCGAATTTCTTCGCGGCCGCAAGTACTATGGCGCCAAGATTATCCCGAACCGCGGCGCCTGGCTGGAAATTGAAACCGATGCGCAGGATATTCTCTGGGTGAAAATTGACCGCAAGCGCAAAGCGCCGATCACCGCCCTCTTGCGCGCTTTTGGCTTTGGGACGAACGAGGAAATGGTTGACCTCTTCAAAGATATCGATACGAACCCGGACCACCGCTACCTCGACGCGACCATTACAAAAGATCCCTCGCGTTCGGAAGCCGAAGGCTTGAAAGAAGTGTACAAGCGCATCCGCCCGGGCGATCTGGCCACCACCGAGAACGCCCGCGAACTCATTACCAAGATGTTCTTTAGCTTCGAGCGCTATGACTTCGGCCGCGTGGGCCGCTACAAGCTCAACCAGCGCTTCAACTTCAATTTCGCCAATGACAAAGAGCACCGCGTGCTGCAGAAGGATGACCTGGTGGCAATCTTGCGCGAAATCATCAAGCTCAACATCAGCCAGAAAGATGCGGACGACATTGACCACCTCGGCAACCGCCGCGTGCGCGCCATTGGCGAGCTCGTCCAGAATAAATTCCGCGTCGGTCTCTCCCGCATGGAGCGTATTATCAAAGACCGCATGTCCACCCTGGACATTACGACCATTACCCCGAACCAGCTCATTAACGCGCGCCCAATCATCGGCTCGATTAAAGAGTTTTTCATGTCCTCGCAGCTCTCGCAGTTCATGGACCAGACCAACCCGCTGGCCGAACTCGAGCACAAGCGCCGCCTTTCGGCTATGGGTCCGGGCGGTTTGTCCCGCGAGCGCGCCGGGTTCGACGTGCGCGACGTGCACCGCACGCACTACGGCCGCATTTGCCCCATTGCCACGCCCGAAGGCCCGAACATCGGCTTGGTCGGCCACCTTTCTTCGTACGCGCGCGTGAACGACTTTGGTTTTATTGAAACGCCGTTCCGCAAGGTCATTAACAAAGTTGCGAACGACGGTAAGAGTGCCGTGGGCGAAATTGCCCGTGAAGACCTGGGCAGCGTGAAAGCCGGCAGCACCATTACGGAAACTCAAGCGCGCGAGCTCGCCAAAGATACCCGCGAGTTCATCCCGGTGAAGGCGCACGTGACCAAAGAAGTGGTGTACCTGGATGCCTTTACGGAAGAGCGTCACGTAACCACTGCCGCCACGACCCCGCTCGACGAGCAGGGGTACTTCTTGGTGGAGCGTACGGAAATACGGCAGCACGGCGAGCCTACCAGCGGGTTGACGGACAAGATTGATTACATGGACGTGGCGCCGAACCAGATTATTTCCATTGCCACCTCGCTTATCCCATTTGTGGAGCACGACGACGCGGCTCGCGCCTTGATGGGCACGAACATGCAACGTCAAGCAGTGTCCTTGGTCAAACCGGATTCGCCGATTGTGGGTACCGGCGCCGAAGCGCGCGCGGCGCAAGACTCTGGGCAGGTCGTGTTGGCCAAGCAGGCCGGCGTTATTACCGCCGTAGACGCGAACCACGTCGAAGTGCTAGAAGACGACGGTAACCTGCGCAGCTACCAGCTGGGCAAGTTCGTGCGCTCCAATGCCAGCACGAGCATGAACCAGAAACCGATTGTGACCAAGCACCAGAAAGTGCAAGCCGGTGACGTGCTCGCGGACGGTGCGGCTACCGATCGCGGCGAGCTGGCCCTGGGCCAAAACGTGGTTGTCGCATTTATCCCGTGGGAAGGCGGCAACTACGAAGACGCCATCCTCATCTCCGAGCGCATGGTGCAGCAGGATAAGTATACTTCCATTCACATTGAAGATTTCGTCATTGACGTGCGCGATACCAAGCTCGGGCCCGAAGTGGTCACCCGCGACATTCCGAACATTGGCGAAGAGAAGCTGCGCAACCTCGACGAAGAGGGGATTGTGCGCATTGGCGCGCAGGTATCGTCCGGCGACATCCTCGTCGGTAAGATTACCCCCAAAGGCGAAACCGAACTTTCGGCTGAAGAGAAATTGCTCCGCGCCATTTTTGGCGAGAAGGCCAAGGACGTCAAAGACAGCTCGCTCTACTTGGAGCACGGCGAACACGGCAAGGTTGTTGATATTAAAATTTTCTCGCGCGAGAAGGGCGACAAGCTTTCTTCGGGCGTCATTAAGAGCATTCAAGTTTCGGTGGCCCAGCTTCGCAAAATTCAAGTCGGCGATAAGATGGCCGGCCGTCACGGCAACAAGGGGGTTATTTCCCGCATCGTTGCCGTAGAAGACTTGCCCTACCTACCCGACGGTACGCCAGTAGACATTGTGCTTAACCCGCTGGGCGTTGCTTCGCGTATGAACCTCGGCCAGATTTTGGAAGTCCACCTGGGCATGGCCATGCGCGCGCTCGGGCTTAAAGTCGTCAGCCCGCCCCTTGATGGTGTGCCCGAAGATGTTATTCGCCAGCAGCTGGTGAAAGCCGGCTACCCCGAGCACGGCAAGCTCAAGCTCATTGACGGCCGCACAGGCCAAGCCTTTGACCAGCCGGTGACGGTGGGCGTCATGTACATGCTCAAACTCATCCACATGGTGGAGGACAAGATTCACCAGCGTTCTATTGGGCCGTACAGCTTGGTCACGCAGCAGCCGCTCGGCGGCAAAGCCCAATTCGGTGGCCAGCGCTTTGGCGAAATGGAAGTGTGGGCGCTCGAAGCCTACGGTGCCGCGCACATGCTGCAGGAAATGCTCACCATTAAGTCGGACGACGTGGTCGGCCGCAGCAAAGCGTACGAATCCATTATTAAAGGCGAGCCAATTCAGAAGCTGAACATTCCCGAATCTTTCAACGTGCTCATGCGCGAACTCAAAGGGTTGTGCTTGGATGTCGAGCTCATCGGCGCCGAAACTGCCCCCACCGAAGACGTGCAACCCGTCGGCGCACGTGCCCGCAGCGCGGAACCTGTACGGCTTGAGGCCGAGGCAGCCGTGGAAACTCCGAAAGCCTAACGCCGCCCTATATGCACGATGACGCAATGATGATTCGCGACTTCTCTGCCATCCGGCTGAAGCTGGCCTCGCCCGAGGTTATGCGCGGCTGGTCGCACGGAGAAGTGACCAAACCCGAAACCATTAATTACCGCACGCAGAAGCCCGAGAAGTCCGGCTTGTTCGCCGAGGAAATTTTTGGGCCGACCAAGGATTGGGAGTGCTACTGCGGCAAGTATAAGCGCATTCGCTACAAGGGCATTGTCTGTGACAAATGCGGCGTGGAAGTGACGCGCGCGCTGGTGCGCCGCGAGCGCATGGGCCACATCGAGCTCTCGGCTCCGGTCTCGCACATTTGGTTTTTGCGCGGGGTGCCGTCCAAAATCGGCCTGGCCCTCGATCTCTCGATTCAGGAATTGGAGAAGGTCATTTACTTTGCCGCCTTTATAATCACGAAAGTTGACGATGCGTTGCGCCAGGAAACTTTGAAGCAGATTGAAGCCGAGCTGGATGCGAAGCGCAAGCAGATTGAGAGCGATGCCCAGCGCATTGCCAACGAGATTCAAGCTACCCGTATGAAGGCCCTGGAAGCGGCCAAGGAAAACGCCAAGAAAATCGAGAAGGCGGAGCACGATGCCAACGATGCGCTGGCGGCAAATGCCGCCCGCAAGGCCGAACGGGCAGAAGCCTTGAGCTCTGCCGCGACGGTGGCGCGGAAAGAATTGATCACGCTCCAGCCCCGCCAAATTATTGCCGAGAGCCAGTACCACGACCTCTCGTTGAAGTACGGCCACGTGTTCGAAGCGGGCATTGGCGCGGAAGCGATTCACCACCTGCTCAAGGGCATCGATATGGTCGCCGAAATTAAAGCCCTGGAATTGGAACGGAAGAACGGTTCGGAAGTGAAGCAGCGCAAAGCCGTGCGACGCCTCAAGCTTTTCAAGAGTTTGCAAGCCAATCACTTGCGCCCCGAGTGGACCGTGCTGACCAACATCCCGGTTATCCCGCCCGACCTGCGACCGATGGTGCAGCTCGACGGTGGCCGCTTTGCCGCCTCCGATCTCAACGACCTGTACCGTCGCGTCATTAACCGTAACAACCGGCTCAAGCGCTTGCTCGAGCTCAATGCCCCCGAAGTTATTACCCGCAACGAGAAGCGCATGTTGCAAGAAGCGGTTGACGCGCTCATTGATAACGGCGCGCGCCACGGCAAGACTGTGACCGCAGCCACGGGCCAGAAGCGCCAGCTCAAATCCATTGCCGACATGCTCAAAGGCAAGCAGGGCCGTTTCCGCCAGAACTTGCTGGGCAAACGCGTGGATTATTCGGGCCGCTCCGTTATCGTCGTCGGCTCCCATTTGCAGCTTCACCAGTGCGGCTTGCCTAAGCGCATGGCCTTGGAACTCTTCAAGCCGTTCGTCATTGCCCAGCTCATTAAGCGGGAGTACGTGCATAACGTGCGTAGCGCCAACCGCTTTATCGAGAGCGACCGCAGCGAAGTGTGGGATATTCTGGAAGAAATTACCAAGAATTCGCACGTGCTGCTCAACCGCGCGCCGACCCTGCACCGCTTGGGCATCCAGGCGTTCCAGCCCGTGCTCATCGAAGGCAAAGCCATCCAGATTCACCCGATGGTGTGTACGGCGTTCAACGCGGACTTCGACGGCGACCAAATGGCCGTGCACGTGCCGCTGACCGAAGCCGCCAAGAAAGAGGCGGCCGAACTCATGCTTTCGTCCAAGAACTTGCTCAAGCCCGCTACGGGTACGCCGGTGGTGACGCCCTCGCAGGACATTGTCTTGGGTTGCTTCTACCTGACCATGCTCAAGCCCAACGAAAAGCCGCACGCTTTTTCCAGTGCCGCCGAAGCGAAGATGGCCTTGGCTGCAGGCAACATTCACTTGCACGACGAAATTATCGTTCGGCACAACGGTGAGCGCCTGCAAACCTCGGCGGGCCGCCTGGCCTTCAACGACGTGCTGCCGAAAGATTGGCCCTACATTAACGAGCACTTGGATAAGAAGCTCCTCTCCAAGCTCGTCGGGGTTTTCATCCAGAAACTCGGCGTCGACAGTACCGTGGGTACCATTGACCGGCTGAAGAATGTTTCTTTTGAGTACCTGACCCTCTCGGGCATTAGCTGGGGCATGGACGACCTGACGATTCCGAAGGAGAAAGCGGAAATTTTGAAAATTGCCGACGCCAAGGTCGACGAGTTCACCCAGAACTACGACCTGGGCTTGCTCACCGATGACGAGCGGCACAACCGCATTATCGAAGTGTGGGACCAGGCCAAGACTTCTATCCAGAAAGCCTGTAAAGCCACGCTCGATCCTTTCGGTCCGGTGTTCAGCATGATCGAATCGGGCGCCCGCGGCAGCTGGGGCCAGACCACCCAGATGATGGGCATGAAGGGTTTGGTGACCAACCCGGCGGGCGACATTATTGAATTGCCGGTGCGCGGTTCGTTTAAAGAAGGTTTTGACGTGCTGGAGTACTTCATCTCGACGCACGGTGCGCGCAAAGGGTTGTCCGACACCGCGCTGCGAACGGCCAACGCTGGCTACCTCACCCGCCGGCTTATTGATGTGGCCCAGGATATTGTCATTACCGAGCCGCAGTGTACCGACGACGAGGGCATGGCCTTGTCTAAGGTTGATTCCGAAATCCTCGGCGAATCTGTGGCGCAGCGCGCGCTCGGCCGTACCAGCATGCAGCGTATTAGCGACCCGAAGACGAAGAAGGTGCTGGTCAACAAGAACCAGCTCATTACCGAAGATATCGTCGCTGCGCTTGATCCGCTCGACCTGGATGAGCTTCGTATCCGCACGGTGCTTACCTGCCGCACGAAGCGGGGCATCTGCGCTGCTTGCTACGGCTACGACCTCGGGCACAACCAGCAGGTGAAGCTCGGCATCGCGGTTGGTATTATTGCCGCCCAGTCCATTGGTGAGCCCGGCACGCAGCTGACCATGCGCACGTTCCACACGGGGGGTGTCGCGGGTGGGCATGACATTACCCAAGGGCTTCCGCGGGTGGAAGAGCTCTTCGAAGCCCGACCGGTGAAGAAGCCGGCAATTTTGGCCGGGGCCAGCGGGACTATTTCTCTCGTCGAGGGCGAGCGCGGCGATAAAGTGCTGAAGATTCATTACCGGGGCCAAACCGATGACACCTACCCCTTGAAGAAGGGCTGGAAAGCCGTCGTGGCAGATGGCAAAGCCGTGAAGCCCGGTGAAACCTTGGCCGAATCGAAGACCAAAGATCCAATCGTCGCTCTTGAAGGCGGGATTGCCCAAGTGTCTACCAGCCAGATTTTGATTCGTCGCGAAGCCGACAAAGCTGACGAGCATGCCATCCACCAAGGGGACACCGTGCTTGCCAAGGACGGCGAGCTGGTGAACGTAGGCCAGCAACTCACCGAAGGCAGCTTAGACTTGCACACGCTCTACCGCCTGAACGGGGAGAAGGCCGTGCAAGAGTACATGATTAAAGAGACGCAGTTCATCTACTCGTCCCAGGGGCAGAAGCTTAACAACAAGCACATCGAGGTCATTGTCCGCCAGATGTTCTCCCGCGTGTACGTGTCTGATGCCTGCGATACAGACCTCATTGCCGGCGAGATTATCGAGCGTTCACAGTTTGAAGAGGCCAACGAGCGTACCGCCGCCAAGAACAAGGAACTGGCCAAAGGCGACATTCTGCTCTACGGCATTACCAAGGCTTCGCTCTCCATTGATAGCTTCCTCTCGGCCGCATCCTTTCAAGAGACGGCACGCGTGCTCATTGACGCGGCGGTCTCGGGCAAGGTGGACCGGCTGCGCGGCTTGAAAGAGAATGTCATCATCGGCAAGCTCATCCCGGCCGGGACCGGCT
>JBBTRU010000023.1:0-4362 GCA_038065015.1 Patescibacteria group bacterium | reverse complement strand
GTGGTGCGCAAACTCCCTTTCACTTCGCCATCGCGCTCTTTGAGCACCATAATCACTTTGGCATCCTGCAATGCGTTAAGGAAGTTAGAAATACCTTCCATGTCTTCCTCGGTTGCCTCGCACTCGGTAATGTCTGCCTGGGTAATCGCCGTGCTCACAATACCATTGGCATGCCGCGTGAGCCGGTCTAAGGCGCGCCCCCACAGTTTAAGTGAGTTCACGGTCTTGTTGCGCACCGTGTGATTCGTAATGGCCCGAAACTTAGCCCCGCGCTTGAGCAGCTCGCTGGCAATGTCCATGGCTTCGTGCGTGGTGCCCATGTTCGAGAAGCCATCCGTATCGGTCAGAATGCCGGTGAGCAAGCAGGTAGAAATATCCTGGCTGACGTGCGCGCCAATGTGCTGCAAAAAGCGGCTGACCAGCACCGTACAGGATGACGCTGCGGGGTCCACCACGTTCAAGTCGCCGAAGTGCGGGTTGGTACCGTGGTGGTCAATGTTAATGATCGTCGGCTTGCCCTTAAGTTTAGCGACGAGTGCATCGGCCCCGGCATAGGTAAGGCTGGATGAATCCAGGGCAATGACCACATCAAAGGGAATATGGATGAGTTCTTCTTCGGTTGTTTTCACGTGCTCCCACAACGGCAGGTACTGGAAGTGGGGCGGAACCGGGTGCGCGCAGAAAATGTGAAAGTGCCGGCCTTCGTCTCGCAGCCAGTTGGCCATGGCTAAGTTGGCGCCCAACGTGTCGCCGTCGGGCTTTTGGTGGGCAATCAGCAATATTTCCTTGGCGCCTTTAATGGCGTCGTAAATTTTGGTAAATGTAGCGGGGTGGTCGGGCAGAGACATAAGTAACGGAGTGTACGATGTCCTGCCTATCGCGTCAAGGCCTGAACAAAAAAAGAAGGCCCACGAAATTCGTAGGCCTTCACGTTTAGAACAGGTACGGATGGTCGGAGAGGATTTTATTTTTCCCCAGCAACCATACGCGACACGCTTCGGATGAAAGTGCTGCGGGAGCATTGCGCTGGCGCCACTCGTCCTGGGTAATGCCGAAGAGGATGGAGTCCACGGCTTTACCGGCGATGAGCAGATGCTGCCGACGTACGCCCTCGTGGGTGTAGCCACAGGCGAGCAGGCACTTTTGGCTGGCAACATTGTCCGCGTTCGCTTCGCTGTTAATCTTGCGTAGGTCCAGCGTGTTGAAGGCGTATTCCAGCATGGCCAGTTTACTTGCTTTGCCATAGCCTTTACCGCGATCGCACGCTTCGCCCAGGTAGCTGCCGGTCACTGCCCGACGATTGATCCAGTCAATCTGGTGCAACCCCGTAAGGCCAATAAGCCGCGGACCCTTTTTGTGCACGATTGCCAGGACGATATCGGCAGGTGGATTACTGGGGCGAGTAATCTGCGCCAGCCAGTCGGCTTCGGCATTACTGCTATTGGGTGTGCGCACAGCCAGGAAGTTCCGCATTTCGGGCTTGTTGATCCAGCGCACCAGGTGCGGCAGATCGGCTTGCTCGATTGGGCGCAGGATGAGCTGCTCGGTTTCAAGGAACGTGAGTGGGGGCATGCTGCCCTCCTTTCGGTTTTTGGAATGTTGGTGTAAAAAGTTTTGGTATGCACAAAAAACCGCGCTGCGTGTGGCATGGTGCGCGGGGCTAGCTGACGAACGAGTTTTCTAAAAAACTTACTCGCTCACACTTTCCCGCGCAAAACCATACCACGTAGCATGACGGAAATCCGCCATGAACTGGCTGCGCTTCGGGAAAATGGAGAGGAGTGAAAACATAGTGAATCCACTATAGCTAGACTGCTTCGATACGTCAATTGGTTGATGCTTCCTCGGGCGGCATTTCGGCCTTGACCTTATCCAGTAACTTCTCGATATCCGTAACCGCTTTCCCGCGGGTCTCAATGCGGAAGTGCAAGGTGGGAATTCGAGAAAGTGTCAACTTCTTCATTAGCTCGTGGTGTATAAATGGCAACCGCTTGTTGAGAAGCGAAAGTACGCCGCTTTCAAACTTTTCCGGCAACACGGAGAGAAAAACTACCGCGTGGCGAATTTCGCCGTTCGTTTCGACACGGGTAATACTTACCAATGCGCCAGGGGCAAAGGTAATCTCCATGAGAAACATTTCCCCCAGTTTTTGCTGGAGGAGGGAGTTGAGTTGATGGACGCGTTTAGAGGGCACAAAGGTTACGAATTACGAATCAGAATGCTACGAATATACGAATCTTTTCTAAGTTGCGTAACGATATACACTAGAGTCATTCGTAATTCATAATTTTTACCCCTCCAGTTTCCGCTTCACCAACTTCTCTTCGATGAACACCAAGGTATCCCCTTCCGTTACACCGGCAAAGCCCGCAAGCTTGAGCCCGCACTCCACGTTCATTGCGACCTCGCCAACATTCTGCTTGTTCTGCTGCAGTTGTTCCAAAGCGACCATAGCCAGCACCTTGCTGCCGCGAAACACGCGGACTTTTGCTTTGGCTTTCGCCACGCCTTCGGTAACCTTTGCCCCGACAATGGCGGTTTTGCCTTCGGCGCGGAATACTTTGAGGATGCGGGCTTGGCCCACCGGCTCTTCCACCACATCCGCACCGACTTTTTCTTCTAAGCCGGCTTTAATATCGTCCAGCATTTCGTAAATAATGGTGTAACTCTTCACCTTTGTCTTTGCGTTTGCCACGAGCTTAGCATTCAACCCCACGTGAAAACCCAGCAGCCACGCGCCGGCTTGCTCCGCGCGCAGGATGTCTGACTCGGTAATATCACCCAAGCCTTGGCCCACCACTTCGGGCCGGACTTCGGGAAAACTGAATATTTTTAGACTTTCCAGAATCGCTTCCAGCGAGCCAACTTTATCGGCCTTAAGAAACAGCGGCAACTTGGTAACGGCATTGCTGGTTTTGCCCGCAATAACGGAAGCGATCTTCGAAGACTCACGGGCTTTCACCTGCATCAGGCGCAAGGTTGCTTCCTGTTGCTTCATCATTTTGCGCGCGGCCTTCTCGTCGGTTGGCGCTTCCAGCACGTCGCCGACCGAGGGCGCGGCCTTTAGCCCGAGAATAACCACGGGCATAGACGGCCCAGCTTCTTGTACAACTTTGCCGTTCCAATCTTTTAGGTTGCGCGCCTTGCCTACCACCGGGCCCGCTACAATAAAGTCGCCTTGATGCAACGTGCCGTTCTGCACCAGAATGGTCGCCACCGGCCCTTCCCCGGGGTCGACGTGCGATTCAATAATCGTGCCCACGAGTTTTCCTTGAGGATTCGTAAGCAAGGTATCTTTTTCCACTTCGGCCACCAGGTTTATGGCCGCGAGCAAATCCGGCAGGCCTTCGCCAGTCTTGGCCGAGACACCAACGGTCATAACCTTGCCGCCCCAATCTTCGGGCTGCAAATTTATAGAGGCCAGATCAGTTTTCACTTTATCCTGCGTCACGCCGTCTTTATCAATTTTAGTAATAGCGACAATGAACGGCAGCTTGGTGCGCTCCACAATGTTCAGCACCTCGCGCGTCTGCGGCTTTATGCCGTCATCCGCGGCAATAACCACAATGGCAATATCCGCCACATTTGCCCCGCGGGAGCGCATGGCCGTAAAGGCCTCGTGGCCCGGTGTATCAATAAAGGTCATAAGCCGGCCTTCGTGCGTCACCTGGTAGGCGCCAATGTGCTGGGTAATACCACCGTGCTCTTTGTCCGCGACTTTCGTTGTGCGGATTACATCCAGCAAACTGGTTTTGCCATGGTCCACGTGGCCCATAACCACCACCACGGGCGGGCGGGGCGTGGTGCGGTCTTTCTCATCAGCAATCAACTGCGTTACCTTGTCCGCTAGCCCGCTCTCGCGCTCGCTGGTAGTTTGCTCTTTTTGCCGTTGCACGTCGGCGCCAAAGTCACTGCCGACAATTGCTGCCGTTTCAAAATCAATTTCTTCGTTGAGCGAAGCCAGAATGCCGTTCTTCATGAGGTGCGAGATGACCAGCGGCGCAGGCTTGCCCAAGCGGGCCGCAAACTCCCGCACGGTAATGCGCGAAGGAATTTCGACAATGCCGGCAACTTGCGTCTTCTCCGCAATGGCAATTTCGTCTACTTCTTTTTCGGGTTCAAAGAGTACCGGCTCGTCCTTGTGCTTTTTTATAATGCCCTGCGCCACCACGTCCGAAACTTTGTGCGCCTTCGAACCAATGCCAAAACCAAGCTTGGGGAGGGCTTGTCGCAAATCTTGGACAGGGATGCGCAACCGTCGCGCGAGTTCCGTAACGTTCATAGTGCGTGCATTCTACTTAAAAATGGCCTTTCCGTCAACCCAGCACCACTTCGCACACTGACGTAGGTACAGCTCTCGCA
>JBBTRU010000022.1:0-1190 GCA_038065015.1 Patescibacteria group bacterium | reverse complement strand
GTACGCCTCCGCGCGGCATACCTGACCCCAAGTGCTGCCAAAGATGATCTTCGAGCCATCCGGGCTGGTCGAAGCGTGCGGCTGCGCCCAATACCCGCCACCAAGTCCTGCACAATTGCTGGCAAAGTTATAGTCACTGTAATGGTGCACCAAACGTTCTACTTTCGGATTCGTTGCCGTAGAGTTCAAACTCAACCGAAACACCTCATGGTAGAACGGTACACCCGGAGACCCCATCGCATAGGTTCCGACGACACACCACTCGGACCGTGGCGTTTTGCAACTAATATGCTGGTTCGTACCCCAATCCTCTTTTAGCAAGCTGACGTAGCCGCTGCCATCGCCCGCCTTCCATTGATCGTAGCCTTTCGGAATGCGAGCCTTCAGGATTTGAGGCTGATTTCCTCCCGGCGCATAGGAAGTCGAGAAACCGTCGACTACGTACCATTCCGTCCCATCCGGGCCCAGCGCGGTCGAACCATGACCATGACCCGTTGCCAGTTGGCCAACACGATTCCCCGTCCGGTCATAACTGACGACCCCGCACCGCGAGCACTCCCCGCCCTCCCCGTAATTGACCAGCAGGTAGTTACCCATTGGCGATGGCTCCACCCACTCGAGATAAGTTCCTCCCGGAATGGACAACAGCGCTGCCTTCGCCTTGTTCACGAGGTCGTACAGGAACACCTCGCACGCCGTCGAACCTTCACAGGCGGCTCCATTCCTCGGGGAGCCAACGAGCGCAATGAAGCGACCGTCCATGCTCAACGACTGGAAAGAACGGTTCTTGTCAAACCGCACATACTCAGGGAAACAGCCCACCAGCTCCCGTGTTCCCGCGGGCAGGGTGTACTTTACGAGGCGGGCTGCCGTAGCCGGGCAGTTCGTTACCCACGAGGTCCCGGAGCTCACCTTCTGCCCCACATAGTACAGTACGTTTGGGTCTGTCGGCGACCATCGCAACCCACTCCCACCTTCCGGATACCCAAAGTCCACATCGCGAACCACAGCACTTGTCCCTGCATCAATTATTTTCCCATTCTGAAGAAGAATCTTGGACTGATCAGCGTTCCATGCTTGCAATTCGCTGTAATCATGGACGCCGTCGGCGCCGTGTTGTGCCACGTCTGTAACACGCGTCACGCACGCGCCGAAAGTCGGGTCTTTGTACTCTTGACGAAACGCAGGGC